>NZ_NUYF01000014.1:0-133115 GCF_002566505.1 Bacillus sp. AFS077874
TGTTTTTCAACAACGTGAAAGAAAGTGAGCTAAAAAGCTCACTTTCTTTATTTAGAACTAATAAGGAAGTACCTTATAAGCTAACTTATTAATAATCTCTTTATGTTCAGGGTATTTAGTATGTAATTGCTCTTGAGTAAATAATTCAAAGTCTTTAAAATCAAATCCTGGTGAAACCATGCAGCCTACTAATGAAAAAGTATTTTCTTCCATAACTGATGAACCGAAAATTGAATTTTTCGGTACTAAATATTGAGGAACTTCTCCTTTTTCTAAATTAAGTCCTAATTTTATTTCTTCGTATTGACCGTTCTCATGTATAACATGAACGGTTAAAGAACTTCCTGCATGGAAATACCATAATTCATCAGACTTTAATCTGTGAAAATGAGAAATATCATGTGATTGTAGCAAAAAATAGATACTAGTATAAAGCAATCTATGATCATCATAATTTACCGTTAATTCACGATCAGATATTTGTTCCTTTGATTGATAGGTAGATTTGTAATATCCCCCTTCAGGATGTGCTTCTAGTCCTAGCTTAGAGATCCAATATTCTGGATTATTGTTAACCATTTTATCAATCCTTTCTATTACTTCTCCCACCATATTACCTTAATTTTTGTTATTTCTATAAAAAATATGTTGAAAATTATCTTATTTTAAAAAGGTGAGTATAATAAATTAATTGATGGAACATTTTAAATAACTACAGAATTTTCCCAATATACAATTTAATAGAAATAGATTACATTAAACTTATTAAATGAAAAAATATGGAGCGGAAGTTCGATGTTTAAAAAAGGGATCTTATATTTAGTTGCAATTTTTACGATTTCGATCATTATTAACCAAACAATTTTGTCAAAAGATGAAAAACCGGAAGTTAAATTTGAGCTAGCAGATAAAACAATTCCTTATAAAATAGCAAATTATTCTTGGGGAAAATTATTAGATAAAGATATATCTACAAATGGTACATATAAAAATATTAAAGAAGAAGTAGCTATTCCAGCATTTGAAGGTGATTTTCTAAAGATATATTTTTCGGAACAACCTGAAAATGTGGAAATATTAGAACACAGTGGGACTAAAAAAGCATATATTTATGACCACAATTTAGATAATTACGGAAGTTACTCATTCCAACTTGGATCTAAAAAAGGGGAAAGAATATATGAAGTAAAAGGTATCTGGAAGGGGAATAATTATTTTACTTATTTGATAAAGGTAAAAGTAATATAAAAATAAAAACATTACTTCAAAACAAGAAGTAATGTTTTTTATTTCCACTAATTTTTAATAACGATTAATTTCGAAAAAAAGTATAAATGAGGTATAATATTAAATGGTAAATGTTTGACTTAAGTCAAATACATAGAAAATTAAACGTAGATTTAAAGTTGAAAGAGAGTGGAACAAGATGGGTCGTAAATGGAATAATATTAAAGAGAAGAAAGCTTCAAAAGATGCAAATACTAGTCGTATTTATGCAAAGTTTGGACGTGAAATATATGTAGCAGCGAAGCAAGGTGAGCCGGATCCAGAATCAAACCAAGCTTTAAAAGTTGTACTAGAGCGTGCGAAAACTTATAGTGTACCGAAACATATTGTTGATCGTGCAATCGAAAAAGCAAAAGGTGGTTCTGAAGAAAGCTTCGATGAACTTCGCTACGAAGGTTTCGGACCAAATGGATCAATGGTAATTGTTGATGCACTTACTAATAATGTAAACCGTACAGCTGCAGAGGTTCGTGCTGCATTTAGTAAAAACGGTGGTAACCTTGGGGTAACAGGTTCAGTATCATATATGTTCGATGCAACGGCTGTAATTGGACTTGAAGGTAAAACTTCTGATGAAGTTCTTGAAATCTTAATGGAAGCAGATGTTGATGTTCGCGATATTTTAGAAGAAGATGAAGCTGTTATTGTTTATGCTGATCAAGACCAATTCTATGCAATACAAGAAGCGTTTAAAAACGTTGGTATTACGGAGTTTACAGTAGCAGAATTAACAATGTTAGCGCAAAGTGATGTAACTCTTCCAGAAGATGGCCTTGCAAAGTTCGAAAAAATGTTAGACGTTCTTGAAGATATTGAAGATGTTCAACGTGTTTACCACAATGTAGATTTAGGTGAATAGAAGCTTAACAACAAAAAACACAATGAATTAAGATAAACGTGTCCATATAGATGAATTAATTTTCATCTGTATGAACACGTTTTTTGTTTTTTTTTGAATTCATTTGGTCGGGATTACTCATAGAATTTTTATGTTCCATAAGAGGAAGACAGGAAAATATGACTAGGACAGAGAATAGTATTGTTAGTCAATATTTGCTAATTAATTTCGAATATTATATTCAATTTGAGGAGATCTATACATATGGATAAATTATTAAAAAACGGGTACAAAGCATTTAAGTACGCGGCTCTTAGAATTGGTGTATTTTTGTTAGTTTTAGCAACTCCAGTTGGTATTTTAATGAGCTTTAATGCTAATGCTGATGAGCGACAAGACCAAGAAATAAACTATTACGAACAATCCGTTGGCGAAAAAGGATTGAAGTTAGAAGAGCAACGAAGAAATGCAGTTATTCAAATTAAAAATAGTTCAACAGGCTTTGAAACCAAAGTTAGCTGTGATGCTGACTCAAACTCGGTATGTCAATAAAATTATACCTAGATTTGAGGTATATGGAGGAGTAAATTATGGAAGAGACGATTAAACAAAATAGCTTCACACATAGGGAGCTTGCTGCTTCATGTTTTAATAAAGTGTGGGATCTACTTGAATTAGAAAATAGATCTCAAAGTGAAACAGAAGAAATGGTTCATTTATGTCATAGCTCTTTTTGGCATTGGACAAAAGTAGAGAGCCATACACCAAGAAACATATCGATTGGATATTGGCAATTATCACGAGTGTACGCTGTTATAGGGCAAGGAGAAACGGCTTTAGATTACGCAAAAAAATGTGTCAAGATTAGTTTAGAAAAAGAGGTTGAGCCGTTTTATATAGCATATGCATATGAGGCTTTATCAAGAGCGTATGCAAAACTAAATCAGTCTGCTGAAAGCTTAGCTGCTAAAACTAAAGCATATGAATATGTAAAAGACGTAAAGTTTGAAGACAGTAAAGAGATGTTGCTGAAAGATTTAGATAAAATTTAATCAGTTTTGTTTTAGTAATTAGGCTAATTGATTTGGGAAGAAACTACAAATGACTTAAAAAGGAGAACTCAAAGTCAGAGTACTTTTGAGTTCTCCTTTTTTGTATAAATTTTTTGGCAAAAATGCTTAGATTAATGCAGGAAAAAAATTAAATTCATAAAAAATCCACAAGGAAAATTAATCACCTAGTGGACTTTCTTCATTTATAAAGGTCTTTATTAAGAACGTAATTTTATTTAAATAACTTTTAAATCATAAATACTTGAAATGACCCATTTATTTTTTAATTTAACAAGATCCAGTGTTACATTACATCTATTTCTACCGTTTTTATAATTTCCTTCAGGCTTTATCCCGTCAACAAATGTTATTTCGTATTTTATATGTACCGTAGTTTTATGATCTTTCTTATTTAAATGAATGACAGATAAATTATCACCGATGAATTTTGCATCAAGTACGTTAGACATTATCTTAGTAAAGTAGTAAGAGTGATTGCTGATTTTTAATGAATCTACTACAACAGAGTTATAAATCTCAACATCTTTCCACTTTAAAGCGGTAATGTAGTTTCTTACAGAATTTTGAACATTTTGTTCAATTATTAATTCTGTAGACGCTTCATCGTCCAATCTCTTCTGTTTTTCTTTTTCAATAGATAGTTTTAATGTTAATATAATAATGATGAATATTCCAATAATTACCAAATATAAAGTAATTGGTTTTTTTGTCATATGGGACCTCTACGAGTATAAATTAATTTGGAAGATTACTAGCTTGAATTTATTAAATTACTTGATGGCTAGAAAACTATATTTAAATTATTTATTAAAAATGGCTTTAATCAAAAAAATCGCAAGATGTAATGATTACATCTTGCTTTAAACTGGTTATTAAATGGGGGTGCATTTAAAAAATACTAATGAAGTTATTAGTCGTTAGTATCGTTTAATTGCTTGTACTAAAATCATACCATTCTGTTTGACTTTTTTGTATTGGGAAAATTTTTTGAATATAATTTGTCTGAAAAAAATCGAAAAAGTATATAAATGTATCGGAAAATCTAATAAAATCTAATTATTAAGAGAAAATTAAAAATATTAATATAAGAAATTAATAGTTTCTAGTCATATAAATATCTATTTTAAATAAAGGTGAACAGGAGATTTTATTATGGATTATGGCATGATGATCTTTCATCATCGAAAAAAATTAGGGTGGACCCAGGAGAAATTATGTGAAGGAATATGCTCTGTTTCGCATTTAAGTAAAATTGAAAACGGTACAAAAGAGGCTGGTATAGAAACAATTGAATTACTTTTAAGAAAGATGCGAGTTGAAATAGATGAAAATGATAGTATAGATGAAGTGACTGTTCAACTTAAACGATTATGGAATTCAATAGAACGAGCTGACTATGATTCTAGTAAAATACTGTTTGAAGAATTGATTGGTAAAGAAGAAAGTATAAATTATACTAATATATCAAATGATTTTTGTATTACAATTTGGAGATATTATATTTTTGTTGAAGATCTTAAAATGGCAAAGAAAAAATGGAAACAACTTGAGGCAAAAAAGAAGAAATTTTCCCAATATGAAACGATAAAATATTTGTTTACACTATCAATATATTACATAAAAGAAAAAAGATATAATGACTCTCTTCTAGTAATGGATGAAGTACAAGAAATTACGCCAAACCTAGAGATCGATTTCCAGGAATATTGCTTCTATAGAGCTTTAGTATATAGCTTTATTAATCAGACTTCCTTATCGATGTATTTTTGTAATAAAGCAATTCCTATTTTTTTACAAAATAATAATATTAAACGGATCCTTGATGCAAAAATGTTACTTTCACTTCAATTAATTAAGAGCAAGTTGTTAGATCGAGCCGAACAATTTCTAATTGAAATACTAGATTCTTCTGTCATATTAAGTGATAAAACAATACATATGAGTGCTTTACATAATTTAGGCTTTTTATACTATCATTCTCATCAACATAAAAAAGCAATAAAGTATTATCAAGACTATTTATCTAATATACAAGAGGGGACTGAAGAATACTTTTTAGTCATTTCAAATATAGCGAATAATATGATGATCATAAATGATTACGAGACGGCTACTGAGTTGTTATGTAAGAATCTCTCCAAAATAAAGGATAAAAATAGTGCATCCTATATTCGAATGAAGGTTTTATTACTAGAAGCAAAAAAGGATGAAGCAAATTTAGTTCCATATTTACGTGAAGTTGGCTTGCCATTATGGGTTCAAACCAATGATCATGAAAAATTAATCAAATACTATGATGTTGTTACAGATTACTATGAAAAACACGAATCGTTAGAAAAACAAAACATGTTATATAAAGAATACAATAGCACACTATTAAAAATTATCGAAAGTAGGAAATAACATGATGAAAAGACTATCCCACATGATGACAATATTGTGTTTGTTCACTGTACTATCTATTAATTATGGTCCTAATTTAGTTTCTGATGGTTCGGAGACCTCAATTGTTTCAGGTAATCCAGGAACACAACTTTATTCGGATAATAATGATCAAAGTGAGTCTTCAGATAATGGGTTTCAACCATATAATCGATCAAATCGTTCTTATGCAGATGAGCCAATTCATCCTAAGGTAGAAAAATTTTTATTTATTCGAACTAAATAAATCAATTAATTAGTATCATACATTTTGTGTGGTACTTTTTTAATTAGGAGGTAGGAACGGTATGTCTTTTGAACAATGTTATAAAGTTCTTAAACGAATAAAGGATTTTAATAAAGGATGGTATATAGCTGGTGGATGGGCGATTGACCTTTTCTTAGGAAAACAAACGAGAAACCACTATGATATTGAAATCGCCATTGCGCGTAAGGATCAACTTTATCTTAAAGAATATTTACATAACTGGACGTTTAATAAGGTCATTAAAGGGGTATTATCAACTTGGGAGAATGAATATTTAGAATTACCTATTCACGAAATACATGGCAAAAATGATGAGACAAAAGATGAATTAGAAGTCTTATTAAATGAAATCGAGTTAAATGATTGGAAGTTTAGAAGGGATGAATCGATTACTTGTAAGCTGGACTCATTTTATCGTGTTACAAATGAAGGAATTCCTTATTTGAATCCAGAAATAGTGCTTTTATATAAGGTTAGAAATACAAGAGAAAAGGATCATCAGGACTTTAAAAACGTGAAAGATTATTTGAACCTTTCACAGAAAACATGGTTACGTGAATCAATCTTAATCCATCATCCAAATCATGAATGGCTTGAAGATTTAATATAAAAAAGTTGTAGGAGTGAGCATAGATGGAAGTATTGATTAGACCAGTAGAAATAAATGATGCTAAGGCACTTCATCGTATATGCACCCAAGAAAATGTTTTTCCATATATGATATTTCTACCTAGTATGCGAGTAGACATGATGGAAAATAGAATTAGAAACTTACAAGCAAACGAATTTGAATTTGTCGCAGAATGTAATGGAGATGTAGTAGGGTTAGTTGGTTTAGTGAAAAGAACAGGTCACAGGTCACATGTAGGAGATTTATTTATCGCAACTGATGGAAATCATCATAATAAAGGAATTGGAAAAGCTTTGCTTACGAAAGTATTAGATTTGGCAGATCATTGGTTAATGCTAGAAAGAGTAGAGCTAGGAGTATTGGAGACAAATCCTAAGGCACAAGCATTATATGAAAAGTTTGGGTTTAAGGTCGAGGGAGTTAAGAAAGGGAATATTAAAGCAAATGGCCGTTTTGTTGATGAAATTATGATGTGCCGATTTAGGCCAGATGGTATTATACAATAATAATAGTTATTTATTGTTGAAATTAGGTTTTGTTTGGGCAAGTTGAACAGACCTTAAAGCGGACCGGGCAGTGATTACCCGGTCTTTCTTCTTTTTAAGTAGTTTAGTATATGCTATTCACTTCATTAGCAGCACGTACGCCAGATTCAATCGCGCCCTGTATCCAAGCATGAGACCGAGAAGTATGCTCCCCTGCAAAGTGTAACCTTCCCTCTGGACTGCTTATATAAGAATTCAGTTCTTCCTCTTGCCCCGGTTCAAAAAATGTAAAGGCACCAATAGAAAATGGATTTTGACTCCAGCTAAAGGACGTTCCAGTTACAAATTCAGAATAAACTTGGTTGCCCCAAATCTTAGACAAGTCCCGTAAAGCATAATGAATGCGCTCTTCTTCAGTTAAGGCACTCAATGTTAGCGCCTCATCTGCCCACGTATAGCTTGCATTCACTACTGCTGGACCAGTGGTGCCAATCCCCATACTAGGATAGAGTGAGAGTCTAGTAGGCAAATCGGTTGTAGACATACCACCGAATTGACCATATTTCTCCCAAAATCTACTTTTAAACTCAATGCCAATTTTTGTTGCTGACATGTAGTTGATTTCGCGAATTGCTTTTCGCTTGTAATAAGATATGGAATGGAATGGTTCAATTTCCACAAATCTTAAGAGTGAAAATGGTATAGCTATGATGGCAAGATCTGCGTTCATAATGTATTGGTTTGCGGTATTATTGTCAGTTGTTTGGATTGTTAGGGAATTACCATTTTGAATAATTTTCGTCATTTTTTGATTTAATAGTATATTATCCTTTAATTGAGGAAGAAACGCTTTTGGTAATAGATCCATTCCTCCTGTTATTTCGTAGAATTTTGTTGCGGATTTAAAAGCGACCTGTTCCCTTAATACTTCTAAAAAGGACATTCCCATAAATGCTTCAAAATCAAGGAGCACTCCAATCATATCGACTGCACCAACAGAAAAGTACGAATTTAAGAATGAACCAAATGAAATATTACCATACCTTTTTTCGACTATTTCCCAATTAGTTAATGGATTTTGATTAATAAAATTGATAAATGGCTGCAATACTTGATCCAATAACACATCTGAAGTTTTTCCTTTTTCGTTTGGTGCTACTGGATAATTTAATATGTCGGGATTGCTTTTATAGTTAGCTTGATTCGTTTTTATTCCATTTGCATAAATGATATCGTTTTGGGTTTCATTAATAAATTCATTTACTGGTAAATTGAATTTTCTAATATACTCTAAAGTTAAATGATGGACATTTGGGATTCGTAATGGACCAGCATTTAAATATAACCCATCACTAAATGGAGCACGTAAAGTATAAGCACGACCACCAATTCGATCATTTGCCTCAATGATTGTGACATGGTGTCCTGCATCCTTTAATAATGAAGCTGCCGTCAAACCAGCCATTCCAGCGCCTACGATCATTACTTTTTTTGTGGATTCGGTTTTTCTAAGGCCGTTTTGAATGATTGAAATCATTTGATCAGTTGTTAGTGGAGAACTTGTCATATATTCTCCTCCTTTACAATTCCTTCATAACATTTTATTCGCATTCAAGAAAACGTATGTAAATTGATTTGAATTTGAAGGAATAGCTAGTTTCAGTTGGAATTATTCATCTTTTTATCAACAATTAAAGGAGAATGCGGTCAAAAAATCTAATAATTATTAATGGATATCTCGTACTTTATTTACTTTCATACTTTGGTCGTAGACGGATTGATACTGTAGGATGTTATCTAGATTTTTTAATTTCCATAAAATGTGATTATTAGAAGTTTTTAATTGGAGGTTAAAAAATGAAAAAAATTATTATTTCTGCTTTATTAATGATTACTTCGGTATTCGTTCTTGCTAGTTGTTCAATTTTTAACGATGAAAAGGTAAAAGAAGAAACTGTTTCTATTCATAAAGATCAAGCTAAAAAATTGGATGTTAGTTTAGATTTAGGTGCCGGATTAATGAATGTTTCTAAAGGTACAAAAAATTGGGTAGACGGAACGATCGAATATAACAATAAATATTTTAATCCAGATGTATCATATAAGCTTAAAGATTCAACGGGAGAAATAAGAATTGACCAATCTAAAAAGCATTTTCCAAAAGTGAAAATTGGTAAATTAAAGAATGAATGGAATTTGAAGCTTTCGAATAAACTTCCGATTGATTTAGATGTTAATACTGGTGCTTCAAAAACAAATCTCGATTTACGTGGATTGAATTTAAATGATTTAGAAATCGAGGCTGGAGTCGGAGAGCTAAATGTTAATTTAGGTGGAAGTTGGAATAAAAGCTTCGAAGCAAATATTGAAACAGGGGTTGGGAAAACGACCATCGTGTTACCTTCTGATGTTGGTGTAAAGATCAATCTAAGTAAGGGAATTGGCAAGGCAAATGTAGTCGATTTAATTTCGAAAGGAAATGGTGTTTATGTTAATGAAGCGTTCGAAAAAGCTGATGTTAAATTAACAATAAACGTGGATTTAGGTGTAGGAGAGGTAAACTTTAAATAGATTAATATAAAAATCAATTTGAAAGTAATAGAAAAATAGTTTCATAAAGACTTTTATCTCTAAGGAGGAATTCAATGCTAAAAATTGCAGTTGAATCAGTTATTGATTGTATGGCATCAGGTAAGGGGATGTCTGATATACAAAGAATTCAAACAGAACATCGTTTTAAATTAGTTGAGTTTTGGAATATAGAAAAGGGAAGTAAAGTATTAGAAATAGGCTGTGGTCAAGGAGATACGACTGCCGTTTTAGCATACATGGTCGGGGAAAATGGATTAGTTCATGGAATTGATATCGGCCCACGAACATACGGAAGTCCAATTTCATTAGGAGATTCAGCAGACTTCCTATTACAATCGAATTTAGGTAAACAATTAAAAATGGATTTTGAAATTGACATATTATCACCAACTGTTGATTTTCATGAAAATGAGTTTGATTATATTGTGATGTCTCACTGTTCTTGGTATTTAAAATCACATGAAGAATTTATTGCTGTCTTAAAAAAGATTAAAAAATGGGGTAAAAAATTATGCTTTGCCGAATGGGATACAAGAATTAGCTCAATTGAGCAATACCCACATTTATTATCTATTTTAATTCAAGCTCAGTATGAGTCATTAAAACAAAATAGTGAATCAAACATTCGCACCCTTTTTACTCCAAGTGATATAAAAAATATCTGTGAAGCTTCAGGGTGGAACATAATGAATGAAACATCTATATTCTCTCCAAAATTACAGGATGCTAAATGGGAGATTAATAAGACTTTAGCTGATATCGATATTGAACTCAACGATATTGAGAATATGCCTAGTAAATTAAATGGACTGATTCGTTCAGAAATAAAAATGCTAGAAGAGTCTGTTACTTCTAATGAAATCAAACCTTTATCGATATTTTCATTTGTAGCGAAATAAAACTTCACAATCTAAAATGAAAAAGCATCTATTTTTTAGATGCTTTTAGTATGTAGACGAAGTCCAAGAAACTTGATTTTCAGACTGATTGCAAGCGCTTGTCTTTCGAGGCGCGAAGTCTGGTGAGGAGCTGAGTTACCCTAAACGGTAATGAGCACCGCTCAACAGGCGAAGTAACGAAGAAAGCGAGCGTTTGTCAACAGTCTGAAAGCATCTATTATCAGTAGATGCTTTTTTTACTATTGAGGATGATAATTTCTTTGATAAATATATGGGTAACTTGGGTAGTAATACGGATACAAGTATATTGCTGCAACTGAAGAAAGTGGTACAGTGACCTTTTTATATATTCGGTATCTAGGGCGAAAAGTTTCCCCGCTACTTTGTCTTACTTCAAAATAACGCGATTCGGGTGCGGCGAGGTCCTCTGGGACAAGTAAGTCTGCGCTACTCAAATTGTTATCTAATAAAATCCCTTCTAATAAAGCTCTTTCAGAAGTTTGAAACACTACATGGCAGAGTTTATATTTTTTACATTTATCTTGCATATTTCGAATATGGTAACTTTCCATGGAATCCCTCCCATTTGTACTCATTACTAAATGTATGATGTCAGATAAAGGACTAGAATATTGTCCAAACTAATTAATGATCAGAACAAAGAAGTGAACCACTCCCACCGCTTAGTTAACGCTTGAAGTAGGGGCTTCTCGATTCCGTGACGAAAGCAACCTTTCATCTCCACGAGCGTTACTTCCCACAGTTCCTGTGGTAGATGTCCAACGAATGGAGGTTCTTTCGTTACCTTAGTTATTTTACGAGTGGAAGGGTGACGGGCTTGGTTTTCGCACTATGTCTTATTTGTCCACTCAACCTTATATACTACTTATCAAAGAACAATTCATAGGAAAAGTATAGCATCCTGATTATGTTAAAAAAGAACAAGATGTTTCCAAGTTGTAAATTTTTTGCATTTATAGTAAAAACGTTTAGTAATTCAGTACTGAGCCATCTATAATTTTTCCTAAGGAAAATATTAATAAGCCAAAAATAAAGTTTAAGTAAGTAAAAATAAAAACATAAATTATGAATTTAGGTGAGGTAATTGCAAGGGAAAGTATTAATTGTAGATGATGAAAAAAGTATTGTAGATCCATTAACTTACGCATTTCGTAGAGAAGGATTTATCGTAGAAAACGCTTTTAATGGAAAAGAAGCATTAGATAAGATATCAGATTTTAATCCAGATATTTTAATATCGGACATTATGATGCCTGTAATGAACGGCTTAGATTTATGTAAACAAATAGGGAATAAAGAAGAACTTGGCATTATTTTACTTACAGCTAAGGATGATATTATTGATCGGGTTTTAGGATTAGAGTTTGGAGCCGACGATTATATAACAAAACCGTTTGATATTAGGGAATTACTTGCTAGAACTAGATCTCTACTCCGAAGACTAAAAAAACAATCAACGCCTGATGAAAAAAAGAGTATTTCAATTAATAAACTACAAGTAATTCCTGCTCAAAGAAAAGTGACAGTTGATGGAACGAATATAGAATTAACCCCTAAAGAATTCGACCTTCTTGTTTTATTAATTTCAAATATGGATCGAATTTTTAGTAGAGATGAATTATTAGATTTAGTGTGGGGAATGGAGTATATAGGTGGAACGAGAACGGTCGATATTCATATCCAACGTTTACGTAAAAAGCTAGGCAATTCCTATCAACAATTAATTCAAACTGTTTTTGGAGTCGGATATAAAATATCTAGTGAAAATAAATGAAACTGAGTATTAAAGTTAAGTCGAGTTTATTTTTAGCCATTCTATTAATCGGAACTGTCATTGTATTAAGTATATTAGTCTTACAAGGTATCAAACAAAACCAGCAAAATCAAACTGAAGAAACACTTGCTAGGCAAAGTAAATTAGCAAATGTATATGTAAAGCAAGTTTATTTAAGTCAAACATCAGAAAATCCTCAAGATTTTTTTAAACGATATGGTCGGGAAATTGCTAGACAGATTGGGATTATTAGTAGTCTTCATGTCACAATTTTTAATATGTCTGGAAAAGTTGTAGGAGATTCTCTTCCTTTAGAATCTACAAGAGATGTAGGAGATACCTTAAGTTATGCGTTAAAAGGTAAGATTGCATATCAGGAGAGCGGTGAAACATTATCTTATTTTGCCCCAATTTATAATGCGAATAATCAATTTGGAGTTGTTCAGTTCGATTATACATTAATTAATAATCAGAAATTTTATGATAATACAATTAACCTGTTTATTAAAATAGGTTTAGTAACTACAATTCTTAGTTTTATCATAGGTTATTTCTTTTTTAATTCTCTTGTTATGAGTATTTTAAAACTTAGAAAAGTAACGGAGGAAATTCAATTAGGAAACTATCCAGACCGATCTACTTTAAGTCGAAAAGATGAGTTGGGTTATTTAAGCCAAGCAATTTTCTACATGAGTAATGAAATTCAAAATAATATAAAAGGCATTCAACAAGAAAAAGAAAATCTGCAATTAGCTGTTGAAAAGCTTAAAGTTTTAGAAAAACAACAAAAGCAGTTTATCGGATCGATTACACATGAGTTTAAAACCCCACTGACTGTAATTAGGGCTTATATTGATTTATTAGACATGTATTCGGATGATCCAAAATTATTAGAAGAAGCAATTAGTAATATAGGAAAAGAATCACTTCGTCTTTACGATATGGTTGAAAAAATATTAAAGCTAGCAGAACTTGAGAAATATGACTTTGAAATTGTAAAAGAAAAAGTTGATGTATATTCCCTTTTAGAAGATATCTGTTTAAGAATGAAAGGGAAAATGACTAAGTTTGGTTTATCTATCCATACAAATTTTGAACATGCAACGATTCTTATTGATAAAGAAAGCTTTACATTAATTATTATGAATTTATTAGATAACGCAATTAAATATAATAAAACAAATGGTGAAATAAACGTTTCGAATAGGATTGAAAATAATCGTTTAGTTATTAATATATCAGATACAGGTATTGGTATTTCGTCGGAATTAGTTGATAAAATATTTGAACCATTTTTTACTGTAAATAAAGATCGTTCTCGTCAATCTGGTGGATCGGGTTTAGGGCTTGCTTTAACTAAGGATTTAATTGAAAAGCAAAATGGTACGATTCATGTTGAATCGATAGAAGGTAGCGGATCAAATTTTATCATTACATTTCCGCTAGCGAAGTAAAAGTTTACAAATTGGAAACATGATATGTTAAAAATAGAAACATTCTAAACGTATCATAAAATTTGTAAGAATGTAGGAAGGTGATGTGATGTTTAAAAAGTACATGCTTAAAGTATTTTTTCTAGGTAGTACAATACTATTAATATCTGGATGTCAAAGTCAAAATGAAGATATAGTAATTGAAAAAAAACATAAAAAAATTACCGTATTAACAGGGAATGAAGAGGTTGTAACAAACGAGTTAGCCCTTGAGAAAATAGATCGTTATGAGGGTATTCGTGGGACGGATTGGTTGGATGATCATACAATTTTAACTGAACAAAAAAATACAAAATTACCAAAATCAGTAATGACAGATAATGGTGATTATACTTATCACATTAATTTATTCTCATATAATCTAAACACAAACAAATCAAAAGTATTAGCAAGCGAGGAGCATGATCAAGTAGGTGCCGTTATTTCACCTGATAAAAAGCATATTTTCTATAAACAAACAGAGGATGGAAATTCTGGTACAGGTTTTATTATAAATTCTGACGGAACTGGGAAGGTTAAAGTGTCAGATCCTGATACCATTTATGCATTTGCGACAGAAGGAAGATGGATCGATAAACAGACAATCATTTATTCAACAATATTTCAGCAAATGTATTCGGCTGATCTAAATGGACAAGTAAATAAGATTGATGCTAACTCTGATAAAGTTAATTTAATAAGAAAAAAATACAACGAGCAAAAAGTTGAATGGGTTATTCCATCACCAAATCAAAAGCAATTCGCTATTGTTAGAAAAATTGCAGCCACGAAAAGAGAGTTGTTCATTACCGATGAAAATGGAAGAAAAACCGTATCTTTAGCTACGGGAACTCAAATTTTCGGTGCAGGTTGGTCGCCAAACTCTAAAACATTAGCTTTTTCCGTCATTTCGGAAGATAAGGGAGAAAGAGGATTATTCGTGATCGATGTCAAATCTAGAAAGATAACACAATTATCGACTGATTTGGACGAGATTGCTGGGCCAATTACTTGGAGTCCATCCGGTAAAAAAATATTGGTTTCTAAAGTGATGTTAAAAGAAAATCAAAATGAATTTGTGGCATATGTTTTAACGTTGAAAAGTTCAGAAACGAAATAGTTTCTTCTATAGAAAGTGAGGGGAAAGTTCACTTTCTCTTTTTTCTCTTGAGTAAGTATAAATTAGCAGCGAGGAGTCGTGCTAAGGCGTGGTCACCACCAATTTTAGGAATAAAGTATAAGTTCAACTACGTCTCTGCCTTCGCTTAGTCTCGTCAGTCGACGAGTATTCTTTATCAATATTTTGAGCGGAAATCTTTGTCTAAATGTGGTAGGGGAGGTTCAGGCATCCGTACTAAAAAGAAATAGATTTTTTTACTTCACTAATAATCGAAAATATATTTCTAGCAAAGATATAAAAAGGAGAAATAAAAACATATGAGGAGTCGGAAGGATAAAGATACTGAAAAAAGAAATAGTAAAAAAATATTTATATGGATTATGATATTAGTTCTATTTGGCTGTATATCAGGATTTAGTTATTTTGTTTATAAGAAAGTTTATGAAGAAAGCAATTTAGTAAAAAACGAGACGACTAAAAATAAAGTAGTAGATAAACCAAAATCGATTAAAAAGCCAGCTATTAAGCCACCAGTTCAAAAGCCAGAAAATAACAATACGGCAAAACCAGAAAACATAGAAACGACTATAAAAATTAGCGCAGCTGGCGATTTTACACTTGGATCAGATGAGGATTTTCAATATATTAATTCTTTTCCAGCAGAAGCAAATAAAAATGGATTAGCTTATTTTACAAAAGGGCTAAATAATATCTTTAAACAAGATGATTTATCTACTGTTAATTTAGAAACGACGTTAACGAATGCGAAAATAAGAGCAACTAAAACATTTCGCTTTAAAGGGAATCCTTCTTATGCAAAAATATTAACTTTAAGTGGTATTGAAGCGGTCAATTTAGCTAACAACCATAGCCATGATTATTTGCAAAAAGGTTTTGAAGATACGATTAACAATTTGAAAAAAGAAAAGATAGGTTATTTTGGCTATAACGACCAATATGTAACAACGATTAAAGGTACTAAGGTTGCTGCACTAGGTTATGAAGGATGGAATGATTCACCTGAATTAAGGATTAAAATTAATAATGATATACAAAATTTAAGAAAAAGTGGCGTGAAAATTATTTTAATCCATTTCCATTGGGGGATCGAACGAGATTATGTACCGAATAGTACTCA
Source organism: Bacillus sp. AFS077874 (assembly GCF_002566505.1). Classification (NCBI taxonomy): domain Bacteria; kingdom Bacillati; phylum Bacillota; class Bacilli; order Caryophanales; family Bacillaceae; genus Bacillus; species Bacillus sp. AFS077874. The sequence goes on from NZ_NUYF01000014.1 coordinate 16,020, forward strand.
AAAGAATTTAGCCCATTATGCAATCGACCATGGAGCGGATTTAATAGTTGGCCATCACCCACATGTTGTTCAAGGAATTGAAGAGTATAAAGGGAAATTTATCGTATATAGTTTAGGGAATTTTATGTTCGGAGGAAATAAAAATCCAAAAGATAAAGATACATTTGTTTTCCAACAAACTTTTCATCTAAATAATGGAGTACTCACAAATCAAAAAGAAATAAGAGTTGTACCATTTTCAATTTCTTCAGTTTCTAGCCGAAATAATTATCAACCATTATTTTTAAAAGGCTCTGAAGAACAAAGAGTTAAGAAAAAAATAATCGATGTTTCAAATAAGATTCATGGATCTAGTTGGACTCAATATGAAAAATAAACAGACAAAAGAGAGCAATCTTTGTGAAAAGATTGCTTTCACTCTGTTGGAAAACTACCTTTTCAATTAAATTACCAAATTTTCGTAAAAGGANNATCCCATAGGAGTCGAGCATCCCTCCGTTCCAATCAACTTATTCATCAAAAAAAGTCTGCAATAAATCCTAATCAAATAGCATTTACTTAGCGTAAACTAAAATTTGTTTATTAATCAGATTGCAGGACAATTAATATCGAACATAAATTAAATTAATCAGTTGAATTTGTTTTTCTAAAAATTAGCTCATAATATTTTTAACTTCTGAAAAATATCATTACTAGTGTTATTGGAATCATGAAATTGCTTAAACAATTAACATTTAAAACCATTAATAGATCATCCAAAAAATGATAATTTCATCATTAAATAACTGTTCATTTAATGTCAATTTTTCCCTATAGACCATTTTATATTTCAAAACTCTGAAAGCATTCTTTATGAAAAGATTGCTTTTTTATTGAGTGCTGAAATATCTATCATGACAGAACTTATTTAATTTAGTGATGAGAATTTTGACATTTTATTGAACAAGTTCCTTTTTATTTAAGTTCGATAAATTTTAGATCAAATGTTATAGGTACAAGTCCTTATTTAAAAGGATAATGCTATTTTTTGGAAGGAATATCTTTTTTTATAACGAATCAAAAGAATAACCTAATAGTAAGTTGATTGCCAAATAAAATTTAGGAGGAATAAGAAATGAATCTACAGTTTATTGAATTCCTTAGTATTATTTTCGTATCCTTGATTTTATCTGTGTGGGTAGAAGTTAAAATGCAAAATAAAACACACAATGTTTTAGCTACAATGTCGATTGCATTTAATATTAACCTATTCATCTTAGGCATTGCGAGTATTTGGTGGATCCTTAATTCTAGTGATAATGCAAGCCTGCTTTTGGGTATTCAGTTATTATTAGCTGCATTTTTTGGAATTTTATTAATTAATATCGGAGTATTCTTCTTTGTTAGAAATAGGGTAGTTTCGTAAATTTATTATGCTCGATTAGGTAGTTAAGTTTAGATAGACTTTAATTTAAATCTAGCATTACTCTATTTTAAATGAGTAATGCTTTTTATTTTTGAAGTTTTAACAAGGAGAAAGATGAGGAGAAACCATGGAATTATACATTAGTCATATGACAGAGTCTTACGCTACAGATATTCTTAATTGGAGCTATGCTCCCCCTTACGATTTTTATAATAATGAATTGTCTCAAGAAGGACTAGATGAACTAGTAAATAATCAGTATTTAGCAGTTATTGACCAAAATGAGAACTTAATTGGCTTTTATTGTATTGGTCAGTCAGCTCAAGTACCAAAAGGGAACGAGTTTGGTGTATATGAAAAAAGGATGGTTGATATTGGATTAGGAGTTAGACCAGATCTAACAGGGAAAGGATTTGGGAGTGAATATTTCAAGTTTATTCTTGAAAGAATTCATGAAACGACTAATCTTTTTACACTCAGATTAACAGTTGCTAAGTTTAATAAAAGGGCAATTAGACTTTATGAAAATTTTGGATTTAAAGAGGAAAATGAGTTTTGTACTGAGCGTGCTGGATTTATAACGATGGTAAGAGGAAACTAAATATCCCCCCAGATTTTATTAGATTGTCTGGGGGATAACTTTAGCTCATAAACTCACTTACTATTAAATCATAACGGTATGGCGTAACTTCTTCATTGAATGAAAATACTGTATCTGCTTCATCTTTATTCGTAACAAGCCCGCCACGGGCAACAGCATGTAACTCTAATAGTTCATAAAGAGAAATACTATTCTTTTCAGTCATAGCTTCAGTTAGTATTGCTAAACTATTCGAATTACTTTTTGCGTTGTTATAGTACTCAATATTGTCTTGTAAACCTAAATCACACCAAATAACTTTCTGTTCGAAAGTATCAAAAATTAGTGGAATACTTATTTTTTGATCATTTGCTAGATCGAAGCGATCCATTACAGTACTAGGCTCAAAGACCTTGCCAGACTTGAAATCATCTCTTAGCATCCAGCCAGCAAAACAACTAGGTAAATTACAAAATGAATGATCTGAAAAACTATTTACACTTAATACAACATAACGAATCCCATTATTTTTAAGTGTAGGAATATGGCAGTCTATGAACTCACTAGCCCCTTTAGGAGCACTTGTGAAATCACCACTGTGATAACATTTAAGCTGTTTACTTTTTAGTTCATAGTAAGAGATATCACTTATATAATTAAAATTATCATCGTAAAATACTGCACTTAAATCAATATCAACATTTCCTGTATGTACTCCATTTACATCTCCTTCTTTCCAATAAAGAAAGAATCTAATAATATCACCTTCACCAATCGGAATAGTTGAACCTCGAGGTATTGTTCTAAGCGACTTACTTGCCGAGCGCAATCCAGTAGGTAATGTAAAGTTACGATAGGACTCATCGATCCATACTTTGCCAAGAGATTCTTTAACAGAAAAACGTACGGACAAAGTTTTTTTAATAAGATTTAAAACAGCATCAATTATAACTTCGCTAAGTTTTGTTATTTTATTTTCAATTGCATAGAGTTTCGCAATATTTCCTTTAGGAAAAAAGGTGCGAATTCTTCTCTCATCATTACGTTTATTAAAATGATTCCATAGACTCAATAAAACCGGAGTTGAAACATCTTTACAAACGTTTGAAAACTGTGAAACAATATATTGCTGATCATTTTCTTCAGTAAATGAACGTAAAACAAAATCTAGTTTTCTAGCAAACTCACCAGGGCGTTTTATTAATTCATTTGTTAAATTAGTGAGATTCTTTTCACTTAAGTATTTAGTAATTTTACTTTGGTATGTACTTACTTGTTTTTCGTTTCTAAGGATATTGAATAAATTTTCAGCATGAGGAAAACGCTTTGAATATTCACCAGGATGTAGTTTTTCTCCAATTCTTATCCATACGTTTCGTCTTTTAACCATTTCTTCAATTGCATGAGGGATTTCATTTAATAATGAAAGTACGAATTTACGCTCTTTTCTACTAAATGATTTAAATTTAGTATTCATGCTTAAAGAAGGATCACCATCACTTAATGCAACACAAAAGCGTAAAATATCTGTTGCCGTTTTTAAATAATTTCCGATTTCATTTTCACTTATTTTTTTAGATTGATACAAAAGTTTTAGGACTATAACCATTTTTTCTTTTGATAAAAATAGTTCTGGAAGTAAGTTTAATGGTTTATTTTGAGCTAGGAGTACAAATTGAATATCCTCAATGTCTTGGGCTTTAAAAGAACCAGTACTATCAATTAATCTTTTAATAATTTGAATTAGATCATCTTGTTTTGCAAGATTAATTATTTTTAGATTTTTTTTATTTCTAAGCGGTGGTCGTTTTTGAATTAGAGTAAGAGGCTGAACATCAAATATATAATACAATAAGCTATTGATATATAATTCCGCTTCATCAATTTTCATTACGTCATTAGGAAAGTTTTTGTAAAAAGGAATATGGTCAATATTATAGCCTAATTCATTCGTAATCGTTTCCTTGAAATCTATAAACCAAGCTATGAATTCTTGATCGTTCCATGTTTGTAAAATTTCAATAAGCTCAAGTGAAAAAGTATAACCGAACGCTTCTATTTGCTTCAAGGCTGTTGCAAGTAATGGTTTTGGGAGGTTGTTTTCTTGTTTTTCGATAGAGAGGGAATTTTTTCTTCGGAAAAGGATGTTTGTTTGATTCATGTATAGCCTCCAAATTTTATAATAAAAAAAACGAGGAAATTATTGAATCTAGAAAAAGTACTTAGAGTACAAACCTAATAGAAGGAAGATTCAATATAGCCTCGTAACCTTATCAATTCTGATAAGGAATACAGGAAAGAGACCCGCTAGACGCTCTAATCAGTGAATGTAGAAGGAAGCTGAGTCATAGCCTGTTTTATTAGTTTAGTATGTATGAAAGCGTTTTGCAACAGATAACATAGTCTTGTTGACTAATGTAAGGTATTTTTTCGATTTATAATAATTTAATAACATAAGGAAAAAATAAGTTCGTAAAATTAGATTGACATGAAACCAAACGGTTGTATATAATTTCAAATATAACCAAAAGGTTTTATATTAACTAGAAAGAAGGATTAAAATGGGCGTACAAAACCAAGTTGAAGATATTAAACAAACTCTTATATATAATGCACCTATTCAAAAAGTCTGGGAGGTCGTATCAACATCGGAAGGTATATCCGCATGGTTCATGCCAAATGACTTTAAACCAGTCGTAGGTCACGAGTTTCATTTGCAAGGCCCATTCGGTCCATCACCTTGTAAAGTTTTAGAAATTGATGAACCAAATCGAGTATCATTTACTTGGGATGTTGATGGATGGGTAGTATCATTTAATTTAAAAGATTTAGGGGATCAAACTGAATTTACGTTAATCCATAGTGGATGGAAAACTGCTGATGAAATTCTTCCAAAACCAAACCAAAAAAGTGGTATAGTACGCGACAATATGAATGGTGGTTGGGCTGGTATTGTTCAGAAGCTTAAAAAGGTTGTTGAAAACTAGTGTCCAGTTCTGCACAAAAATATGACGTATTTCAAGCAATCGCGGATCCTACTAGAAGAGAAGTACTTAAATTATTAGCTAATAATGAATTGCCGATTTCAGAGATATCAAGTAATTTTCCAATGAGTCGAACAGCAATTGCAAAACATCTCCATATCCTTTCAGAAGCTGAATTAATTAGTGGAAGAAAAGTTGGCAGAGAAAAAAGATATAAACTACAACCAGAAGCATTTTTAGAGATTAAACAATGGTTATCATATTACGAGCAATTTTGGGCAAATAAATTATCCATTTTACAACATCTAGTTGAAAATTAAGAAGATCAAAGTATAAAACTAGTTACATCAAATATAGACAATAATGAAGAGTAATTTCAAAACGAATCTAAAGTGGGTTCGTTTTTTTTGCATAGACATTTTTAGTTATATCTATATAATAAACTAATGTGGCAAAAAATTAATATGAATAAATAGGATCATACTTGAGGAGTTAAGCAATGCATAAAAGTATATATATTTTAGCTATTGCAACATTTGTCGCAGGAACCGTTGAGTTTATTATTACTGGTTTACTGTCAATGATTGCAGGTGATTTACATGTTTCGGTCGGTGCGGTTGGTCAACTAGTTTCAATTTTTTCAGTAGTATTTGCTTTTGGGGCTCCTATTTTTATAGCGATCACTTCAAAAATAGAACGTAAAAAATTACTATTAATCGCATTAGCAGTATTTTTCTTAGGAAATATTCTTTCTATTATTAGTCCGAATTTCGCTGTATTATTAATCGCACGTATTATACTTGCAGCAAGTTGCTCAGTTGTAATAGTTGTTTCAATAACGACCGCAACAAACATCGTTTCGCCTGAAATAAGAGGTAGAGCAATTGGCGTTATTTTTATGGGGATCAGTTCATCTCTAGTTTTTGGTGTCCCTTTGGGTACAGTGATCGGTGAAAAATTCGGCTGGAGAATGACATTTGTTCTAGTCGGTTTATTAAGCTTATTGGCTATGCTAGGGATTTATAAATTTCTACCAAAAGTTAAAGGTCAGCCTACAATCCCATTGATTAAACAAGTAGCAACACTAAAAAATAAACGTATTTTATCGATTCAACTAATTTCTTTTTTACAATTAACAGGACATTTTACAATTTATACTTACTTTACACCATACTTAATGAAAACGATGGGATTATCTACTAATATGATCAGTATTGTTTTACTAGTATTTGGTATGGCAGGGATTTTAGGTGGATGGTTAGGTGGTTGGTCTACTGATAAATTTGGTGGAAGTAAAACATTAGTGTTTAATTTAGGGTTATTAGCTATTTCTATTTTAACCTTAACATTCGCTCCTAGTTCGATTATTAGTTTATTTATTATAGTTGTTCTTTGGGGAACTGTATCTTGGTCAATTAGTCCAGCAGTTCAAGATAGTCTAGCGAGGGTGGCAAAAGATTCGGCTGATATTCAAGTTGGATTAAATAACTCTTTTTCTCATACAGGAATTGCTTTAGGTTCAAGTTTAGGTGGGATCCTAATTACTCAATATGCAGTAACAATGAACGCATTTGTAGGAGGAATTATTGTTATTTTTGCTTTACTTTCTGCGATTTATTCTTTTGTTTTAACGAATAAAGTGAATGAGACTAAATTAATATAAAAAAATGAAACGATGCGTTTTTTATTGCATCGTTTTATTATTTATTTTCCAGAATTGGATATTCTAATAATGAAGTTTTACGACTTAAAACTAATCTTAATTAGAAGGTGATTTTAATGGAAAATAAACCAGTACATTATGATGGTAGTGGAATTAATGAAGAAACATTAGAACAAAATTACCAACAAGAGGATTTTCAAGTAACAGAAGAAATGAGAAATAACATAAGCGGAAATCCATATATTTTTGAGTAATATTTGAAAGCGATACATTGAGTATCGCTTTTTTATTTACATTTTTTGAATTTGTCTATGTTATTTAACTCTTTCATCAAATATGATTAATAGAAGAAGGAGGGGGAAAAAATGAGTTCATTTGCAAAAACGCCAAATCCTCCATATTATGCTGTAATTTTTTGTTCTAAAAGAACGGTTGGAGATAACGGGTATAGTAAGATGTCTGAAAAAATGGTTAAACTTGCATCGAGTCAACCAGGATTCCTAGGAGTTGAAAGCGCTCGTGATCTTGAGATGGGGATAACGGTATCGTATTGGGAGTCATTGAATGCAATTAAGAAATGGAAAGAGCACGCAGCCCACAAAGTTGCTCAAGAGCGTGGAAAAAAAGACTGGTATGAATCCTTCGCATTAAGGGTGTGTAAAGTTGAAAGGGATAATTTTTTTTGATATGTAGTATTGAAAAATGATTAAATTGATACAGACCCAATATCGAGATGTAAATAATATAAAATAATTGGAATAAATTTGAATGAAAATGATAGTTATTATCAATACTATAAATAAGAAAGGGCAACCTTCTAAGTAGGTTACCCTTTGAGACAATTACATTCCAGCTTCAAATGTTTTACAATCTGTTTCAGCATTGTTTTTAGCTTGTTTCCCTTTATGGCTCACAACATAAATGGAATCCGCACTACATTTGTTTCCAGAAGCCCAATATTTACAGTTATCAACTTCGCAAAGTACATCTTTTGCCATTATAAGACACCTCCCTTAATTTTATCTTTTACATTAATAAGGGGATTGATACATTCATTATCTCTTTTTTTAATGTAAATTAATTCAAGTGAGGAAATCTAAATAGGCAATCTAAAAACCTTATCAAAATACGGTAAGGTTTTTAAAATTGTGCACTCCTTGAACGTTGGTTAAACATAATGGAAATTGAATATAATAACAGTTAAAACTAGATAAAGATTGTGCTTTTTTAAGCAATTATTTAATTTTATAAAGTTTAAAGGAAGTTAAAAAGAAGTAACTTATTTAAAGTTTAAAGCTCAACAAGTATTCACCTATAACTTATACCGATCTTTTCAGTGAAAAGCAGAAAAGATAAAATTGTATACCAAAACTAGGTATTTATGGTATAATTTCTAGTAAAATATACTAATTAATATCTTTTGGTATACCAATGTTGAAGGGAGGATGGTGATACAATGTTGAAGTATGTGTTTGGATTAGTAATTTTTTTATATTTATTTTCTTGCTTGTTCCATTGGGATTTACAATTTTTTATTTCTTCTTTATGTGCCTTTATTGTTCTTTATACGATGTTTACAGTTAAATCGCTCGTTAGAACAATAGGGAGTATTTTTTTACTTATTGGATGTATTCTTCTTTGGAGAAGCAATATGAGTATAAAAGAATATATTCTTTCATTCGGTCCAATGCTAGATTTGCTTACTATGTTTGCAGTCATTCCAATATTAGGTTTTCCGGTTAAACTGGGAGGATATGCAAAGGGTATTCAAACGATCATACAGAAGAAAGTAAACACATCTGGCCAGTTGTACATAATGACATCAGGAATATCCTACTTTTTAAGTATGTTTATGAATTTGGCAACTCTACCAATGACTTACTATTCTATTCAACCATCCTTAAGTCTTTTTTCTATAAAAAAAGAAGAGCGTTTTATGAGTCGAGCTATTACACATGGATTTGCGATGCCTCTACTATGGGCTCCAATTACACCAATCGTAGGAATCGTAATTGGCGTAACTGGGGTAAGATGGATATCTATTTTGCCATATGTATTACCGTTAAGTATATTGGGGATTGTGTTAGATTGGGTATTGGCGTCAAGGAATTCACGGAAAAGTGTTACGAAAGGACATAGAAATGATTTAGCAAAAGATGAAACTGCTGCTTCACTAGAAGGTGTAGCTCCTCAAAGAAAAGTTTTTCATATTTTCATAGCTATTATTCTATTCAATCTCATCATTTCATTTGCAGAACATCTTTTTTCGTATTCTTTTGTGATTATCGTATCGATTCTAGTAATTCCGTTTGCTCTTGGGTGGTCTGTTCTCATTAAGCAACAAAAAGCATTTTTACATAATTTAAAGGAATATTTTCATTCCTATTCCTTTAAAATGAAAGATCAATTTTTTATCTTTTTGTCAGCTGGTTTTTTTATTTCCGTTGTAAAAGGTACAAATTTAAATGAAACGGTCAATATAGCAGTCACTCATTTTAAAGATATTGTAGGTCCAGAGGTATTTTTAATTCTATTACCATTAATTCCGTTAGCATTTGCGTTTACAGGGCTACATCCTGCAGTAACCTTGACGTTAATGGCTGAAGCGCTTGATCCACAAAGCTTAGGTATTTCACCTTATATTTTAACGGTGTCTTTACTAGCCGGAGCGATTTCTGCGTTTTTAGTAGGGCCATATAATGCAACGATTGGATTAATGTCGAGCATCGTTAAAGAAAGCTCCTTTAAAGTATCGAATTGGAATATTCCTTATACAATTAGTTATTTACTCATTGTAATGTTTTATTTGTTTGGTTTAGAGTGGCTTATTTAGTGGGATTTTATGGACAACATTATGATAGTTGTCTTTTTTTATATGTAAAATTAAGAAATAGCACTGGATCAGTGCTATTTCTATGTAATCTATACAGTTAGTACGTCTGACTTCACTAATTTGGAATCCTGTGAGTCCTCGCTGTTTCCTTGAGCTTTTACTATTTCGTATAACTCTTCTAGTGCTGCTTCAATCGTTTCAAATGTCTCAAAGAACTTTACGCGAATATCATTCACGTATTCTTTTCCTTCATACTTTTCGTAAAGTTTAATTTTAATATTGTCGTCCAACACTTCGGCAATTGTATATTTAGCTTTTAGCTCGTTAAAAAAATAGAAGTGATATGTTTCGATTGCCTTTAATCCTTCGTTATCTACAATAGTTTGAAACGTGTCTTTATTCGTCAAAACAATATACTTACCCATCTTTGCACACTCCTCATCAAATTATGTAGTATTGAGCATAAGGTATTTTGTATACCAAATTTCTATTCATAGTGTAATACAGAAAAAAATATTAATCAATATAATTTTCTGAATTTTTAATAAAAACAATAAACGTTTTTAAGATCAAGTTTGTTTGAATGGACATGGCCATTTATGTTAAAGATTTCCAAATAAATAATAGTATTTACTTTCTAAAAAATTCGAATTATAATCAGAGTAAATTTTTGAAATTTTAAGAAAATTACATTGGAGGGATACATATGCCAAAAGTACGCTTGCATGTAGAAGGAGAAATTATTGAGCAAGAAGTGCGTGATCACGCGAATTTAGTTGTGTTGGCAGGCATCCGTCAATTCCCAAAACTGAAATACGGGTGCGGGATGGGTAAATGTACAAAATGTGCATGTAGAGTGCTAGAAGGAGCAGAAAAGCTTGATCCGCCAAACTGGAAAGAGCAAAAAATGCTAGGTGAAAAGGTTGAAGAAGGCATTCGATTATGCTGTCAGTTAACGATCAAAGATGATATTGTCATTTCACAAGAAAATATAAACGCCCCAATACCGAAAATTGCAAAGACAGTAAATGCACAGTAATTTTTTTGCATCATCTAGGTATACAAAATACCTCTTTAATTTAAATGTTGAATTCATAGGACGAAAGTAGAAGGTTTTGAAAGCGGATACAACAATGAAAGGGGGTGAAAATATGAAAGCCTATTTGTTAACTGAGATGACTTGGGAAGAAGTAAAGGATGCATTACATACTGTAAAACTAGCAATAATTCCAATCGGTGCACACGAACAGCATGGCCCTCACATGGTTGAAAGCTGTGATGCTGTACTAGCTGAGAAAATGGCTGAGAAATTAGCTGAAAAAATGTATCCTCATGTAATTGTGACACCTACTGTCAATATGGGAGTCTCGCACCATCATTTGAACTTTCCAGGAACCATTTCATTGCAACCGACTACGCTTATAGCAATTTTAAAAGATATGATTATATCTCTTAAACATCATGGTATTCAAAAATTTTTATTATTAAACTCTCACGGTGGCAATCAGTCAACTTTAAATGTTGCTTGCACCATGTTGTCAGAAGAGCTAGGTACAGAAATCTATTATGCTAAAACGACGGCATCTGCCAAACTTTCAATCTCAGAATCTATTCACTCGCCATTGTTCGGTCACAGCTGTGAACGAGAAGTGTCAGAAGCACTTTACTTGGCTCCTCACTTAATTAGACCAAATAAAATTACTAAAGGAAGCATCCAAAACGAAGGTAGATGGAAGCAACTACGACCTGGTAAAGCTATTCAAGGGTTTTATCGATATGAAGAGATGACGACTAATGGTTGCATTGGGGATGCAACGAAATCAAGTTTCGAAATTGGGGAAAAGATTGTAGGTGAAGCACTCGAAAACCTTTCAAACGAACTCCAAAAGCTTTTACATCTAGAAGAATGTAAGTTGTAAGTACCTATAAATGAGAGGGTGGGGTTTATGGATTTAACTGTTGCTCACTGGCTTTATGGTATCATGACACTTGTTGTAATTGTGACTATGCTGTTTCGAAAAGGGGTTGTATTGCCTACCATCATTGGAACCTTTCTTGTTTCTGTTGCTTATAAAGGATCAGTTGTTGGTGGATTTCAAGCGTTATTCAACGCAAATCTTGTAGCAGCAAAGGAGCTATTTACCATCTTTTTAATCATCACTTTTATGGTGGCATTATTACATTCCTTAAAAGATACTGGTGCAGATGAAAGAATGATTGCTCCGATGCAAAAGGTAATGAAAAACGGACATATTGCTTTTGCTGTTCTATTAGTTGTCACATACGTCATTTCTTTATTCTTCTGGCCTACTCCTGCCGTTCCGCTTATTTGTACGCTATTAGTACCTGCGGCTATTCGTGCTGGTTTATCGCCAATTGCTTGTGCCATGGTTGTTTCTATTGCAGGACAAGGTATGGCATTATCTTCAGACTATATTATGCAGATCGCTCCAATGCTTACTGCAAAATCAGCAGGTATTCAAACATCAGCTGTGTCAGGTAAGGTCATGATTCTCTCTTTAATTACAGGGGGAGTTGCAATCGCGATTACTTACTTTACTGAACGCAAATCAATCGGTAAATCAGAAAGTGAAGCTTCATTGAAACATTTACAGTCACTTGTAAACAAAAACTCTTCTGCAAACGAAATAGCTGCTGCAACAGAAGCTACTATAGATGATAGAGAGCGTGAAAAATGGGGGAAAATCTTTGCTGTATTAGTCCCACTATCACTACTAGCAGTTATCATATTTATGTTTTCAACGAAAATCGGTAATGGTAAAATGAGTGGTTTTGAGGGAGGGGACGGTGCAGCATTTATCGGTGGTGTTGCCACTATGTTGTTAGTAGTAACATGTGTAGCGTTCCGTCGTTTACAAGCTCTTGATAAAATTAGTGAGCATATTACAGAAGGATTCGTATTTGCATTTCGTGCAATGGGACCAGTTATTCCGATTGCAGCATTCTTCTTCTTAGGTAGTTCGGACTTTAGCGGTACCATTTTTTCCTTAGGAGAAAATGTAGCAAAGCCAGCGTTTTTAGTTGATTTAGTTCAGGCTGGTCAATCAATCATTCCACATAATTCGGTTTTAACATCTTTTGGTCTATTAATTACTGGAGCGATTACTGGGTTAGAGGGTTCAGGGTTTTCTGGATTACCGCTAGTGGGAGCTTTATCAGGAGCGTTGGCACCTGGAGTTGGTATGGAGCCTGGAACGCTAGGAGCAATCGGTCAAATGGGATCTGTGTGGACAGGTGGTGGAACGTTAATTGCGTGGTCCTCATTAGTAGCGGTTGCTAGTTTTTGTGGAGTGAATGTTTTAGAGTTAGCTAGGAAAAACTTACTTCCTGTTGCTACAGGCTTAATAGTCTCTACCATTGTCGCTCTCGTTATATGGTAGAGCATCTCTTTAAAATTTAGAAAAATTAGAAAATTTAGTGAAAATGTATTTACAAATAAAAAACAATGGGTTACTATAAGGTTAGTTGGTATACCAAATACAAAATACAAATAAATACCTCGTATTTAGTAGTTTTTATAAGTGTTTTAAGTGATTTGGTATACTTCGATTGTTTAACTAAACTATTAAACTACATAAACATATTGGAGGAGGAGTTTGGATGACTAGATTATTATCTAAAGATGAGTTTCGTAAGGAATTAGAAGAAGCGATTAAAGGGAACCACAGCCAAAAAGCACCTTTTACTGTAGCATGGGCTGAAGGAAAATTAGAGCGTAGTCACTTCGCTCGCTGGGCTGAAAATCATTACCATTATGTTGGACCTTTTGCAGATTACTTAGCTTATATCTACCATAACACTCCAAACTTACCAAAATATGAAGATGCAAAAGATTTCACATTACAAAACATGTACGAAGAAGAAATCGCTGGCGATCGTCATACAGACTTATTAATTCGATTTGCTGAAGCTTGCGGAACAACTCGTGAGCGTGTATTGGATCCTAATAACATGGCTCCAACAACGCTAGGTTTACAAAGCTGGTGTTTTGCAGTAGCAGCACGTGAAAACTTCGTAGTAGCAACTGCAGCATTAGTTGTAGGACTTGAATCTCAAGTTCCAGACATTTATCGTAAGCAAACTCCAGCATTACGTGAGAAGTACAACTTTACAGATGAAGAGATTGAATTCTTCGACTTACACATCGTATCAGATGAAATTCACGGAGAGCGTGGATACAAAATTGTACTTGATCATGCTGATACTCCTGAGTTACAACAACGTTGCTTAGAAGTAGTTCGTACTGGTGCAAAAATGCGTCGCATGTATATGGATGGCTTATGGAGAGAATATCTTGAAAAAGATTTAGGTGCTCTAGTACAAGCATAATAATTAGAAAATAAAATGGCAGTTTCCGTCTAGGGAACTGCCATCTTGTTCAGAAAGGATGATAAATTTGCTAACTACTAAACTAGAAACTTATAAAAATTACATATCTGGAAGTTGGGTCGAGTCAGTAAATAATAAAACGTTCCAAAGCGTAAACCCTTCTAATAAGGAAGATATTGTCGGCACATTTCAAGCTTCGACAGAACAAGACGTGATTCAAGCAATTGATGCAGCAAGCCAGGCTTTTCCTGCGTGGGCACAAACTCCACCTTCTAAACGTGCTGCTATTTTAAATAAGGCGGCAGCAATATTAGAACAGAGAGTGGAACAACTAGCAGAGGAATTAACACGAGAAGAAGGAAAAGTTATAAGCGCAGCCAAACAGGAGGTGCTTCGCTCAGCAGAAACGCTTCGTTATTATGCAATTGAAGGACAAAGCTTTACGGGGGAAACGTTCCCAAATGATGATCCAAATATGAGAGTCACAACAGAAAGGGAGCCTCTTGGTGTTATTTCAGTCATTACACCATGGAATTTCCCAATCTCCATACCATCAAGAAAGATTGCTCCGGCATTAATTACTGGAAATACAGTTGTTTTCAAGCCTTCATCTGATACACCTTTAATTGCATTTCGACTCGTTGAGGCGCTTCATGAAGCTGGTATACCAAAAGGAGTCATCAATTTTGTAACTGGAAGTTCATCCGATATCGGGGATATCTTAGTTAAACATCCTGCTATACGAGGAGTTACTTTCACTGGGTCTACTAGTGCTGGGGAACATATTCATAAAAACACATCCTTTACTACAAGAACACAAATGGAGCTTGGTGGAAAAAATCCTCTTATTGTAATGGATGACGCAGATGTAGACTTAGCAGTTAACCTAACCGTGAATGGAGGCTTTCACCTTACTGGTCAAGCATGTACAGGCACTAGCCGTATAATTGTTATGAAGGAAGTAAAGGAACAATTTGTGCAGAAATTAGTAGAAAAAACAAGTGCTTTAAAAATTGGCGATGGATTTGACGATCGTGTCATTATTGGACCTTTAGCAAATGAAAAGCAGTTAAAAAACGTGCTGAAGTATATAGGAATTGGTAAAGAAGAAGGGGCTACTCTTGAATATGGAGGCCAACAGCTTGCATATGGAAAATATGAAAACGGCTACTATATTGAACCGGCGATCTTTACGAATGTAAAGCCCGATATGCGCATTGCTAAAGAAGAGATTTTCGGCCCAGTAGTTGCTGTAATTGAGGTAGAAAGCTATGAAGAAGCCGTTTTAATTGCTAACGATGTTGAATATGGATTATCTGCATCGATTGTTACGAATAATTTGAAACTCGCTCATCAATTTACTAAAGATGTTCAAGCAGGGACAGTTAAAGTAAATCGTACAACGACAGGTAATTTGATGAATGCACCATTTGGTGGAGTAAAACGTTCTAGTACTTCTACATTCCGTGAGTCAGGTAGAGTTGGACTTGAATTCTTTACACAAATAAAAACAGTCTATATCGGTTACTGAGGAGGATTTAAAAATGAAAAAAATTTTAAAATTAGAACTAGATGAAGCAAAAGTAATGATTGAGGCTGCTAAGAAAAAATCAGAGGATATTAACGTTCCTGAGACGATTGCAATTGTAGATGACGGAGGATATGTCATTGCACTTGAACGAATGAATGGTGCTCGTATTACGGGTCCTGAAATTGCTATTGCTAAAGCATATACGGCAGCGGGACATAAACGCTCCACTCATTTATTTAATACAGAACCAAACGGACCAGCCCTTCCGGGAAATGAAGCATTTGGAATACAACATATGCTAAATGGAAAATTTGCAATTTTTGTAGGCGGATTTCCAATTGTAGTTAATGGGGAAGTCATTGGTGGTGTGGGGATCAGCGGTGGAAATGGAGAACAGGATACAGAGGTCGGAACAGCTGCTTTACAAGCATTGCAAGAGTTCCTTTCAAATGACGGTTATGAAGTTGTTACTGATGCAGACATTAAAAAATAATACTTTGGAGGCGGTTAGGTGTTGTTCCTACATCGCCTTTTTTGGTGTACTAACATTCGTATAGAAAATAGTTGGGATTAAAGTTTGTATTTATAGGCTATAAAAGTAGTTAACTAAAAGTAGAACATGATTGGAATGGATTTCCATCTATGTGCTCGATTACTCATTTAAAAGATACTATAATAGAAATATCGATTTACTTTTAACAAAATGATGATACACTATTTTAAAATAGGCAAGAAATAGGAGGCAGGTGAATGGAATGGAGATGGAAACTAATTTTCTTTCAATCCGGGAACATGCGTATAGATATTTAAAAGAATTGATTTTAGAGGGGCATTATAAGCCAGGTGATCGCTTAATTGAACGGGAGCTTGCTGTTAAGCTAAATATTAGTCGTACACCTATTAGAGAAGCTTTATTCCGCTTAGAATCACAAGGGTTTGTAAAAACGGTTCCGCGTAAAGGTGTCATCGTTTCGAATATTTCTGATGAAGACATTATGGAAGTGTTTACGATTTTATCTTCATTAGAAGTGTTAGCAGCAAAATTGGCTGCTAAAAAAATGACGGACGAAATTCAAAAAGAGTTTGATCAGAAAATCAAGGAGCTTCTTTATATTGAGGAACACTCAGACGAAACCTTCGAGAATGAGCATATCGAAATGAATCTCCTACTATATAAGGCAGCGAGAAGTCCGAAGCTTTTTGAAATTTTATCCGGCTTAACAGATTATATCCATATGTCTGCTAATATGGGGTACGAAACGCCTGGAAGACGTAAGGAATCATTGAGGGAACATATTGAAATTATGAAAGCAGTACGAAATAAAGAAATAGAAATGTCGGAGTATTTAACGAAAATTCATATCGAAAATTCTAGACGTGCGTACATGAACTACATAGAAAAAAGAAAAGAAAAAACGACATAAAAATAGTTTGTGGATGTTTGCGTCTCTTTTCTTGTATGGAAAAATCAATTTTCTATAAATAATAAAACCCCTATTAGATAGACTATTAGATCGTCTAGACTAAGGGGGGCTTTTTATTTTAGTTTCGTATTTCACAAATAATAAAGAGAAAATACTAGATACCAACAACGATCGAGGACGTTCTATTTTTTAAAGTATTACAAATACTCATTGCAACTATATATCCCGTCTTTGGATTAGTAGAAGAAGGAATATTTTGCACCTTTACTTCCATTTCACCAAAAAATCCCTTTACGAAAATTTGGTGTGTATTACTGGTTATGTTTGGATCTACATAAACTTGTACTTTTGTTTTATCAAATCCGATTCCAGCAAGACTCAAGGTTGCTGAAACATTTGTGCTTTCCGGAAAAAGCTTAGAAGATTCTCTAGCAACACCATTATATATGCAAATTGGCTCCGTAACGGTGTCTAAATCGACCTTTTCCTCTGCAATCGTTCCTCTCCATGCACTCGGTGGTTTTCTCGTTACAAGTTTTACTTCATCAACCCCTTGTAGTATAGAAGCAGCTACACGATCCAATCCAGCAATCGCAGCAGAAGGGATGATAATCTTGCTGTTAGTAAGCTTTGCAGTAGTTTCAAGTTCTGCTAATAATGCGTCATCTGCTAATGCACCTACAGAAGAGATGATAAAGTCACTACTAGTAGACAGCGTCCTTTTTCCATACTTATAGACAGCTTCATGACCCGCAGCTTCAATTATGAGATCCAATCCCAATCCAAAAAAAGTCTCTTCATTGTCGTAAAATAAATCGCTTATATGCGATTCGTATTGATCCTTTCTCCGTACGAGAACCGCCTTTAATGATACATCACCAGCCTTGCCTTCGTTTATATATTTGACGATATCTTGTCCGATTGCTCCATATCCAATTAATCCAATAGTAAGCACATACATCACCTCATTTTTTGAATATTAAGACGCATTTGGTATACAAAATATTATATCAGACCGGTATATAAAAACAAATAGAGTAATATAAATTAAGAAAAATAGCTTAATATATGTAATTTTTATATTGTCAGAAAATTATAAATATGGTATATTGTATACCAAAGAGGTGAAGAGGAGGATTTGAATTATGCCAAAACTGAATTTTGCTACTAGTGGAAAAGTATTAGAAGTACCGGAAAACTCCAATATTTTACGTATGTCTCTTAGATTTGATGGAGAATTACCAAATCGATGTGGTGGCGGCGTTTGTGGATCCTGCGTTTGTAAAATTGAAGAGGGTACTGTTGATCATATAAAAGTACAGGAGCGTCGAAAACTTGGTGAAGAATGGTTAAGCAAAGGGTTCCGTTTAGGTTGCCAAGCTTTCATTACTGAAGATGATGTAACGATTTCATGGAACGAAGAAGTAACAGATGAAGTAAAAAAACGTAAATTAGATCATCCGAAAAAGAAAGTGACATCTACACCATAAAATCCAATTTTAAGAGCGGGAGTGAATGATATGTTGTTAGTATGCGACAAACATATGAAAGAAGCCTTACAGTTAGTAGAAATGCCTCATATTCAAAAAGCTCAAACTGGTGAGACATGCTCGTTTTGTAATGTGGAGACTTCGCTTTTAATGAATATGGTCAATCAACCTATTCCAGTGATGAAAAAACCATGCGGTAATTGTGTGAAGTGCTCTTGTCTTATTGCAAACTAAAAGAAAGATAAACTAAAGGGATGGATTTTATGAAACAGTTAAACATCTTTATCGCCTTTTTTAGGAGCAGCATGCTCGGATACGGAGGTGGACCATCGACCATTCCTTTAGTACATAAAGAAGTGGTTGAACGCTTTAAATGGATGAATGATGAAGAATTTGGAGATGTGCTCGCTATTGGAAACACACTGCCAGGACCGATTAATACAAAAATGGCTGGATACATTGGGTTCAAAGTAGGTGGTAAAATTGGGATGATTAATGCAATAGTTGCAACGATCCTGCCGACGATTATTTTAATGGTAGTTTTATTGACTACTCTAGTGACATTTAAAGATCTAAAATGGGTGCAAGGAATGACTAAAGCAATTGTACCAGTGGTTGGAGTCATGCTTGGTGTACTAACTTGGCAATTTGTAGAAGCTTCCGTTAAGGGGTTAAAATGGCCCTTTACAATCGGACATATTATAGTAGGGATTGTTTTAATGCAATATTTTCATATACATCCAGGATTTATTATTGGAGGGCTACTGTTATTTGCGGTCGTTAAGCCAACCAAATCAGTTGAAGGTAAAAAATCAAAAGGACTGTCTGCATAATGGTATATTGGAACATTTTCTGGGCGTTTTTTGTTGCTAATATTTTAGGGTATGGAGGAGGCCCTGCGACCATTCCTCTTATTCAAAAAGAAGTTGTCACAAGAGGTTGGCTTACACATCAAGAATTTAATGAGGCTCTTGCTATGGGAAACTCCCTACCTGGACCGATTGCTACGAAAATGGCAGGGTATATCGGATTCCATGAAGGTGGTATACTAGGTTCATTTTTGGCTGTATTCGCTACAGTTGCACCGTCATTAATCCTCATGCTGACCTTAATGGGAATTTTGTATAAATATCGTCATTCGATTCAAGTTAAGCGAATGACTCTTTACGTCAAGCCAACAATCGCAGTTTTACTTGGCGTTATGGCTTATAATTCATTTCATGATTCATATTCTCAAATTGGTATTGGACAGTTTTTATTTTTAGGAGTAATCAGTTACATATTAATGGAGAAAGTAAAGCTACATCCGGCTTTTATTGTAATAGGAGCTTTGCTATACGGTGGATTAAATTTATAATTTGAAAAAAGGGTAAGCAAATTTCATTGAATTTTGCTTATCCTTTTTTGCACATTAGTAAGTATAAATATTTTAGCGGCGAAGGGGATTTGACGTAGTCGCATATTTAGGAAATGGAGAAGTGCAACTTTAGTCTCTGTCTTCGCTTTAAAGTTCGCCAATCGGCGAGTTTTCTTTTGAATGTTTGATATAACTTTTGTTTGTAATTTGTTATTGTAATCTACTTTCAACTTGTTGACAAACTTCATCAGCTGTTAAGCCACTTGCCTCGATTACTGATCCTTGTGTAGCTACATTTTGCATTCCCATTACATTTGAATCAAGTCCTGTTACTACGCAGCAATCGCAACCATTTGCATCTGATTCTTGTTTTAATTCAACAACATCATGTCCCGCTGAACGTAATGCTTCTTGGACATTAGTTAAAGATTGTTCTACTCCGATTCTAGCCATAAAAAACACCTCCTCAGATATATAAGATTTGCAATTTACAGGAAAAATATTCTTTGAATAAAGAAGTTTAAGTTTAGAAAAAGTAAAGATGGAGGTGTTTAAAATGGGAAAAACTAAAAAAGATCCATCGAGAGTTGGCTTAGGATCACCAAATGTACAAGGTCAAGGGACTACAACATCTGAAACTGGTGTTGAGATGTCTTCTAGTAGAAAAAAACAAAAAAGAGAGATTAAATAAAGACTTTTAGAATTCAAATGTTGGGAATTTGTCAGTGACATTCAAATTAATCTGACAAGAACTCTATTTTATAAGAAAATGTCTCGCCACCTATTTATATAGGTGGTTTTATTTTGAAAAAAAATAATAATATTATATGTAAGAGGAATCTACGATCGTTAAGAAGAATTAAGAACTGTATTTTCTTTTTAAATAAACAATGGAGAAAGTAGATGAATAGATGAATCATGTTGTAAATGGTGATGTGGTTGGAGGAAAAATAAAGTCTTTAAATGATAATATTGTTGTATGGCGAGAAATGTATGATTTTGGGCCACTGAGTCGAGATTGGACTTTAGAAAAAACATATAAAAGAAGAGCAGAATTTTTTGAACAAAAGCTACAAATTCCTTCGAGTTTTTTTATTGAAAATTGCCGAAGCCAATTTCAATTATTAAATGAACTATCTCGTTCTGAGGAAGTTGTCCTATGGTTCGAACATGATCGATACGATCAGGTGACAATACTTTATTTATTATCGGAATTATCGACACTTGGATTTCATAAAATTTCGATGGTTAGTATAAATGAATATGAAGGAATTGAACCATTTCACGGATTAGGTCAATTATCTTCAGAACAATTAATTGGATTACTCCCAACTAAACAAGAAGTTTCAGACGAACAAATAGAAGAAGCATGTGCTGGATGGAAAGCTTATTGTTCAAATAATTTAGATGAACTTGATGATTTTATTCAAAAATGTCATGCGCTTCCGTTTCTAAAACAAGCTTTATTAAGTCATATGACATATTTTCCTTCTAAACAGAATGGATTAAATGAAGTAGAATTTTTAGCATTATCAATGATCAATGAAGGTATTAACTCCTTTGCAGAACTATTTAATAAACTCGTAAGACAAAGAACAAATGATGGATTAAGCGATTTATATTTCGCAGCAATTTTAAATGAATTATTGAAAGGTGATTTCCCTTTAATAAGTAGTGACAGTGAATTACCAAGTTATAAACAACATAACCCAAAAGCAAAAATTGAATTAACTAAATGGGGATTAGACGTACTAATGGGAAAAGCAAATCGAATGAATTTAATAGGAATAGACTGGTGGGTTGGAGGGGTTCATTTAGTTGAAAAATCCTCTAATAATAACAAGTAAGGTCAGGTATTAATAATGGATGTTGTATTTAAATCAGAGAACAAAGTATTTAATTTTAGGGTAGCAGGTATATGGATTGAAAATGGGCATGTCTTAATACACAGACTAGCAAGTGACACAATTTGGTCCTTACCTGGTGGTAGAATAAAATTCAATAAAGAGTCACATTTAAGCTTAAAAAGGGAGATCAAAGAAGAACTAGGAATAGAAATTGAAATTGATCAGATGATGTGGACAGTAGAAAATTTCTTTTCTTATAAAGGAAATGATATTCACGAAGTTGGTCTTTACTATAAAATAAACTCAGAGAACAAGCTTACTAATTCATTGAATGAATCATTTTACGGTATTGAAGGGGACCGACTAATTTTTAATGGGTCAGTTTAGAAAATCTAGAAGAAATCGAATTATACCCTGAATTTTTACGGAAGAAATTAAAGGAAGTTTCAACCGAAAATCATTTTATCGTAAAAGATAATTGAAATTGTTATAGAGGTGGTCATATGCGCCCGATATTATTTGGAATATTAGCGGCATTTTTCTTTTCAATCACATTTATTTTAAACCGCTCGATGGAATTATCTGGTGGAAGTTGGATTTGGAGCGCATCCTTAAGATACTTTTTTATGGTGCCTTTTTTATTGATCATCGTAATCTCTAGAAGAAATTTGAATGATCTATTGAAAGAAATGAAAGGCAAGTTAAAAAGTTGGGTTATATGGTCAACAATTGGATTCGGTTTATTTTATGCACCAATATGTCTAGCAGCAGTTTATTCACCAGGATGGCTAATTGCTAGTTCATGGCAGATCACAATTTTATCTGGGTCACTTTTAGCACCATTTTTCTTCATCTCAATTCAAACATCAAATGGAATCCAAAAGGTTCGTGGGAAAATTCCTTTTAAAGGATTAAGCATGTCTTTATTAATTATATTTGGTATATTATTAATGCAGATTGAGTTAGCTACAAAAATAGCTATTTCAACAGTTTTAACAGGTATTTTACCAGTTATTATTGCCTCCTTTGCATACCCCCTTGGCAATCGAAAAATGATGGAATTATGTGATGGAAAGCTGGATGTATATCAACGCGTTTTAGGAATGACCTTAGCCAGTTTACCGTTTTGGATCATTCTATCAATCTATGGTTTATATACTGAAGGACTACCAGGTCAAAATCAAGTATCACAATCATTAATTGTAGCGATCTCATCAGGCGTAATTGCTACTGTATTATTTTTTCAAGCTACTGATTTAGTAAGGGGAAATATGCAAAAATTAGGAGCAGTAGAAGCAACCCAATCCATGGAAGTATTATTCACAGTAATTGGTGAAATGATTTTCTTATCAACGGCATCTCCATCAATTATTTCTTGGATTGGAATGATTATTATCATGATCGGCATGATCTTGCATAGCTATCTATCACAGAGGGGAAATTCCGTACAGCAAGATAAGGAAACTGTTAATTTATGAATGTGGAAAGAGGTGATTAATCTGTATAAAGAATTCAATGCATCACTTGTATTAGATAAAAATAAGAATTCGATATCCATCTTAACACCAATAGATTTTAGTTTTAATGAATGCTTAGTATTCCTAGCACGATCTAAAAATGAGGTACTTCATCAGGTTAAAGAGGAATATTTTTTAAAACTTATTAAAATAGAAAATAGATTAATTTTACTAAAAGTAAGTAGTGCTCATAACGAATTATTAATTGAATTTCCAGACCAACATCCAAGTGAAGAAATAAAAGTAGCTGCAGCAGCATTTATATGGGATTTATTTGATTTAGGCAGAGACTTAACAGAGTTCTATCAATTAAGTAAAAATAATCAAATGCTACAGTTGTTAATTGATCAGCATTTTGGACTTCGCGTAATTGGAATTCCGGATTTATTTGAAGCATTTACATGGGCAATTATGGGTCAACAAATCAATCTGACATTTGCGTTTTCTTTAAAAAGAAGCTTTGTTGAAAAATATGGAGAAAGCTTTAGATGGAAGGATGAAATAGTTTGGCTATTTCCAACTCCAGATGTAATATCCAAACTTGAGGTTTCCGATTTAACTAGTATGAAATTTACTACACGAAAAGCTGAATACGTGATTGGGATTGCAAAATTAATGACAGATGGACTCATTTCAAAAGAATCTCTAAATCGTTTAGAATCATACGAGAAAAAGTTAAATAAGCTTTTAGAAATTCGAGGAGTTGGGAACTGGACGGCTGATTACGTCTTGATGAAATGTTTACAAGAGAAATCCGCGTTTCCCATAGCCGATGTAGGAATACATAATGCATTAAAAAATCAACTATCATTAGAGAAAAAACCTTCAATTGAAGAAATTAAAAAAATGGGTAAAAAATGGAAAGGCTGGGAAGCTTACGTAACGTTTTATTTATGGAGATCATTATATTCCTAAATAAGTAATACAAAGCAAAGTCCTTTAAAATTGAAAAATCCCCCACTATTTCAATACATAATTGGTTTTTATTGTTAAAATAATGTGTAGTAACAAGAATAACTGGGGGAACAACATGAAAAGACTTATTTTATTAACTGTAATGGCTATTCTTGGACTTAGTGGATGTTCACAGTCAACAGCATCAGTTAATACGAAAACCGATTCCAAATTTACAGTTGAGCTTATAAAATGTATTGATGGGGATACTGCCAAATTTACTGAAGTTGGTACAACAAGATTCTTATATATCGATACGCCAGAAAGCACAAGGACGATTGAGCCATATGGAAAAGAAGCTTCAGCATATACATGTAATCTATTAAAAAATGCAAAAACAATTCAGCTAGAATATGATGGTCCAAAAAAGGATAAATATAATCGAACGCTTGCATGGGTTTGGATTGATGGCAGACTAATTCAAAAAGAAATCATAAAAAAAGGCTATGTAGAAAAATTTTATGATTATGGAAATTATGCCTATGAATCAGAGCTTAGAAGCTTACAAGCAACTGCCCAGCAGCAGAGGGTTGGATTATGGAGCAAAAATAAAACCAATCAAACAAAAACGAATAATTCGTCTAACAATAATAAACAGTATTTTAAAAACTGCGCAGACTTAAGAAAAGTCTATCCAAATGGAGTACCAAAAGGGAATAAAGCCTACCAATCGCAAATGGATCGTGATCATGATAATTATGCATGTGAAACGGAGTAAAAACACCTATTCAGACTGTTGACAAACGCTCGCTTTCTTTGTTACTTCGCCTGTCTTCGGTGCTCATTACCTTCTAGGGTAACTCCGCTCCTNNCTTCGCGCCTCGAAAGACAAGCGCTTGCAATCAGTCTGAAAATCAAGTTTTTAGTACTTTGTCTACACAATAAAACACCTATTACTAGGTGTTTTTTATCTGATTAGGTCTTTTATTTTCGAATTCAATTCCTAACTTTTGTAATTATTAAATTTTGTTCTAAAAATTTTATAAGAGAGGCAATTCTACAAAGGAATTTCGGTTTAATAATAGAATAGTATTAGTGCCTAAAAAATTATTTTTACAATCTTGTTTAAACATGACAAAATATAAATAAGAAAAATTGAAGAGGACGGGACTATGATTAAATTTTTTAAACGATTATTTAGTAAAGAAAAAACAAATCAAGTTACATTGCCATTAAAAGAAACTCGTTCCCTTTCAAAAGTGGAAATCGAATATATTATTAGTGAGTTTACTGATAAACAGAATAAATTAGTAGATGATATGAAAAAAAATTCAGTTAATATTGCCGATATTGAGTTTAATGAACTAATCACAAATAGAATCACGAATAATTTAAAGTACAGAATACCTTTTTTAGACATTGAGTTAATTTATTTAAATAATGTATTAAGAGGAAAGAAAGTAAAATCAATAAAATATAAATTGTTTCATCAAGTCAGAGAGACTGAAACGACAGAAATAACAGATATGGTTATTAATCAAGGATACTCTTTTGTTCCTTCAGTAGGTTATTTAAAAATTGGATAATATCATGATGAAACCCACAAGTTGTTCCTTGTGGGTTTTATGTTTTTCTTGAATTTCGTGGCATACGATCTAAGGTTAGAAATCCAAAACTCTAGTGTTTAAACCTGATCATGTGTTTCAAAATTCTCATTTGCCGTTGTTTTAGGTAAATCGTTAACCTCATAAGCCACCCTTATTCCGGATTCGATTGCACCTTGAATCCAACCTGGGGCTGTAGAGGTGTGATCACCAGCAAAATGAATTAGTCCTTCTGGAGTTGATATATATGGGGCAATCTCTGTTTGCTGGTCCGGTTTGAAAATAGCAAAAGCTCCACCTGAAAAAGGATTTTCTGCCCAACTAAATGTATTACCAGTAATAAACTCATTGTATATTTCTTTTCCGTAAATTTTCGATAAATCTTCTAGCGCATTCTCTATTTGTTCTTTTTCAGTTAAGCTATCCCAAATTGATGCGTTATCTTCCCATGTATAGCTTGCTAATATGACACCTGGGCCTTCTGAACCAACGGATTGGCTTGGGAAATAGGAATAACGAACAGGTAGGTCAGACGTCATTTTTCCTCCAATAAAACCCGCTTTCTCCCAAAATCTAGTTTTAAATTGTAAACCAATTTTAGTCGAAGCAACATAATGTAATTGTCGAATTGCTTTATATTTGTTATAAGAAAATAAATCGCGTGGAATGATTTCAACGAAGTTTAGTAAAGAAAAAGGTATGGTAATAATGGCTAAGTCTCCATTTACCGTATATGCCTGTGAGGTTTGTGTATCCTCAGTATGAATCGTTACAGAAGAGTCGTGTTGTTCAATTTTTTTCATTTTTTGATGGTAAATAATATTTTCTTGTAATTCAGGTAGGAATGAATACGGTAAGTGATCGTTTCCACCTTTTATTTCATAAAACTTTAGTCCAGGAGTAAATAGAATCATTACTTCTCGTAGTAAGGCTGTGAATGAAAGCTCAGGAAAGCCTTCCATCCCAAGCATAACCTTAATCATATCAATGGCTCCAACTGATAATGTTCTGCCATAAGGATTATATTTCAAATAATATTCCATCGAATAACGATCAAGTAATTTAATAACGATTTCCCAATTCTTTTTTGGATTCTTTTTAATGAAGTCAGTTACAGGTTGCATGGCGTATTGAGCCAAATATTCGGCTGTTTTGCCTTTTTCAGATGGTGAAGTAGGGAAGTTAAGAATGTCTGGATTGTCTTCATAAAGCTTTTGAATGGTTCTTACATTGTTTACGAAAATAATATCGTTTGGTGTGCTATTAATGAATTCTTCTAAAGGAAGGTTAAATTTCTTAATATATTCTAAAACAAGCAAGTGAATAGAAGGTATTCTCATAGCACCATTTTCCATATACTGTCCTGCATAAAAATTACGATTAGTAAAAATACGACCACCAATACGATTATTTCCTTCTAGAATTGTTACTTCATGTCCTGCTCCTTTTAAAAGTGAAGCAGCTACTAAACCTGATATCCCAGCACCAACAATTATGATCTTTTTAGGTTCAAGTGTTTTTGGAAGTCCTGTACGAATTGTTTGAAGCATTTGTTCCATAGATATAGGAGGCTCCATACTAACTGGCATAATTTCGCTCCTCTTTATTTATGACATTCATAGAAGTTTATTCAAAAATAGAGGAATATAGAAGAGTTTAAAAGCAGGTTTAGGAATAGAACTGGCATAAGAAAAAGAGCTTGAAAAATCAAGCTCTTAGTTTTGAAAAAGTCACTTAAAGTTTGCTACTTTTTACGTCTAAATAGGTTAACGATAAATACAATAATTGCGATAATTAATACAATATGAATTAGTCCACCTGCGATATGGAAAGTAAAATAACCTAATACCCATAAGATTAAAAGAATAAAAAATAAAATCCACATAATATGAACATTCCTTTCTTAATGACTGTATTATTACCTTGTCCAATTTTAACTTTCATATCCGTTTATTGATTACATAAGTGAAAAAGCCACCA
Organism: Bacillus sp. AFS077874; assembly: GCF_002566505.1. Classification (NCBI taxonomy): domain Bacteria; kingdom Bacillati; phylum Bacillota; class Bacilli; order Caryophanales; family Bacillaceae; genus Bacillus; species Bacillus sp. AFS077874. The sequence continues at coordinate 43,479 of NZ_NUYF01000014.1, forward strand.
AAATAGGCGGCTTTCAATGAATTAAAATTTATCAAAAACAGTGTAAGGCATTTGTCTCTTATGTCTAGATTTATTAAACCATGATTCGATTTTTGCTTGAGAGTCACGATTAATTTCTTTACCTTCCAAATAATCATCGATATCATCATATGTAACTCCAAGAGCGACTTCATCTGCTAATTGTGGGCGATCTTCTTCAAGGTCAGCAGTCGGAACTTTTTCATATAGCTTAGGTGGGCAATTTAATTCTTTTAGTAGCATCTTTCCTTGACGCTTATTTAGACGGAAAATCGGACATAGGTCTGATCCACCATCGCCATATTTAGTGTAAAAACCAGTAATAGCCTCAGCGGAATGGTCAGTACCTAAGACAACACACCCATTCATAGCAGCAATGCTATATTGAGCTTTCATTCTTTCACGAGCTTTTTCATTCCCTTTTGCAAAATCTGTAAGGTCAACGCCAATTTCCTTTAATGTTTTAACACTAGCATCTACAGCAGCTTTAATATTCACTGTGTATGTCTTAGTTGGCTGGATAAACTTTAACGCTTCCTGGCAATCCTCTTCGTCCATTTGAACGCCATATGGTAATCGAATTGCGATAAATTGATAATTTTTTTCTGATTGCTCACTATTTAATTCATCTATTGCCATTTGTGCAAGTTTACCAGTTAAAGTTGAATCTTGACCACCTGAAATACCTAATACAAAACCATTTAAAAATGGATGTTTTTTAAGATAACTTTTTAGGAAATCAACACTTATTCTTACTTCCTCTTTAGGGTCGATCACTGGTTTTACTTTCATTTCTTCGACGATTTCTTTTTGTAAACTGTTCAATCTTCATTCTCCTTTTGATACAGATTGTATTTTTTAATATAAGCGTAGCAATCCTCAGGTAATAAATATCTTGGCTCGCCGCCTTTAGCAAACTCTTCTCGGATATATGTTGAACTAATTTCCATCGCTAGTCCTTTATCAATTAGGTGAAATCTTGAACCATTATCATTGTTTCGTAATAGTGGAGAACGAGAGATGGTTTTTAGCATATCAATTCCATCACGGGCCATAACAATAAATTTATTTTCGGAAACTAATTGATCCCCGTATTTCCATTTTCCTTCTGCAATATCTTCAAGGAGATCGGCTCCCATTATGAAATAAACTTCATCTTCACTATACTTCGCTTTAAAATGGTTCATTGTATAGTAAGTGAATACTTCCCAAGCCTCTTTACTCATTTCATAATCGTCTGCAATAAACTTTGAGTTGTTTTGAATTGCCAATTTTAACATATTCCAACGATGTTCATCAGTATTATGTAATTGTTTATCTCTTCTTTTTGAAGAGCATGGTAAAAAGATAACTTTGTCTAATTGACAACGATGAGCAATCGTACTTGCAGTCCATAAATGAACGTTTGTAATCGGATCAAACGAACTGCCATAAATCCCAATTTTAGCCATTTTTCATTTCCTCTGTTTTCTTTCTAGCTTCTGCTATTTTTTCCATTTTGTTATCCCAACATTTTTGACTTAAGTCTACAGGATATTCTTCAGGGTTTAATGCACGTTTATATTCTTCCCAAAGTACACTTAAGTTGTTTTCAGCAAAATCCTGAATGTCTTTAATTGCAGGCACTTTGTAGACTAATTCACCTTTAGTAAAGATTTGGTGATGAAGTTCTCTAGCTTCAAAATTAGTTACAAACTTACTGATATATGGATGGACTGGATGGAATAACTTTATTTTTTCCTCAGACTCTGGATCTTCATCTTCAAGTGCAATATAATCAGCCTCAGCGTGATGGTTAACTGTATTAATAATTCGATACAATTTCTTAAGTCCAGGAGTTGTTACTTTTTCAGGGTTTTGGGAAATTTTTATTGTATCAATCATTTTCCCATCTTCATCTTCAATACTTACTAATTTATAAACAGCTCCAAGAGCTGGTTGATCATATGCTGTAATAAGCTTTGTTCCGATTCCCCACGAATCAATTTTTGCTCCTTGCGATTTTAAATTTAAAATTGTATATTCATCTAAATCATTCGAAGCAACGATTTTTGTATTTACGAAACCAGCTTCATCGAGCATTTTTCTAGCTTCTTTCGATAAATAAGCTAAGTCACCACTATCTAGTCGGATCGCTGCAAAGTTAATTTTATCACCTAGTTCTTTTGCGACTTTAATCGCATTAGGCACTCCACTTTTTAGTGTATCGTATGTATCAACTAGGAATGTACAGTTGTAATGACGATCTGCATATTTTTTGAAAGCTATGTATTCATCCCGATATGCTTGCACAAGTGCATGAGCATGTGTTCCTGAAACAGGAATATTAAATAATTTACCAGCACGAACATTACTAGTCGCATGAAATCCACCAATATAAGCGGCTCTTGCTCCCCAAATGGCAGCATCAAATTCTTGAGCACGTCTTGTTCCAAATTCCATTAACGTATCATTACCAACGATATGTTTAATTCGTGAAGCTTTAGTAGCAATTAATGTTTGATAATTGACTATGTTTAATAAGGCCGTTTCAATTAATTGTGCCTCTAATAGCGGTGCCTCAATTCTTAAGATTGGCTCATTGCCAAATACTAATTCACCTTCTTGAATTGCTCTAACTGAACCTGTGAATTTTACATTAGACAGAAATTGAATGAATTCATCTCTATATCCGAGTTCTTCTTTTAAATAGTCAAGATCTGAACTGCTAAATTTAAAGTTCTGTAGATAACTGATTATTTTTTCTAAACCCGCAAAGATTGCATATCCATTTCCAAATGGGAGTTTACGAAAATAAAGTTCAAAAATAGCGTTTTTATTGTGAATATTGTCTCCCCAGTAAGTTTCCGCCATATTAATTTGATAAAGGTCTGTATGAAGTGCAAAGCTATCATCTTGAAAGTTGTAATTCATTTTATTTCCGCCCCTAAAGTGTTTTTGAAATGACTTAATGCCCATTCATGCCCAGCTGCATTAAAGCTTGCAACAGCCTGCTCGTGAACGACTATTTTATAACCCTTATTATAAGCATCGACCGCGGTATGTAATACACAAATATCAGTGCAAACTCCTATTAAATGAAGTTCGTTTATGCCTCTTTCATTTAGTTTTATCTCAAGTTCTGTTCCTGCAAAAGCGGAGTAACGAGTTTTATCGAGCCATTGAATAGTTGAATTGCCTTTTGTTGAATTGTATAAATCCATTAATCCACCATATAAATCTCTTCCTTTAGTAAGTCTAATATTATGAGGTGGAAATAATTTTGTTTCGGGATGAAACGGATCGTTCTCATCATGGACATCTACTGCAAATACAACATAATCTTGATTTTCAATGAAACTTTTAGTTAGTTTAAGAATACTTTGCTCAATTTCCTGTGCCGGTTTACCACAAGTTAATGAACCAGCATCTGCTACAAAGTCGTTCGTATAATCAATAATAATGAGCGCTTTTTTATCCATTGATTAATCACCCCAAGTGTAAGAATGTTAATTTCTTCACATAATAGAAAAAATTAAATTAGTTTTTCATCTTCAATCTTATTATAAGTTAATTCATATGAAAACCTAAATTTTGGAAATTTATTAAATCATGTTTATATTATTAACTTTACCATTAAAAATTACTATTTTTCGTAGGTTTTTATCCTTTGTATCGATTAGAGGAAATTAATGAAATGTACCGAACTAACTAATAGATTAATTATTAGTTAGAAGAGGTGACATGATGGAAGTCGTTCGTGCAAAATCAGAGCATATTACAGAAGTAGCAAATTTATTTGATCAGTACAGAATGTTTTATAAACAAGAAAGCAATTTAAACGGAGCGATTGATTTTATAACGGAACGAATCAATAACAAAGATTCTGTTATTTTTCTCGTAAAAGAAGAAGAGCAATATATGGGATTTACTCAGTTATATCCGTCTTTTTCTTCGGTATCAATGAAAAAGTTATGGATTTTAAATGACTTATATGTAACTGAATCGGCTAGGCAAAAAGGAGTAGCTCAATTGTTGTTAAATGCAGCAAAGAAATTTGCAATCGAATCGAAAGCAAAAGCATTAGATTTACAAACAGCGATTGATAATAAATCGGCACAAGCTTTGTATGAAAAAAATGGCTATCAAGTTGATAAAGAATTTCTTTCGTATTCATTAAATTTAGAAAATCTAAAGTGATCTTCAAATAATTGTAGCTAATAAAATTAATGAACTATTATCAAATATTTTGAAATAGCTTAATAAAGTTAGGCCTCAAAATAAAACTAACTTGAAGGAGAACATGATGCTTACAGTTAAAGGCTCATTTAATGAAGCTAAAATATTTACAGATAATGTGGAGCAAGGAGCAATCGGGCAAATTATTGAACTATGTAATCAAGAGTTCGTGAAAAGTTCTAAAATTAGAATTATGCCTGATACTCATGCAGGTAAGGGATGTACAATTGGAACCACAATGACGATTCAAGATAAAATCGTTCCCAATCTCGTTGGAGTCGATATAGGTTGCGGAATGGAAACAATAACAGTTTCACAAAAAGAAATCGATTTTCAAAAACTAGATGCTGTCATTCGTAAACATGTTCCATCAGGGTTTTCAATTCGTAATAATAAGCATGAATTTGTGAAGAAAGTTGATTTTTCAAAGCTGTACTGTTTTAAAGAATTAAATGAAACAAGAACAAAACTAAGCTTAGGATCGCTTGGTGGTGGAAATCATTTTATAGAATGCAATGCTGACGAAGACGGGAATATTTATTTCGTCATTCACTCTGGGAGCCGAAATTTAGGTAAAGTTGTAGCGGAATTTTATCAGAAAAAGGCGTATGAATTGTTAAAGAGCCAGTCAGAAAATCGTTCAAAAGTCATTCAGCAATTAAGGGATGAAGGCCGTGAGAAAGAAATTGAGGCTGCTCTAAAAAGCCTTCCGTCGCAATATATTCCAAAGGATTTAGCTTATTTAGAAGGAGTTTGGTTTGATCGATATATGCATGATATGGCAATTGCCCAAGAATATGCTTTATGGAACCGGAAGGCAATGATGGATGAAATCGTAAAGAATATGGACTTAACAGTTGTTGAACAATTTACGACTGTTCATAATTATATTGATATCGAAAATATGATTCTCCGTAAAGGAGCGATTTCCGCTCAAAAAGGTGAGAAAGTATTGATTCCAATCAACATGAGAGATGGTAGTTTAATTGCAATCGGAAAAGGAAATCCAGATTGGAACTATTCGGCCCCTCATGGTGCAGGACGAATTCTTAGTCGTTCAAAAGCAAAAGCAACTCTTTCACTTGATGAGTTTAAAGAAACAATGAAGGATGTTTGGAGTACTTCAGTTTTAGAGAGCACACTTGATGAAAGTCCAATGGCTTATAAGGAAATGAAAGAAATCATTGAAAATACTAAGGATGCAATCGAAGTTATAAAAGTGATTAAACCACTTTATAATTTCAAAGCAAATTAAATCAATCTATATTACATAACAAAGCCACCTTTAGGGTGGCTTTAAGATTGTTTACTAATGAACCATTTATGAATATTGGATTTTTACTTTAGCTTAATTATTAACTCATGAACCTGTCATGAGTAAGTAAACATCAACATTTTTCATCAACTCTTTCAGTAAAGTTGCCTTTTGTATAATAATTAATTACATTTCTCCAAAAAGCCTTAGCAGGTTCATTTTTTTCAATTTGTGAGATACTCCATTTTCCTGGAAACAGATTGAAAAGTTCAATTGCAACTTTTTTACCAAAACCATGTCCTTTATATTTTTCAATAATAAAAAACTCTTCTATGCAATTTGAAGTTGATTCTAATGAAGCCTCAATTATAGCGAATCCGATCAGTTCTTCTTTATACAACACAAAAAAAGCATGATAATCTAGATCCTGCCAGCATTTTTCCAAATTAAACTTATGATAAGAACCGTTTTCCCCGAGTTTAATTTCAGGAAGATATTTAGTAAATTCATAAATATAAAATTGCATTAAATTGTGTAATTTAGATTCCTCTTTTTTTTTACTTTAACAATTTTTATCAAATATTTCCCCTCCAATGTCTAGTTTCAATATTTATAAATAATTGACTAATTATAGTCAAATCCCTTTATTTTTAGCATGAAATAGAAAAGGAAATAGTTTACAAGTGTTGAATTAATAGTAAGTAGTAAAAAAGGAGGACTTAGCTATGTCAGAGCATTTTAAACGAATTGATACAGTTTTTCTGCAAGTAACTGATTTTGAGAAAGCAGTAGATTGGTATTGCTCGGTATTGGGTTTTACTATTAGATGGAACGATCCAATGAACGGATATGCGGCATTAAATATTGGCGAAACACCATTAACGTTAGTGAGAAAAACAAATCAAGTAGATAATCCAAATACGCATATGAGTTTTAATTTTTATACTTCAAATATTGAACAAGCTTATAATCATTTAAAAGAACACAATGTAGAATTAGAGCAATTGAATGAAGATGGAACGTTTAAATGGTTTGAATTTAAAGATTTAGAAGGTAATCGTTTAGGTGTATGCTCTTTTCCTGAATAAAATAAATGTCTAAATAAGGAAGTTATAACATGAGTAAAAAGGGAATTACATTCTTGCTAATTTTTGTTGCATTAGTGAGCATATTTACATATATATCAATCAGTTTTAATTCAAAAGAAAAAGCAGTTAATTTCGCTATTCATAAGGATTTACCAGAATTTAAAAAAGTGGACTACAAGTTTGTTAAGATCCCGAGTAGTCCATACATTCTTTGTATTACTGATATACCGCATAGTATCTATATATTTAAAACATCATCGTTTTTAAATATGAATTTTGCTTCCATTTCAGGTGCAGAGCATTTGTATGCAGGAGATGGAAAGGGGATGCATTTTTTTAATGATCAATTAATTTATGGATTTGATAAGGATCGCCCTAAAGGAAAAGCAATCTATGTAGATGGTGAAAAAATGAGAACAGTGTATCTGAACAAGTACTTTAAAACAAGTAAATATAAGATGAATTATAAAGATTTAGTGTTCTATTATCCTAATAAGCCGATGAAAACAACTAAAAATAGTTTAGGGTATACAGAAGTTACATATCGTTAGTCAGTCTGAAAATCTTATACTTTGTCTACACACTGATGCAATACTTTTAAAGAGTATTGCTTTTTCTATGAATGATGATTTTAAAAGGCCAATAAAGGGGATGAGAATATGTTCGATCAATCTAATTATGAATGCCGTGTAGAGTGGGGGAAAAGGGGTGCGAGGGAAGCAGCGGAACGTGGGGATATTACGATTATTGTTGATGTTCTTAGTTTTTCATCGACTGTTGTTTCAGCAGTAGTTCAAAACGCAATCGTCTATCCGTATCCACCAAATTTAGATGGGAAAGCTTATGCTAAAAAGATTGGAGCAGAGTATATTTTAGGAAGAAATGAAGCGGCAGTTTTAGGGAAGGCAACACTTTCGCCGGTCTCATTTAATGAACGTCATACCAATAATAAATTTGTTTTATGTTCTCTAAATGGAGCATTTTGTTCATGGATCGCTTCAAAGGTGCCAGTGTTATTGATTGGTTCTTTACTTAATGCGTCTTCGGTTGCAAGTTTGGCTAATCGCCTAAAAAAAGAAAAAAATGTCAATATAACAGTCATTCCGTGCGGTGAGGTTTGGAATGATTTACATGAAAATGAGGATGCACTGCGACCTTCTATTGAAGATTATTTAGGAGCAGGAGCAATTTTATCAGAGTTAGAAGGAACAAAATCACCAGAATCGGAAGTTTGTATTGGCGCGTTTCTCCACTCGAAACATAAAATTAAAGAATTGATTTGGGAATGTGGAAGTGGAAGAGAGCTGAGAATGAAGGGCTTTGAAGATGATGTTATGCACTGTAGTCAATTAAACCATTTTAAAGTAGTACCAGTTTTACAAAATGATTGCTTCGTTAATGCTCTTGAAATGGAAAGAGGATGAAACTAAATTCATCCTCATCCTTTTTACCGCTCAAAAATAGAATATGAACTAACATTTTTTAATAAAATTTTAGGTTTACTACCATCCAAATTGGCGATCCATACATTACCGACAACATCTAATTCGCCTTTTCTGGTCCACGTTATTTTATTGGTAGACTTAGAGTAGACTGGGTTATAATCACCTTTTCCAGTTGGTGGATTCGTTATTTTTAATTGTTTATGAGTAGAAAGATTAATCACATTTAATGATGGTTTTGGTCGTTTCTTTTCATCATTTGACCACTCACTTTCTTTTACTCTTGAAACTACAATTGAAGTGTCATCACACCATGTAAATCCTAATTCAGCATAATGTGGTGGTGTTAAATTTGTAGATGTAAATGCTGGCATTTCAGTAATATTCATCTTTTTATTTTTGTATCCGAAAACTAATCTGCCCCCACCTGCAATATATCCTAATATATTTTTAGTTTGAGCCCATTTTGGATTATCTAAATGTAAAATAATTTCATCTTGAACTTCAAAAACCTTTCCATCTGAAGAAATGATACAAAGCATGTCGCTATCCATAGACCAAGAGGCTGTTGGGTTAACGATAAAAGAAATCCATTTTTGATCAGGCGAAAATTGAAATGTTGATGCATTTATGGACGGAATGGAAGTATTGCCTTTTGTTAAGGTTTTAGGAACAACAAAAAATTGTTTTACAGTATTTGTTGCAGTAGTAATATTTTTTAAATCATTTGGTAAGGTGATCTTATATAAAACTGGATTTGTCCATCCGTCCGGATTTAGTGCTGCCGCTGATGAAGCTATAAAGCCTTTACCGTTTGGAATCCAATTATAATCATCTACACCTAGTGCAATATTGTAAAAATTTTTAAAATCAGAAACATTCAACACACCACTATCTAAAAAAGCAAAAATGTTTTTAGTAGGGGACCATTTAGGATTCTCGCCATCGGAAATGATCCTTTGTTCTTTTTTAGTTTTCATATTATAGATCCATATTTCTGAGCGAGTAGGATAAGATGCAGTGGGACCAGTAGGTATTTCTTTTTGATACATTAAATAGTTCCCATCAAATGACCACTCTGGCTGATTCGAATAAACCCCTTTTGTTTTTGTTATTTTTTCCTCTTTATTATTTATTTTTATCCAAACGAATCCATCGCGAACAAACGCAATTTTTAATGGGTTAGCAGTAGTTTCGGCGTAACTAAAGTTCGGAAAAATTAAACAAACAACGACCGAGAAAATGAGTAGTAATTTGCGATTCATAAATTCACCCCGTTTACTAATTTTGAGTTATTTTTCCCAAGAAATTATATAAATATCAAAAGGACCATTTTCAACAGGATAAAACATTAAATGATCGAATAGCTAGAATAGATAAAGTAACTAAAAGAGGTGGCATTTCATGGAGAAATGGATTGGGGCAACTGGTATTTGTATCAATCGTAAAGGGCAGGTTTTAATGGTTCTTCAAGGCAAGCCTGATGAACAAAAGCTTTGGGCTACTCCATCAGGCGGTTTAGAACAAAATGAATCGATTGAAGAGTGTTGTAAAAGAGAGGTACTCGAAGAAACAGGATATGAAGTAGAAGTAATTAAGCAATTGTTTATTAAAGAAGGGATCTCGTATGGTTTTAAAGTAGAAGTACATTATTTTGAAGTTAGAATTATTGGTGGTTATGCTAAAATTCAAGACCCTGATCAACTAATATATGATATTGCTTGGAAATCTGCAGATGAAATTCTTGACATAGAGCTTAGTTTTCCAGAGGATCGAAACTTATTAATCGACTTAATTAATAAAAAAGTTAACAAGAAATAAAAAAAGCCGTTTGATAAAAAATCAAACGGCATGTTTTTGATAAAATTAATATTCTTCTACAGTTGCGATATACGGTAGATTTCGATACTGCTGTGCATAATCAATTCCATAGCCAACGATAAACTCATCTGGTATGACAAAACCTACATAATCAACTGGTAGATCGATTTTTCTTCTTTCGGGTTTATCTAATAAAGTACAAATCTTAATCGATTTTGGCTTATGCATTTGAAGATGGTCACGTAAAAAGTGCAATGTTAGACCACTATCAATGATATCTTCAATTACAACTACGTTTTTATCTGTGATATTCTCATCTAAATCTTTTAACAGTCTTACTTTTCCAGTTGATTCAGTTTGATTACTATAGCTGGAAACAGAAATAAAATCTACATTAATATTACTTTTCATTTCACGAACTAGATCAGCTGCAAATACAAATGATCCTTTTAAAACAACTACAAGGATAAGTGGTTCGTTATTAAAGTCATGTTCAATTTGTTCGGCAAGTGCTTTTACTCTATTTTTTAATTCAGTTTCAGAAATTAAAGTGTCTTTAATTCTATAAGCCATGTAAATTACCCTCTTTACTAATTATTAACTATTTTTTTGCTTTGTTAGATGAGCATTCATCATTATCTCCATTTTAACAATATTTACTAATTAGTAGTATTGAAAAGTTAGTTTAATGAACATCCATCAATTTGGTAATAATAACCACATAACATAAATGGAGGTATTCAAAGATGAATGAAAAGATTGATTATAATGGCTTGCCTAAGCACTCAAAGCCAATATGGAGAAGTGGACTAAATATTCCTACTTTTGAACCGTTTAATGATGACGAAGAGTTTGATGTCGTAATCGTTGGTGCCGGTATTACGGGGATTTCAACCGCATATTTTTTAACGCAAGCGGGTATGAAGGTGGCTTTAATTGAAGCGAATAAAATAATTAATGGAACAACTGGACACACGACTGCAAAAGTAACAGCACAGCATGATTTAATTTACGATGAGCTAATTCAACATTTTGGATTAGAAAAGACAAAAATATTTTATCATTCTACTAAAAATGCAATGGATTTTATTAAAAAATATACGAATGATAACCAAATAGAATGTAATTTTGAGACCCAGGATGCAACAATTTATACGACTTCTGATGATTATGTAAGAAATCTAGAAAACGAATTGAAAGCTTATGAAAAGTTAGGAATTGACTCATTTGGAGCAGTAAAAACATTATTACCTTTTGATACAAAATATTCGATTACAATGAGGGATCAAGCTCAGTTTCACCCACTTAAATACCTGATCCATTTATTAAAAGCTTCAATTGAAAACGGATTAAAGGTTTATGAAGAAACTGTAGTCATTGACGTTGAAACAGGTAACAATCCAGTCGTAGTCACTCAAAGTGGAAGAAAAATTAAATGTAAGCATGTTGTTAGTGCATCCCATTTTCCTTTTTACGATGGTAATCAATTGTTTTTTACGAAATTACATGCTGATCGTTCATATGCCTTAGCTGCAAAAGTAAAAACAGCATATCCAGGAGGCATGTACATAAGTGCGGAAAATCCGAAAAGGTCTCTAAGATCATTTAAATTTAATAATGAAGAACTAGTACTAATTGGTGGAGAAAGTCATAAAACAGGTGTAGAAACTCGTACTATGAGTTTTTATGAAAATTTAAAACTTTTTGGTGAAGAAACCTTTGGAATTGAAGATGTATTATTCAGATGGTCTACGCAAGATTTGATCACTTTAGATAAAATGCCTTATATTGGTAGACTATCATCAAAACATGAAAACATATACGTAGCAACTGGTTTCCGTAAATGGGGTATGACAAGTGGAACAGTCTCCGCCCAGTTAATCAGTAATTTAATATTAGGAAAAGAAGCTGTTGATGCTGATGTGTTCACTCCTTCAAGATTCCAAGCAGACCCTAGTATCAAGCATTTCTTAATGCAAAACATAGATGTAGCTAAACATTTAATTGAAGGAAAATTAGAACCCGTTTCTAGAAAAATAGAAGAGTTATACAATGATGAAGGCTCAGTTGTAACACTAGATGGGAAAAGAGTTGGAGCTTATAAAGATGTAAATGGTAAAGTTCATTGTGTAGACACAACTTGTACTCATTTAGGTTGTGAGGTCGAGTGGAATAACGGTGAAAAATCATGGGATTGCCCTTGCCATGGCTCAAGATTTTCAATTTATGGTGACGTATTAGAAGGGCCAGCCGATCAACCTTTAAAACAAGTTTTTGTTCAATAACTTAAAATAGAAAAATTTATGAGGAGAAACTATGCGGGAAAATAAAATAGCAATTATTACAGGTGCAAGTCGGTTAAATGGAATCGGAGCGGCAATCTGTCATTTATTAGCTGATAATGGGTTTGATATCTTTTTTACGTATTGGACTAGTTACGATACTGAAATGCCTTGGGGAATTGAGTTAAATGAGCCACTTAAATTGAAAAATGACTTACTTGCAAAAGATGTACGAGTATCTTGTCTAGAGCTTGATTTGACAAAGGAAGAATCACCTAACCTACTATTTGAGTATGTGATAAAGGAACTGGGTTTTCCACGAGTACTAATTAACAATGCAGCATATTCAACAAATAATGATTATTCCAATTTAACTTTTCAAGAACTAGATAAGCATTATAAAGTGAATATTCGAGCGACAACCATTCTAAGTACACTATTCGCACAAAAATTTAAGTATAAAAGAGGTGGAAGAATTATAAATCTGACATCTGGACAATTTAAAGGACCAATGCCAGGGGAACTTGCTTATGCTACAACAAAAGGAGCAATTGATGCATTAACAATTACACTATCAGCGGAAGTTTCAAAATTAGGTATAACAGTTAATGCAGTTAATCCAGGTCCAACAAATACGGGATGGATGACAGAAGAAATCAAAAAAGAGTTATTACCTCTTTTTCCTTTCGGTCGAATAGGAGAGCCAAGTGACGTCGCTAAGTTAATTAAATTCCTTGTAAGTGAAGATGCTGATTGGATAACAGGCCAAATAATCCATTCTGAAGGTGGCTTTATAAGATAATATAGAGGATGTCTCAGGTAAGATGTTGAGACATCCTTTTTAAAAATACCGAGGAGTCCATGGTAAACTAATATATTAAGTCGTGAAGCAACAATTTATTTTTTATATCTCTAATGATAATCTATTCAAAAATGTCTTAGCTATTTGTGATGAAAACTTTCCATCGTGTCGAACCCAACCATAATGAACAGGTAAATGATTAGGTAAGCATAATTAGGCAGCCTTTAATTTAATTTAATTTAATTTAATTGCACTCCATTACATAACAATCTCTATACTCGCCTTCATGTAACTCATGTTTCGGAAGTAATCGAATTTTTTTAAATCCACATTTTTCATAGCATTTAATCGCGCGTACATTCCATGTTTGTGGATCTACTACTACTTTTTCTGCGTTTTGATTATTAACTAGGTAATTCACCATCGATGAGACAAGTAAACTTCCAATTCCACGATTCCAAAAATCAGTTTCACCAATAAATTGATCCATTCCGTAAATAACTTCACTTGTATTTTCATATCCATATTCAATTTTTGATTCATCGTCTAATTTATAAAATTGTATATAGCCTATTTCAATATTTTCATAAACTACAATACACATATGAATAGAGGGATCCTTAGTAAAAAAAATACTTTTAACCTTTTCAGCGTTGAACGGATTATCTCGACCTTCATAATATTGAAGAACTTTAGGATTCGAAAGCCATTTTGCTAGAAGGGGAACATCATTTTCTTTTAATTGACGAATAGTAAGCTTATTTGATTGGAAGATCAAGTCCAAATCTCCTTTCATTTTGAATTAAAGTTAATTAAATCATATCATCTTGGAGATGTTTAGAGTTTTAAATTCAGAATTTTTTAAAATTAAACAGCATAATGCTAAAATATAATACTTACGATATTACTTTCATCTGATGAAAGGAGAAAAAGCGATGATAAAAAGTATATATGAAACTCATTTAGAAGTGAGAAATTTAGAAGAATCCATTATGTTTTACGAAAAACTAGGTATTAAGCTTGCTCATAAAATTGAAAAAAGAAGAGTAGCTTTCTTTTTTATCGGTGAGGACAAACAAATGCTCGGTCTATGGGAAGTAGAGAAAGGAAAGGAATTTCACAAAGGTCACTTCGCTTTTGGAGTAAGTCTACATGAACTAGAGAATAGTATTGAATGGCTAAAAGAGAGAGGGATAAAACCAACTGAAAACTTTTTTGGATTAAATCCAATAGAACCTGTAGTACATACTTGGATGCCAGCAGCAAGTGTTTATTTCCGAGATCCTGATGGAAATAGTTTAGAATTTATAACGCTACTTGATGGAGAATCTATAAAAACAAATGAAGTTTTCTATTTAAGTGAATGGAAAGAAAGATATTCAAAATAACTCTTTGATTTTTGTTTATAAAAATGGAGTGAATTCATTTTATATGAACCTATCAGATTAAATCAAAAATAGTGTAAATAAGTTAATATAAAAATTTAAAAAATCACTTAATTAGGTGGTTTTTTATTTTTGCAATAGGTATTTAAACATAATTTGTCGAATATAGTATTTCGAAAGCAAAATAATAGTTTATCAAATTTAACCGTCAAAGCTTCTATTTCATTCAGAAATTTATTTTAAAATGAAAAGAGGTGGAAATTTGAGAAAGATTCGAGTTAAACCAAGTAAAGGGCAGTCATTTTTTGGTTTAATGGTTGGCATTATTTTTATCGTCCTCGGTTTTACAATTGTAATACCGCAAGCTGGTTTGTTCGGATTGTTATGGACCGGAATTGCGCTAATGATTACGATTATTAATGGATATAACGTTTTTAGTGATCGTGGTATATCAAATTATGAAGTAAATGTTGAAGAGTATATGACAAGAGAGAAAGAGGACTTTGAAGTGAAACGTCGTAAATTAAATAAATTAAAAAATGACGGGGTGATCACAGATAGTGAATTTCAGAAACAAAAAGAAAAAATTTTTAACCGAGATATGTAGATAAAATAAATATCGCTTGATCATCTGAAAGAAGGAAAAGCAATGGTAATAAAATTACTACTAGAAGTTATGCTACCTCTATTTTTTTATGTTATATTAGGCTATTTGTTTAATCGTCTTTTTAAACTTCACTTACGTACTTTAACAACCCTCTTAGTTTATTTATTTCTTCCAGTAGCAGTATTTATGAAAATATATGATAGTCCGTTATCTGGTAAAGTTGCAGGTGGTGTTTTATTTTACTTGGTTATTCAATTTGTCGCCATGTCTCTCATTTCAACATTAATATGTAGATGGAGAGGAATTGAAAAATCGATGCAAGGTACATTTGCTAATAGCATCGCATTAAATAATTCAGGAAATCTTGGATTACCAGTAAATGCGTTAGTTTTTAAAAATGATCCTTTTGCATTGAGTATTGGAGTTTTAATCGTTTTATTTCAAAATATAATGACATTTACTGTTGGGGTATATAATGCAGAGGCTTCAGTTCAAATGAAAGAAGCAATTATGAAGATGCTAAAGCTACCAATCATATATAGTGTAGTACTTGGCTTTATTCTTCAACTATCTCATGTGAAATTAAATCATCAAATGGTTACCATTTTAAATCCTATTACTGAATCATTCGCCCCATTTGCGTTAATTACACTTGGAGCTCAATTAGCTGAATCGGGAAAAGAAATTAGCTGGAACAATTTAGCGATTAGTAACTTCTTAAGATTAATTGGTGGTCCGATCATTGCATTTGCCCTTATAAAAATTTTCGGTTTTGAAGGTGTGGTTGCAAAAGCCCTTTTCATAGGTAGTGCCTTTCCAAGTTCAAGAAACAGTGCATTACTATCATTCAAAGGTCAGCATGCAAATTTTGCAGCACAAACTGTAATTACCTCAACTATATTAAGTAGTCTAACTTTACCAATAGTAATACAGCTTGCTAGTACGTTCTTTTAATATGTTTAAAAATTCATTCCTATTCTTAGAAGTCCACTTCGGTAAAAATGCATTTCATCTGTTGCTAAAAATAAATAGTTTAATTTAGAACAATATTTAAACTGCAGCAATAAATTAATTTAGGGGTGATTAATAGAATGAAAAGACTTTTATTTATTGGACTTATAATTTTAAGCTTATTCTGTTTAGCAAGCTGTCAGTCAAGTGACTACGGTAATGGCAAAAAAGATGATCAGTCATCACATGTTGATAAGGGGAAAACAACTGATAAGGGCAATACTCCAGATAAAGGAACTAATAATCCACCCAAAAAGGATGAAACTAAGCCACCAGTTAAAGTATTTACACCAGTTGAAAATGAGGCATTTAAAGTCACTTCAGTCGTAAATGACTCAACAGGTAAAAATGTGTTAATTGTTGAAGGGAAAGCTAGTGTTTTTGAAGCAACATTTCTTTATCGCATAGAAGATGGTCATAATGTTTTAGCGGAAGGTCATACAATGGCTGATATGGGTGCTCCAGAATGGGGGAATTTTAAATTAGTCATTAATTATGATCAGCCAACTAGTCCAAATGGGGTACTTACTTTATATGTTGCAAGCGCAAAAGACGGCCAACCAGAACATATACTAAATATTCCGATTCAGTTTCCTAATTATAAATAATATAGATTAGGAAAAAATTGATTTTAATGGGAATCGATTTGATTCTACTTATTCGATTGACAAATATTTTTTTTAGTATGAAAATGACTTTAGCAAAAGCTAAAGCCATTTTTTTTGAAATCTTAAGAAGTTAACTTTAAAAATTACATAAATTAAAAAAGTTTTTACCCAATCTTTTGGAAAGCTTTAAATATATTTTTAAATAAATTTTAATCGTTTTTAAGTGAAATTATTAGAAAATGTACACAATAGGTAGTAATATCAAGATTATTAAGTTAAAATATTAAAAATTTCTAATAAAACTCTAATTCAATTTTAAAATATCCGTAAAGCCATTTTCATCTTAAACAGATATCCTTATACAAGACAAATAATAATTTTATAGATGTTATTATAAAAAAAATGAGGGATAAAATATATGAAAAAAATATTAATTATAGAAGATGAGAAAGAATTAGCAAATTTTATACGATTAGAATTAGAGTATGAAGGAAATGAAGTGTATATTTCAAATGATGGTAGAGACGGTTTAAACCAAGCGATCGACCAAGAATTTGACTTAATCTTGCTTGATTTAATGCTTCCTAATTTAAGTGGTATTGAAGTTTGTAGACGAATTAGAGCGCATAAAGACACACCAATTATTATGATTACAGCTAGAGATAGTGTTTTTGATCGAATTTCTGGTTTAGATAGTGGTGCAGATGATTATATTTCAAAACCATTTGTTATTGAAGAGCTTTTAGCTCATATGCGAGCAATCTTTAGACGACTCGATCGTTCAACAAATTTACACTGCTTAAAGTTTAAAGATTTGTCACTAGATTCTGCAGCTCGAGTTGTTAAAAAAGATGAAGCGATTATAGATTTAACTAAAAAAGAATTCGATTTATTGTATTTATTAATGAGCAATGTAAATCGTGTATTAACTAGAGAAATTTTATTAGAAACTGTATGGGGCTATGGCTCTACAATTGAAACAAACGTAGTGGATGTTTATATTAGCTACTTAAGAACAAAACTAGATGATAAAAATAATACCTATATTCACACTGTAAGGGGTACTGGGTATGTAATGAGGATGTAGAGGTGAATCTTACCTTGTTAAATAAGCTTTCGATTAGATGGAAAATAACAATTACAATCGCTGTGCTTATGTTTTTCATATTTACTTTATGTAACCTTATTCAATCTGCTTTGATTCAAATGTCTATAATGAATCAGCAGCAACATCGAATTGAAAAAAGATTAAATGATACGGCAGCTTATTTAGATGAAGAATATAAAACGAAACGACCTAATGCGGCTTCTTTTGCAGAAAACAAACAATATTTTGAAAAAATTATTCAAAATAATGAGATGATTCGATTAATAGATATAGATGGCAAAGAAAAATTTACAGTTTCAAGAACAATGCCTAAAATTCATATTAATAAAAAAGACTTCGGTGAAATTCAAAAATATAGAAAAAACAATCAAGAAATTTTAATTAATAGTAAGGTGCTACATTATAAGAATTTTGACGGTGTATTAGAAGTTGCAATGAATGTAGAAATCTTTTCGAAATTAATTAAAGAATCTTTCATGATTCTCGTTCTAGGAACAACCATTTCGTTAATTTTAAGTATTCTCAGTGGTTATTTCTTATCTAAAAAAATATTAAATCCTATTAAAAATTTAAATCAAACAATGATTAAAATAAAAAATAATCAATTAAAAGAGCGAGTTTTCGTAGGAGAAACAAAAGATGAGCTATCTGAACTCGGTCTACTTTTTAACAAAATGATGGATGAGTTAGAGGCTTCAATTACAAGACAAAAGCGATTTGTTGAAGATGCTTCTCATGAATTAAGAACACCATTAGCAATCATTCATGGTCACTTATCATTAGTTAATCGCTGGGGGAAAAAAGACGAAACTGTGTTAGAAAACTCATTAAATACATGTATTAATGAAACAAACAGAATGATTATTTTAACGAATGAGCTACTCCAGTTGACGAAGCTAGAGAAAAATAGCGAAAAGATTGAACAGTATGCTCCAACAAATATTAATGAAGTATTAAATGAAATCATAAACAATTATCAGTTATTACATGAAGATTTGGAAATTCACTTCCATACTCCTAATCAAATTGTCGATAAAGCAAATATTGCAAGAGAACATTTAATGCAAATATTAATTATTTTGTTTGATAATGCAGTTAAATACAGTAAAGAACACACCATTATCGATATAACAACAACTCAAGTTGCAAACAAGATCGAAATCAAAGTGGAAGACAACGGAATCGGTATTAAAGAAGAAGATATCAATCATATATTTGACCGATTTTATCGAGCTGATAAAGCGAGAAGTCGAGCTAACGGCGGTAATGGTTTAGGCTTATCAATAGCAAAAGACCTAATCGAAAACTATGGTGGTAATCTACAAATTACAAGTAAAAATGGAGAAGGCACAACTGCTTTCATCACATTAAACACAATTTAGTTAAGATGGAGTATCTAAATTCTCCAAAAAGAAGTAAAATCACAAGATCTGTTACAGGATCTTGTGATTTTTTTCGTATTTACAAAGCATTCCCTATCCTCATCATCACGGTGTAAATCACATCAATTTAATAGTTTAGTAAGGTATTTTATGTTAAAGTTGAATAAAAAGAATATTCTTGTAATTCGAAGGGAGAACAAAGATGAGCTTTGTTAGTATTGCTATTAATAATGCAATTATGATAGAAAGTCTACGTAGTGCTGGTGTAGAAAACATTCAGTTAATAGACGCAGTAAAAGAAGAAAATTTCGAGTTTTTAAATCAATATGGTAATGGTTTTCCTAACTGGGAAACATTAATTAATCTGTACAAAAACAATGAAGAGAATTTTAATAAAATCGTTAATGATGGCTACCAAATCAAATTTCTAACAAAAGGCTCATTAATGACTTTATTAAGATATAAATTTGGCATTGAAGTTGAAAAAGATTATGAAGATATGGGAACTGCAATTCAAGGAATTTATTTATCTGAAGAAGCAATTAATCTAATTAAACATACTCTTGCAGCAAATTGGAATTTAAGTACATATGTTGATGAAAAAGATGGGCTGAAAAAAGTACGTATTGAATTAGTAAAAGGTAGTGAAGCTGTAACAAAGTAATATGGATTAATTAGAAGAGGGACAATTTATAGAAATTGTTCCTTTTTTATAACTATAAAAGGGAAATCAACTAGTGGATACAAAATTCAAAACCAAAAACGAATAAGGAGTATAGAAATGGGAGTAAAAAAACTATTTTGGGAAGATCCTTATCTTACAAAAGCCACTGCAATTGTTACGGAAGTAGATGGCAGGAATGTTACTTTAAACGAAACCATTATTTATGCTTTTTCGGGTGGCCAACAATCAGACTCGGGGAGAATTGGTAATTATGAGGTGATTGAAGCTAAGAAGGACGGATTAGATATTATCTACACTTTACCAGAAAATCATGACCTTCAAAAAGGACAAGAAGTAGTGATTCAAATCGATTGGGAGAAACGATATCGTATTATGAAGCTACATTTTGCTGCAGAAATCATCTTGGAGCTAATGTATCAAAATTATAATAATCCTGAAAAAATTGGTGCAAATATTACTAGTGATAAAGCTAGAATTGATTTCTATTGGGATGGAAAAATCTCTGAAACATTCCCACTTTTAGAGACAAAAGCAATGGAACTGATTGATGGAGATTTGGAAATAAAAAGTGAGTTTGATGATCTCGAAAATCAAAGAAGATATTGGGAAATCAAAGGCTTTGGTAAAGTTTCGTGCGGTGGGACACATATTAAACGAACTGGAGAAATTGAAGGAATAAATTTAAAACGAAACAATATAGGTGGAGGGAAAGAACGGATAGAGATTTATTTAATTTGATTACATAAGAACCTAAAGGATAAGGAAAAATGGCTACCTTTCAAAAAACTTGTAGCCATTTCTATTTTCATTATTATAAATTTATTACTCTTAAACCTGCCCCTTAAAAATCAAAATTATTAGGGTCTGGACCTACACGTTTATTTGCATCAAGAGTAGCAATTTGTTGCATATCATTTGAAGAAAGCTCGAAGTTGAATACCTCAAAGTTTTCTTGAATTCGTGAAGGCGTGATTGATTTAGGAATAACGATAACATTGCGTTGTAAGTGCCAACGGATGATGACTTGGGCAGTTGTTTTACCGTAATGATCCGCAATCTCTTTTATAACAGGATTTGTTAAAGCTTCGCCACCTTGCATTAATGGGCTCCATGCTTCTAATGCAATACCGTTTTTATGACAATATTCATGTAATTCATTTTGTTGAAACATTGGGTGCAATTCGACTTGATCGACCATTGGTTTAATATTGCGATGAGCTGCAATATCTTCTAAGTGATGGATATGAAAATTTGAAACACCAATTGCTGGCACAAGCTTTTCATCGTAAAGTCTTTCTAATGCTTTATATGTATCTAAATATTTCTCTTTTACTGGCCAGTGAATTAAATAAAGATCAACATAGTCCAAGCCTAATTTTTTAAGACTTTCTTCATGAGCTTTTAAAGTTGAATCATACCCTTGGTCGGCATTCCAAACTTTTGTTGTAATAAAAAGTTCATCACGGGAAACACCAGATTGGCGAATTGCTTCACCTACTTGCTCTTCGTTTTGATAGACAGCTGCAGTATCAATATGACGATAACCTACTTCGATAGCTGTTCGGACTGCATCTACACCATCTTCTGGTGACACACGCCACACACCTAAACCTAATTGAGGCATTTTAACTCCATTATGTAATGCAATAGAATGTTCAAACTTCATTTTAATTCCCCCCTTATTAAAGATTAAGTCTAGTGTACAATATAAACTTTAAAAATAAAAAAATTTGATAGAAATTAATGGGAATTTAAAAATAAAGCATTTCGTTTGGTTATTTGTATGATAGTGTATTTAGCATTCTAAAAATAAATATAAAACGGTATAAATGAAAACATAATTTTAGATTAATACTATTATTGAGTGCAAAATGGTTGTATATTTTGAGCTTTTCCTTCAATATAGGTATAGGAAAAATGCTCTTTATTTTTGTTTGGAGGGGAATATATGTTAGATCAAATTTTAGATTTTAATAAGAAGTTTGTTGAGAATAAGGAATATGAGCAATACATAGCTTCAAAGTTTCCAAATAAAGAGGTTGTAGTTGTTACTTGTATGGATACACGTCTAGTTGAGCTTTTACCAAAGGCTCTTGATATTAGAAACGGTGACGTGAAAATGATTAAAACAGCTGGTGCAGTTATTGCGCATCCGTTTGGTTCAGTTATGAGAAGTATTCTAGTTTCAATTTATGAACTAGGAGCTAAAGAAGTATTAGTAATCGGTCACCATGAGTGTGGAATGGGTAATACAAATCCTACACGTATGAAAGAAAAAATGATTGAAAAAGGTATTAAAGAAGAAAACCTAGAAATTTTAGGTTTTTCAGGTCTAGATTTAGACAAATGGTTAACTGGCTTTACAAATGTATACGACAGTGTTAACCACAGTGTTTCAATTATTAAAAACCACCCACTTGTTCCAAAAGAGGTTGAAATTCATGGTTTAGTAATTGACCCACATACAGGAAAATTAGAAGTAGTTCATCGAGATGAAAAAACTGCTGAATAACGATTTAATCAAAAAAGTTATCCTTTAGGTAGGATAACTTTTTTTGTGGTGTTGAAAAACAACCATTTCAATTAAATTCCCAAATTTTCGTAAAAGGAGTAGAGTGATGTTGATTTCCACTACAGGATGTTATTAGTAAGTTGTTTTCAGTTTTCTTCTATTTATAGTTACTAATGTTACCAAGATTCAAATAAATCTCTACCATTTAATGGCTGAACGGGGCGGCTATTTGGTTCGAAATAATTTTGATAAGAATGGATTTGTTCTTCGGAAATTTGTATAGGTTTGTTAAAGATTATCCATTTAATCCCTTCAGTACATGGAGGAGTTGTAAAAGAGCCAGTGTACGAAAATTTTTTACTTGTATACGGAATAAAGGACTGCAAATTTATTTTTACAATCTTTCCCCCAAGATCTTCATCCATAGGATTTACATTTAGGATTTTTTGGAATTCTTTATTCAATCTTCCGCTATCAACAAGTACCCCGATGGTAATAATAGATTTATTTTTATTCTCATTTATAAAATGAATCTCTAAATCACTTTGTTTCCCATTTATTGTATGCTCGCTTGGGGTATGGAAATGAAATTGTAGTAATGTATAGTTTGTTCCATTTAAATTAATAGTGTTGGAGTGATTAACCGGAATGAATTTTACCGTGTACTGCGACCTTTCTATTTTAAAAAGATCATTATGATAGTTTATACCTAAAGGTAGTAATTTTTTTATAGCTTGATCAATATTAATTGGTGATTGCTGTTTTCCATTTGAACATAGTGCATATTTATTATTGATTGAACTCCAATATTTTGGTCCAGTTTTTCCTGTGTAAGACCAGTCTTCGTTTCTTGCAGCTGCAATTGTTGATTTATTTAGATGAACCTCATGCACGATCTGATTATTTGAACAGGATGAGAGTGTAAAACTGAATAGTATGATGAATAGAAAAAAATAGTTCATTATATACTTTCCTTCCTTGATATGTATGATAGGATACATTTTAGACAACGATGTTACGGAACAAACCTTTATTAAGGGGGAGAAAATGATGACACTAGAAGAAGTTTTGAAATCATTAGAGGAAATGGGAACTGAGCAAACGAAAAAAACTTTTTTGCGTCATGGTGCCAAGGAACCATTCTTTGGGGTTAAAATTGGTGATATGAAAAAGCTTGTTAAATATGTTAAAAAGGATCAGGAATTAGCATTATCACTTTTTCATACAGGAAATTCAGATGCGATGTATTTAGCGGGTTTGTCAATTAATCCGAAATTAATGACGAAAGAACAGCTTCAAAATTGGGCGAAAGAAGCTCATTGGTATATGATTTCTGAAAGTATTGTAGCTGCTGTTGCAGCAGAAAGCCAGTATGCAATCGAATTAGCTAGAGAATGGTTGAAGTCAGATGATGAATTGATTGAAAATTGTGGATGGAGTACGTATAGTCATTATTTATCAATTGCCCCAGATGAAGAGATTGATAAAGAAGAAGTTCGTAAATTACTTAATTATATTGAAAATAATATACATACTTCAAAAAATAGAGTTCGTTATACAATGAATGGGTTTGTAATTTCAGTAGGTAGTTTTGTTCCAAGTTTTACAGTTGAAGCAATGATGGTTGGTCAAAAGATTGGAAAAGTCCACGTGGACGTAGGAGATACGGCTTGTAAGGTACCTTTAGCGACTGATTATATTGAAAAGGTCGAAGCTAGGGGAAAGCTTGGAGTAAAGAAAAAAACATGTATTTGTTAATTTGATTGGTCACCTATTTTAATAGGTGACTCAGACTCTGAAAATCAATTGTTTAGGACTTTGTTTACACACTGGAAACGGGAGATAAACCACGATTATGAAATCAAATAGACTATATATAAGAAAGCTTAAAATGGACGACCTAGAGCTTTTACACAAGCTTCAATCTAATGTGAATGTAATGAGATACATTACAAATTGTCCCAAAACATTAGAAGAAACTGAAAATGAATTAAATAGGATTCTTCAAATGGATAAGGAGAAAAACGCTGATTTTGAAGTGATGTCAGTTTGTAAAAATGAGACTAATCAATTGATTGGAACATGTGCGGTCATAAAAAATGAAGCGAATAAGTTGGAAATAGGCTACCGATTAGCTGAAGAAGAATGGGGAAATGGTTATGGCTCTGAAATTGCTAGTTTAATAGAAGATTATTGTTTTGGAATCAGAAAGTTAAACTTTATAGTAGCTACCGTTGAAGCAAAAAACATCTATTCAGTAAAGATCCTTGAGAAAAAAGGATTTAATTTAATTTTAGAATCAATTGATGGAGAAAATGGTGAATTAACTAAATATTATCGTAAAGACCGTCATAATTATTAGAAACCATCAAATTATCTAAAAGGAGAATCTAATGGACGTTAATATCCATTTTGATGAATATCACTTTGTTTCTACCATCATTATTACGCTAGTAAATTATATTACTCTTGGCATTTTACTATTTTGGATCTATAGAACAAATGATGTGAAACCAGAAGTATGGAAGGCTATTATTGCAATTCTTATCGGTTTATTTGTCTTTAGTATTAATTTGAATTTTAATCAGTACCGTATTGAAATACCAATTTTACCACTTGGATTTTGGATATTAATGTGGATCTGTAAACGTAATGATAATCAGGAACGATGGGAAAAATATAGACGGTTTGCATGGGCTGGTTTTTTGATTAGGTTTTTCTTTTTATTTACAAGTTTATTGCAAATGTTGATCGACTCAGTTATTTATTCATAGTTAAAAGAATTTGTTTTCCACTCCAATAATTATTAAAATAAAATTAATGTGCATTTATTGGAGGAAAAGGATGAAACGAAAAACAATTCATAATGTGCTTTCAGCTTTAACAATTTCGATTTTATTTACAGGATGTAGTAATCACCAAGTAGAAACGAATGATACGAAGAAACACGAAAATCATGCCGAACATGTTCAAACAAGTGATATTAGAGAACAAACAATTAATAAAGAAACTTTGCCGAAGTTTTTAGGCGATAAAGAACAACAGATTCAACAAATTTATATGGTGGCAGCACAACATGCTGATTTACTTAAAAATATTCCGTGTTATTGTGGTTGTGGTGAAAGTGTAGGTCATAAAAGTAATTTAGATTGCTTTATTTATGAAGTAAAAGAAGATGATTCAATCGTGTGGGATAGCCATGCTACTTCATGTGTCAACTGTATGGAAATTGCAGTTGAATCAGCGAAATTACAGCAAGATGGAAAAACGCCTTTAGAAATTCGAAAAGTCATTGATAATAAATACAAAGAAGGATATGCCAAGTCGACAAATACCCCTATGCCGAAAGAACAGAGTTAGGATATAGGACAAAATTAAAAGTCAGACAGTTACTGAGTAATTCCGGTAACTGTCTGACTTTTTTATTTTTAATATTTATTCCTGCACTAAAGCTCGATCAATCTTCGTAATTTCTTCAAATAATGCTTGATGCTCTGTTTTATAAGGAGGAGTTGTTCCTAATTTTTTTTCGATTAAAAAAGTAAATATTACGGCTACTAAGCAAATTCCCCAAAAAAGATATCCGATTAGAGTCATTAATTTTTCTCCTTTTGTATGCATTACTAATCATTTCTTTATCATATGAAATATTCCTTTAAATTTTACTAATAATATTTTGACACATATGAACAATCACTCATATAATATACATATAGAAAACATATGAATGATTGTTCATGTATTCATAGGAGGACAGTTATGATTGAAGAAAAGAAGAAAGTTGACGAAGTTTGTGAAGAAGCTTGTCAACAAACGGTTATGCACGAGGATATAATTCTTTCAGTAAAAGAAAATATGTTAAATATTGAAACACTGACAGGAGTAGCAGAACTTTTTAAAGTTCTTGGAGATAAGACGAGAACGAGAATATTACATGCACTTAGTCAATCTGAGATGTGTGTATGTGACCTAGCTTATTTATTAGAAATGACTCAATCATCTATATCACATCAGTTACGTGTATTAAAACAGGCGCATTTAGTAAAAAATCGTAAAGAAGGTAAAGTAGTTTATTATTCGTTAGCAGATAATCATGTTACGCAAATTTTCAATCAAGCACTAGAACATATTTTAGAGGATTAATATAGGTGTTTTTTGAGAGAGGAGTTGAGTTTGTTGAGTAGGGGGCAGAGGCAAGTAAATAGTGAATTAAAATTAGAAGGTCTTGATTGCGCTAATTGTGCAATGAAGATTGAAAAAGGAGTTTCCACACTTGAAGGCGTTGATGCATGTTCAGTAAATTTCGCAACATTAACGATGACAATTACAACGAGTGAGGAACAAAAAGAATCGGTTATCGAGAGCGCTAAAGATAAGATTCGTGTATTAGAACCGCATATTAATCCTGTTTCAAAAATGGATTCAAAACTTGGGCAAGAGAAGCAACAGGGAATGAATGCTGAAACAAAAAAACTTATTGTTAAATTAGGGAGCGGTACTGTTTTATTAATCTTAGCTCAATTACTTAATGTACCTATGCTCTTTCAATTGATTATTTTTATAGCTGCCTATTTAATAGCAGGTGCTGACGTTGTTCTAAAAGCGATTCGAAATATTTTTAGAGGGCAAGTATTTGATGAGAATTTTTTAATGGGAGTAGCTACAATTGGAGCATTTATTATTGGTGAGTATCCTGAAGCTGTTGCCGTTATGCTATTTTATCAGTTAGGTGAATTGTTCCAAAGTATTGCAGTAAATCGTTCACGGAATTCGATTTCAAAATTAATGGATATACGTCCTGATTATGCTAATTTAAAAAATGGTGACAAAACTGAACAAGTATCTCCTGAAAAGATTCAAATTGGTGATATGATCATCGTTAAACCTGGGGAAAGGGTTCCGTTAGACGGAATTGTAAAAAGTGGATTTTCAAGTGTTGATACTTCTGCATTAACAGGAGAGTCATTACCAAGAGAAATATTTGAGGGCGATGAAGTATTAAGTGGATTTATAAATGTTCAAGGTTTACTAGAAATCGAAGTCACGAAGGAATTTAATGATTCGACAGTTTCAAAAATATTAGAACTTGTTCAAAATGCAACAAATAAAAAGGCTCCTACAGAAAATTTTATTACAAAATTTGCAAAGGTCTATACACCTATAGTTGTAATCACAGCAGCCATTATTGCAATAATTCCACCAATTATTATTCCTGGTGAAACATTATATGATTGGGTATATCGAGCATTAATTTTCCTAGTTATTTCATGTCCTTGTGCACTAGTTGTTTCAATTCCTTTAGGATTTTTTGGAGGAATCGGAGCGGCATCAAAATCAGGAGTATTAGTAAAAGGAAGTAATTATTTAGAAGCATTAAATGATTTGAAATATATTGTGTTTGATAAAACAGGAACATTGACGAAAGGGCAATTCCAAGTAAGCTCGATTATACCAACACGTGGTCATTCGAAAGAGGAGCTATTGGAATTAGCTGCCTATGGAGAGTTTTATTCTACTCATCCAATCGCATTATCAATTCGTCAAAAGTATGGTAAAGATATTGTTGAAGCAAAGCTATCTAACTATACTGAAATTGCCGGACATGGAATTAGCGTTACGATTAATGGAGATGCTCTGTTAGTAGGGAATTCAAGACTAATAGAAAGTCATTCAATTTTATATGAACCAACTAGAGAAGTAGGCACAACAGTTTATTTAGCAAAAAATAATCATTATATAGGATCAATTGTCATTGCAGATCAACTAAAAGATGATGCAAAAAAAGCGATACTTGAGCTTAAAAAAGTTGGAATTAAAAAGACGATCATGTTAACCGGTGATTCTAACTTAGTAGCCAAAAGTATTGGTAAGGAATTAGCAATAGATGATATTTATTCAGAGCTGCTTCCACATCAAAAAGTAGAAAAGCTTGAATTGATTGAAAAGATAAAATCATCGAAAGAAAAGATTGCTTTTGTTGGGGACGGTATTAATGATGCACCAGTTTTAGCACAAGCAGATATAGGTATTGCAATGGGAGGAATTGGTTCCGATGCAGCGATCGAAGCTGCTGATGTTGTATTAATGTCGGATGAACCTTCAAAAATTGTAGATGCAATTAAAATCGCTAAACGTACAAGACAAATTGTATGGCAAAACATCTTTTTTGCTTTAGCAGTGAAAGGATTTTTCTTATTACTAGGTGTAATCGGAATCGCTACAATGTGGGAAGCAGTAATTTCAGATGTTGGCGTTACTGTATTGGCAGTATTGAATTCGATGAGAATACTTAGACATAAATAAAGCTAAAAAACTCAGACTAAACGAAATTTGTCTGAGTCAGACTGTTGACAAACGCTNNCTTCGCGCCTCGAAAGACAAGCGCTTGCAATCAGTCTGATAATCAGGTTTTTAGAAATTTGTCTACACACTTACTCAGACTAAACAAATTAGTCTGAGTTTTTTCTTCTTATTTAAGCAGAGTGTTTTCTTTTTTTGATAAAAAGGAAGGTAAAAACGACCAATCCAATCGCTAATATTACATAAATAATACTTGAATACACATCCATATACTCAACAATCTTTTCCCAGGAAGCACCAACCGATGCACCAACTAAAACTAAAATTGTATTCCATATTAATGAGCCTAAAGTTGTAAATAACAAAAAGATCCAAAAATTCATACGTGCCATTCCAGCTGGGATAGAAATTAAACTACGTATTAATGGAATTAGTCTACAGAAAAAGACAGTCCAAACACCGTATTTTGAAAACCATTCGTCCGCTTTATGGACATCCTTTTTAGTTAAACGTAAAAAATGCCCCCAGCGTTCTACGATTTTTTCTAACGTTTTTATATCTAGTAAAGTACCAATCCAAAAAAGTATGATTGCCCCAATTACTGATCCTAAAGTTGAAAAGAAAATAACACCTATTTTAGATAGTGAAGATTCTGTCGTCATGAACCCCCCAAACGTTAAAATGACTTCGGAAGGAATTGGAGGAAATATGTTTTCTAATGCAATTAATAAAAAGATACCTAAATAGCCAAATGTATCCATTGTTTCAATAATCCAGTTTTGCATGAAATTACCTCATGTTTGATATTTATTTTTAAGGGATAATTAGAAGTTTTTAATATTCCTTGTGAAAAAATATACTATGTAACTAGTGATTAGGCAAGTGATTGTGAAACTTGTTCCAAAAATATATTAAAAAACAATTAATAAAATGTAGATTTTATGTCTAGTGAACAATAGATTAACATTGTAGGTGGAAATTTTTTTGAAAGTGAGAGGATTTAGAGCAGTTGATAGAGAATTAAAGTAGATTAATATAAAAGCAGAAATTAGATTTGGTTACAATACTTCTCCTAAATCTGACGAAATGTAATTAGCTAATTAGGAATAATGTCTTAGTAAAAAAAGGAGGATGGACATGTTTAAGGTTAAAATAAGTGAGGATTTATCAATCAATTTATTAACACCGAAATATGCAGCAACATTAGTAGAGGCACTGAAGGAAAATCAAAACTCCTTAAAAGAATGGTTGATTTGGGCTGAAAATATTCCATTGATCGAGGATTATCAAAAATCGATTATACCTATGTGGTTACAAAAATTTGCAGATAATAATGGTTTTGAAACGGGCATCTTTTATAAAAATGAACTAGTAGGTATGGTAGGATTACATTATATAGATTGGTCGAATCAAACAACTGAAATAGGCTATTGGCTAAGTGAACATGTACAAGGTAAGGGAATAATGACTCGTGCTGTAGAAGGCTTAGTTTCATATTGTTATGATGAGCTTAATCTTAATCGAGTTGTGATTAGAGCAGCTGTTGAAAATGGTAAGAGTAGGGCAATTCCTGAACGTTTAAATTTTAAACAAGAAGGTATCCAAAGAGAAGCACAGCAAATTAGAGAAAAGTATTATGATATAGCTGTTTATAGTATGTTGAAAAAAGAATGGAAAATTTAAATGAATCAATATGCGTTAGCTAAAAATGCTAACGCTTTTTTGTGGAGTAATATTGATGGAGGAAGAAAATAATGACTTATAATACAATTTTGTTCGATTTAGATGGTACATTGACGGATCCAAAGGTAGGGATTTTGAACTCGGTAAAGTATGCATTACAGAAAATGAATAAAGCTATTCCAATAGAATCAGAGCTTTTAAAATTTATTGGCCCTCCGATTCAGCAATCATTTTCGGAAATTTTTCAATTTAATGAAAAAGAATTAGTAAATGCAGTTCGTTTTTATCGCGAATACTTTTCGCAGAGTGGTATGATTGAAAATAATGTATATGATGGGATACGTGAACTTCTAAGTGAACTCCAAAAAGAGAAAAAAAGATTATATGTAGCAACTTCAAAACCTACTATTTTCGCAAGGGAAATATTGATCCATTTCCAGCTTGATGAGTTTTTTATTCAAATTGTTGGAAGTGAACTAGACGGCACAAGAATCGATAAAGGCGAGATCATTGAGTATATTTTTGAAAAGAATAATGAACTTTCTAAGGAAGATTCCGTAATGGTTGGGGATCGATTTCACGATATAAAAGGTGCAAAAATCGCTAATATTGATTCAATTGGAATAACTTACGGATATGGAACTGAATTAGAATTAACTAATGCAGGAGCGAATGCAATTATTAATAGTGTAGATCAACTGAAAAAAATGTTATTAAATGAGAGAAAAATCATGGTCTACTAATGAAGGAGGAGTTTGATTGCAGGGCGGAAAAATACATTATGCTTGGATTATTTTAATTGTTACTTTCTTATCCGTCATTATTGCTGCAGTAACAAATACGATGTCCGGAGTGATGATGATTCCTTTTGAAAAGGAATTTGGTTGGAGTAGAGCATCAATTTCTGGTGCGTTTGCGATTTGTATAACTCTTGTTGGATTCTCTGGTCCATTTATTGCTGGCTTATATCAAAAGTTTAGTGTACGAAAAGTATTGTTAGTAGGTATGGGAACATTATTAGTTGCTATTTTACTAACAACAATTATGACACGAATTTGGCATTTATTTATCATTTGGGGAATCATTATTGGTTTAAGTGCAGGGGCATTTCTGACGGTGTTAAATGCGTATGTCGCAACAACATGGTTTGAAAAAAAACGTGGTTTAGCACTTGGGCTTTTAACCTCTAGTTCAGCAGCCGGTCAACTTGTTTTCTTGCCACTTATGGCATATATCGTTGAAAATTATTCATGGAGAAATGCCGTTTTAAGCATATTTTCTTTTGGTGTTTTCATTTATGTATTACTTTGGATTTTTATGAAGAATGATCCAGCAGATGTTGGGGTTTTACCTTTAGGGGCTGAAAAAAGTAATAAGAAGCAAGCGAACAATGTGAACCCAGTGAAGGCAGCTTTTGATGGGTTAAAATTGGGTGCTAAATCAAAAGTTTTTTGGTTATTAGCGGCAAGCTTCTTCGTTTGTGGCTTTTCAACTAGTGGTTTGATTGGGACCCATTTTATCTCACTTTGTATCGATTATGGATATAAAGAGGTGACGGCTGCTAGTATTTTAGCGTTCATGGGAATATTTAATATTATCGGAACGACTTTATCCGGCTATATTTCTGATCGCTTTGATAATCGTTGGTTGTTATTTTGGTATTATGGTTTAAGAGGATTATCACTACTTATTCTACCTTTTGCTTTATCTACTAATTCAATCATTTATTTAAGTGCTTTTGCCATTTTCTATGGGATGGATTGGATTGCTACAGTTCCGCCAACTATTAAACTAGCGACGGATCATTTTGGTAAAGAGAAGGTTGGGGTAATCTATGGATGGATTTATACTGCCCATCAATTAGGTGCTGGAGCTGCAGCATATGGTGGAGGTTTAGTTTATTCTTGGTTAAATGCTTACCAATCAATCTTTATTGCAGCAGGTATCTTTTGCTTAGTCGCAACTTTATTTGTACTTAATATTAAAAAAAGAGCGGTATTAAATCAAAATCTTTCTGCGTAGAAGGAAAATTAATAAAAAAATAATTTAATAATTGAGGTAGAATGGATGACCTATCTTTATAAAATAACAAAAGAAAAATATAGAATAATGCGCGATAAAAATTGTTTTTGGGAAGGTAAAATCCGTAAAATTTGTGAGTTAGAAAAGATCGATTATGAGAAGCTTACTCGATTTTCGTACGGTGGAAATATTGTTTTTAGTATAGATAGTGAAATTGTCATTAAATTATATCCTTCTTATGTGAATGACGAGTTCATAAAAGAGAAACAGGTTCTTGAGTTTTTAAACGGCCGAACTCTCTCCGTAGATGTTCCTAAATTAATTTCAACTGGTCAATTTGAAGGCTGGAGCTATTTAGTCATGAGTGAACTAAAAGGGACTCTTTTAATTGATGTCTTTGATGAACTGAATTTTGAGGAGAAAAAGCAAGTTGCGTTTGATTTAGGAAAAATAATAAGAGAAATTCATGACGCAACGATCTCAACAAAACAAGATGATTATGATCATTGGAAGCAATTTATTACGAATCAAATAGAGCAAGTAGAGAATCATCATAAAAACAACGGAATGAATGATGAATTATTTACACAATTAACAAGCTATTTAGAAGATAAAACATTACAAGGAAAAGAACAAATCGTATTATTAACCGGAGAATACACACCATTTAATTTAATCATGAATAAAACTAATGGCATGTGGAGGTTTACTGGT
The DNA here is from genome assembly GCF_002566505.1 of Bacillus sp. AFS077874. Classification (NCBI taxonomy): domain Bacteria; kingdom Bacillati; phylum Bacillota; class Bacilli; order Caryophanales; family Bacillaceae; genus Bacillus; species Bacillus sp. AFS077874. The sequence goes on from NZ_NUYF01000014.1 coordinate 76,422, forward strand.
TTAATTGATTTCGCTGATTGCTTTATAGGAAACTCAAAATATGATTTACTTGGGCCAATAGCGTTTATGTTTTATCCATTTGAAGGACTAAATAAAATTTTTCTAGAGAGCTATGGCTATACGAATAACGAATTAAATGAGGGCTTACAAAAAGAATTAATGACTTATTTATTACTACATCGTTTTAGTAATATTAGTTTCTATCAAGAAAAGTCTGAGGTAGCTAAGAAAGCTACTACGTTAAAAGAATTAGGAAATATATTTTTTAATTTTAAGTAACTAACAATAAAGAGTGCATCGAGAATGGCTTGTATTAGTCAATTTCGATGTACTCTTTGTATTAATTAAATGCAACTAAAAATGGATATAATTCAGCAGTCATTACATTCTTTTTAACAGCTGGATCATTTTGCATTATTTCTTTTGCGTGCTGTAAGTTTTCTGTTTTTAAGATGACAATCCCGAATTCTGCTTGTTCGGTTCTTCCTGCTAATGATACAGTCTTTTCTTTATTGAAGTTTTGTAGATAATGGAAATGCTCTGATACAATATTTCGTTCTTCTTCCGTTGAATCATGTAAAAAAGTAGATCGAACTGGTTTTAAAACATAAATAAAGTTTTCCACTTAGTAGGGCACCATCCTATCGATTATTCAATATTATTAAGGAATCTAGATTAATTCTCTGTATTTTCTCTCATAATATATGCAAGGAGTTAAATGGGCAAATGCCATATGGATTAATTTTATCTCCGACTATTAAGAGTAGAAGATGGATTAGGCATTAATGAACAATTGGAGAATCACCGAAATCAATCTTAATAATAGTTGAAGACAGAGGTATAAATCTTAGCTGAAAAATTTCATTCATTTTTTTATGTAATTGGAGATACTATGCTTGATGTAAGAAAAGGTAAGTATCTAGGAATAAATACAATTGCTAAAGAAATGGAAACTACTTTACAGTGAGAATATGAGGTGATCGAATGAGTGAAGAATTGTGGGATAGAGTAGAAGAATTAGGCAATGAAAATTTGAAAAGAAGACAGATAATGGGAAGTGAAATAGCAAAAGAAAAAAGAGAACTAACTTTAGAAGATTTAGTTTTTCCTTCTAACAAAAAGGAATGTTTAAATCAATTATGTTCCGACGCTGGAAATCTATATGATTGGTTATATGAAGAATTGCAAATGAAAGAACCAAATTTTGAAATGGTCGTTCAAACAGTTAAAGAAGGAATTCAAAATATGGATGAGTTATCAGATAGGCTAAGAGAGTTTTTAAAGGGCAGTCATTAATGACTGTTTTTTTCTTTTTTCAATCCTCGATTTACAAAATAAAACTTCCTAAAGATAGAAAGAGAATCACATATCTAGGTGTTAGGAATCTAAAAGATGAAAGTATATTTCTATCTAGATTCCATAATATTTATAATACTATTTATACTGAAGCATTTAATGACGGGGGTAAGAGGATAAATATGAAGGAAATAATATCAGAAAAACTAAAACAAATAGAAGCCGAACAAGATGTAAAAATACTATTTGCAGTTGAGTCTGGAAGTAGAGCGTGGGGATTTCCATCTAAAGACAGTGATTATGATGTACGTTTTGTTTATGTGCATCGCAAAGATTGGTATTTAAGCATTGACCAAAAACGTGATGTAATTGAATATCCAATCAATGATTTACTCGACTTTAGTGGGTGGGACTTAAAAAAGGCACTTAATCTTTTCGCAAAGTCAAACCCAGCCTTATTAGAATGGTTAAGGTCTCCAATTGTTTATCACGATGATTTAACGATTTCAGAAGAATTAAGAAAAGTCGGTAATGAAATTCTTTCTAAAAAGGCGTGTATTTATCATTATCTCCATATGGCCAAAGGGAATTACCGTGATTATTTGCAAGGGGAAGATGTTAAGATTAAAAAATATTTTTATGTATTAAGACCAATTTTAGCTTGTATATGGATTCAAAAATACAATGAAATTCCTCCAATTTTGTTTGATGAACTTTTAGAGATGGAAGGGTTAGAGCTAGAATTTTTAGAAGAAGTAGACAAGTTATTAATCCGAAAAAAACAAGGTGAAGAATTAGATTTAGAGCCTAGAAAAAAAGTATTAAATGATTTTATTGAAAATAACATTCAGTTTTTTGAAGAGTTTGTTAAGGGAATTACTGAATCAAACAAGGTGAATACTGAGAACTTAAACAAACTATTTCGAACTACAATTGAACATTCATGGGAAAAAATAGAATAGACCACACACTTTTTGGGAAAAATTTCTTTGTATGTTAACAAAGAAATTGGAGTGTGAATGAAGTTGGCAAATTTAGAAAGTCTTTTAAATCAACAATTGGCGAATTGGAATGTGTTATATGTAAAATTACATAACTATCATTGGTATGTAAAAGGACCGAATTTCTTTACTTTACATGAAAAATTTGAATTGTATTATGACGATGCGAAAGTAATGGTAGACGATTTAGGAGAACGTATTTTAACAATTGGTGCAAAACCAATTGCGACACTGCGTGAATATTTAGAAACGGCTACGATTAAAGAAGGTAACCATACGTTTTCTGCAGAAGAAATGGTATCTGATCTAATTAAAGACTATGAAAAAGTTGTACAAGAATCACGTGATGTAATCTCAATTGCAGAAGAAAGTAATGATCAAGAAACAGCGGACTTATTTCTAGGTAAGATTGCTGAGATTGAAAAGATGCTTTGGATGTTAAAGTCATTTCTTGGTAAATGAATAAATATTAAATAAGGTGGATTAACCTATCATTACATATGATTGGTTAGTTCATTTTTTTTTATTTTATCCCTTTTTTTCATTTTGTTTACTAGTATAAAACGAGTGATTATAAGAGTTTTGGTGATGCGTTAAAATTATCTCATAAAAAATTACCAAAAAAAAATAAAAAACCAATTGTATAATTATTTATATTTGTGTATAATCATTCATTATATAAGAATCTGAGCTTCTAAAAAAAGGGGATGGATTTATGAGCAAAGTATTGAAAGAAAATCATGTAAAGAAAAATGGTTATATTCAAAAGACAAAAGGGAATGTTACAAAAGGAAATTTTAGCTCTGTAAAATGGTCGGATTTTAAAGGGAAAAATTTTCTTTCGATAAGTGAATTTTCATCAAGTGAATTATTATTCTTACTAGAAAAATCTTTAGAGATGAAAAATATGCAAAAGGCTGGAGAGGCACATCCTTATTTAAAAAACAAAGTGTTAGGGATGATTTTTGAAAAGAATTCTACTAGAACGAGACTTTCATTTGAAATTGCGATGATGCAATTAGGTGGTCATGCAATCTTTATGAGCAGTAAAGATTTACAGCTTGGTAGAGGCGAAACTGTACATGATACATCGAAAGTATTTTCTCGTTATGTAGATGGAGTCATGATTCGAGCAAATACTCATGAGATGGTGAAGGAGTTTGCTGAACATTCGTCAATTCCAGTTATTAATGGATTAACTGATCTACACCATCCTGCTCAAATTATGGCTGATTTCTTAACAATTCTTGAGCATAAAGGTAGATTAAAAGGTTTGAAGATTGCTTATGTAGGAGATGGTAATAATAACATCTGTCATTCTTTAATTGAAGGTGCAGCTAAGCTTGGTGTTTATTTAACAATTGCATGTCCCGTAGGGTATGAGCCGAATAAAGTTGTACTTCAATCGATGAAACATGTTGCAAAAACAACTGGAAGTGTTATTGAAGTAGTGAATAATCCTGTTGATGGTGTAAGTAGAGCTGATGTTGTCATAACGGATGTTTGGACCAGTATGGGGCAAGAGGAAGAGACTGAAATTCGCTTAAAAGAGTTTAGCCCGTATCAAGTAAATGATCACTTATTAGAAAACGCTAAAGATGATTATTTATTCATGCACTGCTTACCAGCACATAGAGGGGAAGAAGTAACAGCTTCGGTAATTGATGGTAAGCATTCAGTAGTATTTGATGAAGCGGAAAATCGACTTCACGCTCAAAAAGCAATCTTAGTAGCATTAATGGGTAATTTATAATTCTAAAAATCTATTCTAAAAATCTAATCGGGGGTAATAAAATGGGAAATGAAAAAATTGTTCTAGCATATTCAGGTGGTTTAGATACATCAGTTTGTATTAAATGGTTACAGGAGAAATATAACTACGATGTGATTGCACTTTGTCTAGATCTAGGTGAAGGAAAAGATGTTGAAGCGGTTCGTCAAAAGGCGTTAAATTTAGGAGCAATTAAGTCTTATATGATCAATGTAAAGGACTTATTTGCAAATGAATATATTGTCCCGGCTCTAAAAGCGAATGCATTATATGAAGGAAAGTATCCACTGTCATCTGCTCTATCAAGACCTTTAATCGCAAAACTATTAGTCGATGTAGCAAAGCAAGAAGGTGCAGTTGCAGTTGCCCATGGTTGTACTGGAAAAGGAAATGATCAAGTTCGTTTTGAAGTTTCAGTAATGGCCTTGAATCCGAATCTTAAAGTAGTGGCGCCTGTTCGTGAATGGGGCATGACTCGTGATGAGGAAATTCAGTACGCACATGAAAATGGCGTGCCAATTCCGGTCGATCTGGATAATCCATTTTCAATTGATGCAAATATTTGGGGAAGAGCTTGTGAAGCAGGTGTATTAGAGAATCCATGGAATGAAGCACCGGAAGAAGCTTTTGATTGGACGAATGCAATTGAAAATACTCCGGATGTTCCTGAATATATTGAAATTGAATTTTCAAAAGGTGTACCTGTAAGTTTGAATGGCCAGCCTATTGAACTAGTTCAATTAATTGAACAATTAAACGTTATTGGTGGAAAGCACGGTGTTGGAAGAATCGACCATATTGAAAATAGATTAGTAGGCATAAAATCACGTGAAGTATATGAAAATCCAGCAGCGCTAATCTTAATCAATGCTCATAAAGAATTAGAGTTCCTTACATTACCTCGTGAGGTAACAAATTTTAAAGTAAGTATTGAACAACAATTTTCAAAAATGCTTTACGATGGATTATGGTATTCACCTTTAATGGGTGCTTTAGATGCGTTTGTTAATACAACACAAGAAACAGTGAGTGGTGTTGTTCGTGTGAAATTATTTAAAGGGACACATACAGTAGTAGGTAGAAAATCGGAAACTAGTCTATATAATGAAGAGCTTGCAACTTATTCAAAGGGTGATTTATTTGATCATAATGCAGCGGTAGGCTTTATTAAATTATGGGGATTACCAACAAAGGTATATAGCGAAGTTACACAGAAAAATACAGTTTTAAGTAAATAAAATATAGAGTGGATTAAGGAGGCAGTTATGTCAAAACTTTGGGGCGGACGTTTTACGAAGGAGACAAACCAATTAGTAGAAGAATTTACGGCATCAATTGAATTTGATCAAATAATGGCTAAAGAAGATATAGCTGGTAGTATCGCACATGCAACGATGCTTGGAGAATGTGGCATAATTGAAATCAATGAAGCTGAACTTATAATAGAAGGTTTAAATAAAATATTAAAAAAAGTTGAGAAAAATGAGGTTCAATTTAGCATTGAAAATGAAGATATTCATATGAATATCGAAAGCTTGTTAATTAAAGAAATCGGTCCTGTAGGAGGAAAACTACACACAGGGCGTAGTCGAAATGATCAAGTAGCAACAGATATGCATCTTTTTTTAAAAAATAATACGTCCTCCATTATTGATTTAATTGAAGAAGTTCAAAATAAAATAGTTACGCAAGCAAAAAAGCATGTAAATACAATTATGCCTGGGTATACGCACTTACAAAGAGCACAGCCTGTTTCATTTGCACATCATTTACTTGCGTATTTTTGGATGCTTGAGCGTGACAAAAGCCGATTCAAAGATAGTTTAAAACGTGTGGATATTTCACCATTAGGTGCAGGTGCATTAGCTGGAACTACATTCCCAATTAACCGTCAACGCACCGCTGAATTACTTGGTTTTAGTGATATCTATCATAATAGTTTAGATGCAGTAAGCGATCGTGATTTTATCGTAGAGTTCCTTTCTGATTCGTCATTACTAATGACACATATTTCTAGACTATCAGAAGAATTTGTCATTTGGTCTAGTCAAGAATTTCAGTTTATTGAATTAGACGATGCTTTTTGTACGGGTTCTAGTATTATGCCGCAGAAAAAAAATCCAGATGTTCCAGAATTACTTCGAGGTAAAACAGGGAGGGTTTATGGCAACTTAATCGGGTTATTAACTGTTTTAAAAGGACTACCTTTAGCATATAACAAGGACATGCAAGAAGATAAAGAAGGTATGTTTGATACTGTTTATACTGTTGTAGGAGCATTGCAATTACTATCAGGAATTATTGATACAATGAAAGTAAACGAAACTCGAATGTATGAAGCTGTTAAAAATGATTATTCAAATGCTACTGACCTTGCTGATTACTTAGTTCGAAAAAATATCCCATTCCGACAAGCTCATGAAGTCGTTGGAAAAACGGTTCTATATGCTATAGAGAATCATAAATTTCTTGGGGAATTAAATCTTGAGGAATTTAAGATGATTAATGAAGTGTTTGAAGAAGATATTTATCATACATTAAATCCAAAAACAGTTATGGAAGCAAGAATTAGTGAAGGTGGAACTTCTACAAATGAAGTTTGGAAACAAATAATGAAAGCGGAAGAGTGTTTAAGCATTACAACGAATATGGTATAATTTCCCTATTGAAAGCGTCCAATTTCTTTGGACGCTTTTTTGTGCTTCTATTTATTAATAATTTTCTATTCATTATGCAAATACTAGAAGTAGTTACTAAAAAAAGGTAGGTATGATATGAGTACGCAAGAAAAAAGTAGGGTATTTAGAGCGTCAGAAGGTATAGCACATGCTGTTTTTGTTATGATCGGTATCGGGTCTTTACTTGAAAGCATTGGGAAAATTTTTCATTTTGAATCTTTAATGGCGATCGGATTATCAACTAAGTTATTAATGGCACCAGCAATTGGCGCAGGTATAGCCGTTTTATTAGGTTCAAGTACGTTAATCATTTTTTCTGCAATGGCCGCTGCAATAATCGGTTCCGGAGCTTTATTAATGGTAGATACCGCAATGACCATTAAAATGGGTGAACCAGTAGGGGCACTATTGGCAGCATTAGTTGCAATCCTTGTTGGAAAAGCTGTTCAAGGTAAAACAAAACTAGATTTAATGGTTGTACCTTTGTTCGCCATCTTAATTTCAGGTTTAGTTGGATTATATTTATCAAAATGGATTTCTCCACTCTTAATAGCGGTTGGGAATTTTATTAAAAGTTCAACAGAAGGTTCGCCAATTATAGCTTCAATTGTATTAGCAGTCGTATGGGGGATATTAATTGTTTCGCCTGCTTCCTCTGCTGCATTAGCAATTGCATTGAATTTAGATGGACTTGCTGGCGGGGCTGCCTTAGCAGGATGTGCAGCACAATTTGTTGGTTTAGCTGTTATCTCAGCACGGGAGAATGATCCAGGAAGTATTCTTGGTTTATTAATCATTACCCCTAAATTACAGCTACCAAATGTAACAAGGAATATTAGGATACTCATACCGACCATCGTTGCAAGTGCTGTGGCAGGACCAGTATCAGCTTTTTTATTTCATATTGAAGCACCTAAAGAAATCGCTGGATTAGGGTTATGTGCATTTGTTGCACCAATGAATTTATTAGCTTCTTATGGAAGTGCAGTTATTATACCAATGATTGTTACTTACGTATTAGTACCTGGAATCGTTTCGTACATCGTGTACATATTCTTAAAACAAGCGGGTATGATCAAAGCTGGAGAGTTGAAAATATTATAAAAAGATTGAGACTTGTCTATTGATGAGGTGCAAATAAAATACGAAATCTGCAATTAAAAATAGTGAAACTGCAAATAAAATCGGGAAAACTGCAAATAAGGGCTCACTAATATGAATAATTAGAGTGAAACCTACTAAATTCAAAAGATAACAATACAATAGAGTGTGAATCGACTAAAACATAACGAAATACAATAAAAACAGGTCCTTCTCACAAAAGAAAATGAGTACTAGTCACAGTACTCATTTTTCTGTTCACGATAACTTACTAAATATCAATTTCAGCGATCCATAAAGAATAGTTTTAACCCAATTCCTGTAAAAATAATGCCTTGAGCTAGATTGATAATTTTAGATGATTTCCCATTTTGTAACAATTTTTCACCTAAGCTGCCTGCAAAAACAGCTATAATTGAAAATACAATGAGAGTTAATACCATGAAAGTTAAACCTAAAACAATCATCTGAAGAGGAACTGCCATACCGCGTTTATCTATAAATTGAGGCAAAAACGCTAGGAAGAATAAAGACATCTTTGGATTCAGTACATTCATTAAAAATCCGCGACGATATAAGGCAGGTAAAGTTTGTTTTTAGGTCTCGTAAATGAGCCAACTTCATTACTCGAACGAAATGCCTGGTAAGCTAAGTATAATAAATAAAAAGCACCTAAGTATTTTAAAATTGAAAAAGCGACATCTGATTTGTATAAGATAGCAGATAATCCAATTGAAGCAGCAAGTGTATGGATTGTAACTCCTGAACAAAGGCCACATGCAGTTGCAATTCCTTCTTTTTTACCATATGAAATGCTTTGTGCCATAACAAAAATATTATCAGGTCCAGGTGCTATTATTAATAATAAGGACACACCTATAAACGACAAGTAAATCGTTAAATCCAATGAAATACCCCCTAGCAATTTTTTGTTTATTTTTATAATACTTTAACATGAAAAAGACAGGAAAAGTCGGAGAAGATAGGTGGAAAATGATTTTAAAGGAGAGGATAATGTGAGTGAGAAAGAAAAAATGATAAATGGTGAGATGTATTTAGCGTGGGATCCTCAATTGATTGAGGAGAGAGTTAATGCCCGACGTTTAACACGTGAGTATAATTTGACGATTGAAACGGAAAGTAGTAAACGAGAAAATCTATTAAAGCAGTTATTTGGTTCAACTGGTGATACAATATTTATTGAACCTACGTTTCGTTGTGATTATGGATACAATATTCATGTCGGTGCAAATTTTTATGCAAACTTTGATTGTGTCATCTTGGATGTTTGCCCGGTTTATATTGGCGTAAATTGTTTTATGGCACCCGGTGTACACATTTATACTGCAACACATCCACTTGATCCAGTTGAGAGGGCAAGTGGAGTTGAATTTGGTAAACCAGTAACGATTGGTGATAATGTTTGGATTGGTGGAAGGGCTATTATTAACCCAGGAGTAAAGATTGGACATAATGTAGTGATCGCATCTGGTGCGGTTGTAACAAAGGATGTTCCCGACAATGTTGTCGTTGGAGGTAATCCCGCGAGAATGATTAGGGATATTAAGTAACGGAATTTCTAAAAAGTCCTTTTTAGAAAAGCTCACTGCGTGAAGATAAATTTCCAATGCTAGAAATGGAGGGCAATTTCATCTATATTTTTATCATTTGTATATTACTAGGTTTATTGCTGTTATTGTATATGTTTATAGAAGCTCGGTTAAATATAGTTAGAAAACATGAATTTTCTTTTTCAAATACTCCTCTTGAAAAGCCAATTAGACTATTTTTTATTTCTGATATTCATAGAAGAAAAATACATTCTTCCATTATAGATCGACTGTCAAATCAAGTTGATCTTGTTATTATTGGTGGGGATTTAGTAGAAAAAGGCGTGCCTCTTAAACGGATCGAAGAAAATATTCAAAAACTATGTAGTCTTGGGAAAGTCTATTTTGTTTGGGGAAATAATGATATCGAAATAGAAAAGAATGATTTACTGACTATTTTTAAAAGATGGAATGTAACTGTTTTGAAAAATTCTTCTGTTACGATAAATCATTCGCAAAGAGATTGGGCATTAATTGGGGTAGATGATTTGAAAACTGGAGAGGTTGATCTTGAACTTGCCTTTCAAGATGTTAAACCAAATGCTTTTAAGCTTATAGTTAGTCATAATCCAAGAATCTTGAAGTTACTAAAGAAGGAACAAGGAGTATCACTTGTTTTAAGTGGTCATACACATGGAGGGCAAATCAGGGTTTTCAGATACGGTCCTTATGAAAAAGGTAAAACGCATGTGTACAATGGGATAACACAAATAATAAGTAATGGATATGGAACGACGACTATACCACTTAGATTAAGTGCAAGGCCGGAAACTCATTATATTGTTATTAAGAGTATTTATAGTCATTAGGAAAGGAGATACATTCGTATCTTCTTTTTTTATTATTAGAACTTTTTTAATATTTTTCTTTGTAAAAAAATATGAACGAAAAATAAATATGGAAATTTAGTCAAATTAGAGGATTGTAATAATTATTAGTAATTATTTCTAATCTTTTCTTTTTTTTATTAAAAAATGCAAAATTCGCCCAAATGAAAATTGTCTGAAAATGACGTTTTATAAAGCTTTTTAATAAATAGTTCTATAAATAGGATCAATTATCTTCTTTTTTTTAAAGTTTATTTGATGATTTCCCCCAATTTACGATGTCGATTACTAGCGATAAAATAAAAAAAAGAAAGAGAATTGTCAAAAGTCAAAATAATAAAATAAAAAATGGGGGAGAACAGGTGAGTAAAAGAAACTTTAAAATGAGTTTAGCTAAAACAACGATCAGTGCGCTTGTTGTAGGCTCGATGATTCCATTTAACGTACTAGCAGCTACTTCAAATGCGAGCACAGAAAAAACGGTCATGGGTTCACTGGCACAAAAAACAAGCACACCAGACTTAACAGCTGAGCAAATCGCCGCGTTAAAGAACGTGTCACCAGAAAGTGATGTAAAGATTTCGCCAAAAATTGATACGACAAGCTCAAAACCAGTTAGGGTTATTGTCGAATTTACACAAGCGCCAGCAAAAATAAGTGTACTGCAAAAAGCAGTGGAGGGCGAAAAAACGACATTAAGCGCAGAAACTAGCGCAGTTAACTCGTCACACGCTACATTTAAGTCATTTATAAAAGGGTTAAATAATAGTGCAAGTAAAACGAATGCAGTAAATGCAGTATCTGCATTATCTGTTTCGCCAAACGAAGTATCTAACGAAACATCCGATCAAACTGGGGATGCAACCGCTCAAATTACGCGTGAATACACACATGCATTAAACGGGGTGGCAATGACACTACCAGGTAACTTAGTTGAAAAATTATTTGATTCTGGTGTAGTAAATCGTGTATTAAACGATGACTTAGTAAAGCTTGACCCAAGTGAACTGAAAGCTGCTGCTGAAAGTGAACAAGGTGGGAATAATTTAGCAGAAAATTATATTCCATTACCAGGAATTGAAGATTTGCATAAAGAGGGCACTACTGGAAAAGGAATCAATGTAGGAGTTATCGATACAGGAGTTGACTACAATCACCCAGATTTAACAGACGTATATAAAGGCTACCGTGCAAAAAGTGGTGAAGATGCAAGCAAAATCGATCCAACGACAGTTAAAGGTTGGGATTTTGTTGATAATGATGCCGATCCTATGGAAACTACAATCGATGATTGGATAAAAGCTGGCAAACCTGAAAGTGATGAACCGTATTACACGTACCACGGAACACACGTATCAGGTACGATTGCTGCTCAAGCGAAAAATAATGTAGAATTCCCAGCTCAAGGGGTTGCACCAGGCGTGAACTTGTATGACTATCGTGTACTTGGTCCTTACGGTACAGGGTATACAGATGGGATTGTAGGTGGAATTGATAAAGCAATAAAAGATGGTATGAAAGTGATCAACTTATCTCTTGGAGCACCAGTTAATAATCCGTTATCAGCTGAAGCTGTGGCAATTAATAACGCAACCATTGCAGGTGTAACATGTGTTATTTCAGCAGGAAACTCTGGTCCAGGTGAAGGGACACTAGGTACACCAGGTGCATCAGCACTTGCCATTACAGTTGGAGCAAGTGATTTCCCAGTTAGTATTCCAATTGCGTCAGCAAAAGTTGGAAATGAAACATTTACTGACTTCAAGTTACTTGGAAAAGGATACAATGATCATGTGTCAGATTTAGAGAACAAATCGTATCCAATCGTGGATGTTGGTTTAGCACAAGCAGCTGATTTTAAAGATGCGAACGGCAATCCAATCGATTTAACTGGAAAAGTTGCACTTATTACACGAGGTACAATCGCGTTAGCTGAAAAAATTACAAACGCAGCGAAAGCAGGCGCAGTTGCAGCAATTATGAGTAATAATATTGATGGGGACATTGATGCTTACTTAGCAAGTAATGATGGCTTTATACCAACATTCCGTATGACAAAAGCTGACGGTGAACGTTTACGTAGTGTAGAAGGCACAAATACAATCACCTTTACGAATGTAAGTACAACAAATACAGAAGGGAACCACTTGGCAAGTTTTAGTTCAAGAGGACCAGTCGCTGCAACATATGACATTAAACCAGATGTTGTTGCACCAGGTGTATCGGTATACTCAACTTATCCATATTTCGTTCATAGCCCAGATAAAGTAGATTATAGTAACGCGTATTCTCGTATTTCAGGTACATCGATGGCGTCGCCACATGTGGCAGGTATTGCTGCACTAATCTTACAAGCCCATCCCGATTATACACCTGCTGATGTGAAAGCAGCGTTAACAAACACTGCTGGAAATCTAGACGGCAATTATTCTGTATACGAACAAGGTGCTGGTTTAGTCAATGTAGTGAAAGCAGTAAAACGTGATGTGAGTTTTAAAGCACAAGACACAACTGCAAACATTGATAGTAACGGTAATAGTGTGAACTTGAATTACGAAAAAGGTTCATTAACGTTTGGCGCAGTGTATAAAAAAGACGGTGCGGTCAATACGAGTAATCGAACAGTGAAAGTAAAAAATCGAGGAAACTCTGACAAAACGTTTGATATATCTACAACTTTCATTAAACCAAATGCAACAGTTAGTGACGCAACTAAAAACGGCATTACGGTGACAACTAGTTCACCATCACTAACAGTAAAAGCAGGTGAAACAACGAACTTTACAGTAACTTTGAATCTGCCAGATACGGCGGAATATGGCCGATACGAAGGTTATTTGAACATTGTTAATCATGACGACCCAAGTGAGACGTATCGCATGCCATTGGCTGTTCGCTCGGTAGAAAAAGGACTTGGCAATTTACTAATGGATGTTCCGGCAGCCCCGACTCGACAACCGGTAATCTATTCGGACTTCAACGGAAACCCAGGTCGTCAACTAAAGTTCCGATTCAACAGTCCAATGAAGTATTTCTGGATTGTGATTTATGACAAAGACGGAAATCCAGTTGGTGCAACAACGGATTCCCCATTAAATGTGAGTAGTGTTCAAACCGATATTGATTATGTTGTAGGCTTTGACCCAAGCACATACTATCCGTTTATTGGAGATCCAAAACTCGAAAAAACAAATATGTTCACAAAAGCAGCATTACCGGAAGGGCAATATACGTTAAAAATGCGTACAACTGATACGACTAACATGTATGCAAAAACGTATGAAAAATCACAACTGTTTGTGGTGGACAACACGCTACCGACGTTAACCTATAAAGACCATGCACCTGGCGTGTACGAGTTAGAAGACAAAGATTTTACCGATGAACAACAAAATGGCAACATGTACAACGCATTCTGGGTACACACAAACCTATCGGATGAAGGGACAGCGAAACTTGCTCCACTTGGGTTAACGCAGTCAGCAAATATTTTATGGTACTATCACAATAGTGTCGGGGAACCAGAAGGCGATTTCCCAGTTGAAGCAAATGGCGATGCAAAATTCGGAATTGAAAAATCCGATATCGAAAATGGACCAGCAACAATTACGTTAATGCCAATGGATGCAGCACATAACGTGGAGCTTCTCAATGATTTCCATGAGTACGGGTTTATCAAAAAAGGATCACCGTATATGGTGCCGACGTATAACAAACAAAAAGTTACCTTAAACGATACAATCAAGATGACGTTAAACTTAAACAACGTGAAAGATATGATGTCAGGTACTTTTAAATCAGCATACTACCATAATTATCTTGAGCTACAAGGCGTAACAGTCAACCCAGCATTCCAAAAGTGGGCAGACCAAAACGGTGTAAAGGTGAATGTAGATACACCAGTGAAAACAGCAGATGAGGTTTACCCTGGTCACGTGACAGACATCAATGTTGGGGCACATTTAACAGGTGGATCAGACTTTAAAGGATTCAATGGCGATAGTCCATTTTTAGATGTGACATTCAAAGTGACAGATGACATGTGGGATATTATGTATTCGAAATTGACACCAGATGATGACATGACAAAATTTAGCATGACACAATACGGCACAGATGAAACAAAAGAAATTACAGCATTTAGCCGATTAAATCAATTCCAAATCGTTCCGACGCATTCACAAGTGCAAACGTACGTGAAACTTCAAGGGCTTAAAAATAACTTCACAGCGAAGTTGGATAGCATTGGCGCAAAAGGGTACGCACAACTACCGGACGGAACGAAAATACCAGGTACAATTGATAGTTATGGCTACATTGATATCAAAGGCATTCCACTTTCAAAAGATCCAATCAAGTTCATTGTGGAAGGACCAGGACACTTAAAGAGCATACAGTCTATCACACTTGGTAAAAAATCGCCATGGGGTGATGATCTTGGAGTGTATAAATACATCGGAGGAGCTCAACCGTACGGAGCAGCTGGTGATATAAACGGCGACGGTGTGATTGACGTTCTTGATGCGAAGCGAGTATCTGATAAAATGGGTCAACAAGATAGTGTAAACTACCCAATAGAAGATTTAAATAAAGACGGTATTGTTGATAGTAACGACATGCAGTTTGTCGCTACTAACTTCGGTAAAACAAATCCAGATGCAACGATTTTACCAAAAGAAGTTATGAAAGTTGACGGTAAAGACTTGTATGCTACAGAAATCTTCAATAAGGCTAAGGTTTATAGTAATGTAAATACGTTCAAAGTTGATTCGAAACATGCTAACTCAGTTACACTTAATTGGTTAGCTGTAGATCCTGCCGGCAATTGGGGTGGATTGAAAATTCAACAGCAATCAAGCAATGATGGTATCACATGGCCAACTACTTGGACAGATGCAAAACTGGATACACCAATCACAGTTAGCTCAACTAGTGCCAAAGTTATAGGCTTAAGTGATAGTACTTTCTATCGTTTTAGATTAGTTGTTAATGGCGGCTTAAATGGTACACTTAACAGTGGTTATTCAAACGTTATTCAGATGACTACTTTACTTTTAACGCCAACTATTGATGTAATTGATGATAATGATACAGCGATTACAGGTAAAGCAAATGCAAATGTCAATATTGTTGTGAAAAATAATAGTACAGTAGTTGGTTCAGGAAAAACGGATGCAAGTGGAAACTATAATATTCAAATTAAACCACAAAAAGCAGACAGTGTATTAACAGTAAGTGCAAATGATGCAACTGGAAACCAAAGTGAAACAGCATCGATTGTTGTATTAGATCGTACAGCACCAGACGCACCAATCGTGAATACAGTGACGAAAAAAGATCAAAAAATTACAGGTAGAACTGAAGCAAATGCGAAGGTTACTATAAACTTCAACAATGTAGTGACAGAAGTACAAGCAGATCAAAACGGGAACTTCAGTTTAGACATACCTCATAAAAACTATGGCGATTACATTGGATTGGTAATCTCTGTAACGGCAAAAGATGCAGCAGGGAATGTGAGTGCTGCAACTGAAACAGTCGTTTTAAACAAATAATAATAAAAACGGGGAGCCTCTGTGAAAGAGGCTCTCTTTTTTCGTCCAAATTGCATAACTAGACTACTAGAAAAACGAACTTAGTAAAAGAAGTTTCCTAATTTAAAAAGGTGATTTGTAGTTTTATGGCGAATAATAAATATTGGGTATTTTTTTGTTTGGAGGTTAAAAAATGAAAAAGGTTTTAGTATTAGGTGGTACAAGGTTTTTCGGAAAACGACTTGTTCATAAATTAATAGATAAAGGTTATGATGTTTCAATCGCAACAAGAGGACTTACAGAAGATGAATTTGGAGATCAAGTTAGTCGTTTTGTGATCGATCGACGAAATCCTGCGACAATGGCAAAATTAAGCAAGCATAATTGGGACATTGTCTATGATAATATTTGTTATACTCCAAAAGAAGCAAAAGAAATTATTAAACTATTAACTAATCAAGTTAAAAAATATATTTTTACTTCATCTTTAGCAGTTTATGATACGGGATTAAACCATGTGGAAACTGACTTCGATCCTTACAATTATCCTATTAAGTATAATAAAGATAACGAATATTCATATGCCGAAGGGAAGCGTCTTTGTGAGGCTGTTTTATATCAAGAAGCAAATTTTCCAGTGTTTGCGGCTAGATTCCCAATCGTATTAGGACCAGATGATTATACGAAAAGATTACTCTTCCATGTTGATAAAGTTTTAAGAAATGAAGAAATAATACTATCAGATTTAAACAAAGAGATGACCTTTATCGATTCTGATGAAACCGCTGAGTTTTTACTTTGGTTAGGTGAAAATGAATCGATTAAAAGTGGTCCTTTTAATGCATGTTCTAATGGTGAAATAACTTTTCAAGAAATAATAAACATTTGTGAAAAGGAAACTGGAAAAGAGGCTATTATTAACTCTCATGGTCCAGTCGAAGATCAATCACCATTTGATGCTTATAGTGATCAATCATTGAGTAATCAGAAAGCTAAAAAAGAAGGGTTTCAATTTTTAGAGGTACATGATTGGATGAAAAATTTAATTCATCATCATTGTTCACTATAAAAAGTTCATAAAATGTACAAAAAATAAAATTCCGAATTTCTGGAATTTCCAGGTTTTCGGAATTTTATTGAAGTGAAATTCCGAAATTTCGGAAAAATTTCGATAAAAATAATTGAAAATTATAAATTAACTTAATATTATTAGAATTATAAAATAAATATTCAGTGTGAAGACACGGTCCTAAAAATATACACATCAGTCTAAGGACAATCCATTAATAACTTGGCACACTATTTGCTTATATAAAAGCAGAAGGACATTCTGTGAAAGGAGCAAAATACAGTAAATAGTGGAAATTGAACTAGTTAAATAGTTTGAATGAAAGCGTTATCAGAAAGTGCCGATTCATAAAGATAACAAGGAGGTTATTATGGAAATCTTAATTATTTTATTAGCATTAGGACTTTTAATGTTTGTTGCTTATCGCGGGTTTTCTGTTATTTTATTTGCACCAATTTGTGCTTTATTTGCAGTACTTTTAACTGAACCAAGTTATATTCTTCCATTCTTTAGTAATATTTTTATGGAAAAAATGGTTGGTTTCATAAAACTATATTTTCCTGTATTTTTACTTGGAGCAATTTTTGGTAAAGTCGTTGAAATGTCTGGAATTGCTGAATCAATCGCGAAAACAATTATTCAATTAGTTGGAGCAAAAAGAGCGATTTTAGCGATTGTATTAATGGGCGCAATTTTAACATATAGTGGAGTAAGCTTGTTTGTTGTTGTATTTGCTATTTATCCATTTGCTGCAAACTTATTCCGTGAAGGGAATATTCCTAAACGATTAATTCCTGGAACAATCGCACTTGGTGCGTTTACATTTACGATGGATGCATTGCCAGGTACACCGCAAATTCAAAATGTTATTCCAACTACATTTTTCAAAACAGATATTTATGCTGCACCATTTCTAGGTATTTTAGCTGCTGTTTTTGTACTTGCAGTTGGTCTTTGGTACTTAGAATCAAGACGTAAAAAAGCAGAAAAAGCTGGTGAAGGTTATTTAGGATTTAATGGAGAATTAGCTGCTGCAAATGAAACTCAAACAGAAGTTCCTTCATTAACGACCAATACGCCTACACCAGTTTTAAAACAAATTTTAGCATTTGTTCCACTATTATTAGTTGGATTTTCAAATAAATTTTTTGTTGTTTCATTCCCAAAATGGTACCCAAATGGATTTGACTTTAAATCAATTGGACTAGAAGCTTTTGGGGTTGTTCAAATTCCTGCAGTTGTTGGTATTTGGTCAGTTGAATGTGCTTTAGTTATTGGGATTCTTTCAGCGATGATTTATGGCTATAAGAATATGCGTACAAATCTAAAGACAGGTATGAATGCAAGCATTGGTGGAGCACTACTTGCTTCTATGAATACTGGTGCTGAGTATGGTTTTGGTGGAGTAATCTCTGCTTTACCTGGATTTGGGATGGTAAGTAAAGGAATCTCTCATACATTTACGGATCCATTAGTAAATGGAGCTGTGACAACTACAACTTTAGCAGGTATTACAGGTTCTGCATCAGGTGGTATGGGGATTGCACTTAGTGCAATGTCTGAAAAATATATCGAGGCAATCAATAAATACAATATTCCCCCTGAAGTTATGCATCGTGTTATTTCGATGGCTTCAGGTGGTATGGATACTTTGCCTCATAATGGTGCAGTTATTACATTATTAGCTGTAACTGGTTTAACACATCGCCAGTCATATAAAGATATTTTTGCAATAACAATCATTAAAACAGTTGCAGTATTCTTAATCATTGCAGTATTTAAACTTACAGGACTTGTTTAAGAATGTTAAACTACTAATCTTACTTTTGAAGGGAGCAAAATAATGGGCAAGAATAAGGTAATTACTTCAGTTGAAGAGGTTGTTTCACAAATTCATGATGGAGCTACGATTATAGTTGGTGGCTTTGGTCTTTGCGGTATTCCTGAAAAAATGATTTTAGCATTACGAGATAAAGGGACAAAGGATTTAACAATCGTAAGTAATAACTGTGGAGTAGACGATTGGGGTCTTGGTCTTTTATTAGCAAATAAACAAATTAAAAAAATGGTTTCTTCATATGTTGGAGAAAATAAAATTTTTGAAAAGCAGTTCTTAAGTGGAGAACTTGAAGTAGAGCTTGTTCCTCAAGGGACTCTAGCTGAACGTATTCGTGCAGGCGGTGCTGGAATCCCAGGATTCTACACAGCAACAGGTGTAGGTACACCAATCGCAGAAGGAAAAGAACATAAAGTATTTAATGGAAGAACTTATTTATTAGAAGAAGGAATCGTAGGAGATTTTGCATTTGTTAAAGCGTGGAAAGCTGATAAGCAAGGAAATCTAATTTTTAGAAAAACTGCTCGTAACTTTAATCCACTTGCAGCTATGGCTGGAAAAATCACAATTGCAGAAGTCGAAGAAGTAGTAGAAGTTGGGGAACTTGATGCTGATGCAATTCATACGCCAAGCATTTATGTACAACACGTATTCCACGGTGAAACATACGAAAAACGAATTGAACGTAGAATGACTACAGGAGTATAGGAGGCTAATAACATGAAAGATATTCGTCAATTAATTATTCAAACTGCGGTTAAAGAAATTCAAGATGGTATGTATGTAAACCTTGGAATTGGACTACCTACTTTATTAGCAAACTATCTTCCAGAAGGAATTGAAGTAATGCTTCAATCTGAAAATGGTTTACTAGGTATTGGACCATACCCAACAGAAGCTGAACTTGATGCTGACTTAATCAACGCAGGTAAAGAAACAGTAACTGCGGCTAAAGGAGCTTCTTATTTTGATAGCGCTGAATCTTTTGCGATGATTAGAGGAGGCCATATTGATTTAGCTATTTTAGGTGGTATGGAAGTCTCAGAAACTGGTGATCTTGCTAACTGGATGATTCCAGGAAAAATGGTTAAAGGTATGGGCGGTGCGATGGACTTAGTAAATGGTGCTAAGAAAATCGTCGTAGTGATGGAACATGCAAATAAATACGGTGAAAGTAAAGTTAAAAAAGCATGTACTTTACCTTTAACTGGAAAAAGCGTAGTTCATAGACTAATTACTGAATTAGCAGTTTTTGATTTTACAGAAAATGGAATGGTTTTAGTAGAATGCGTTGGTGGAGCAACGATTCAAGAAATTACTGAAAAAACTGAGGCTACATTTACAATTAGTCCGAAGTTATTAAATAACGTGAACTAATCTTTAAAAGGAGGCAAACAAATGCAGCAAATGCTTTCTGAGAAGGTTGCACTGATAACTGGTGCCGGTAGTGGAATTGGTTTTGAAATTGCTAAAACCTTTGCAGAGCAAGGAGCAACAGTTGTCTTAACCGACTTAAATGAGGAAAATGTTCAAAAGTCTGCTACATCATTACAAGAGCTAGGGTTTAATGCGATCGGTTATGCATGTGATGTTACAAATGAAGAACAGGTAGTTGACACGTTTCATAAAGTAATCGATCAATTTGGTGAATTACATATTTTAATAAACAATGCTGGATTACAATACGTGTCATCAATAGAGGATTTCCCTACTGAAAAATTCGAATTACTTATTAAGGTCATGTTAACTGCACCTTTTATTAGTATCAAACATGTATTTCCAATTATGAAAAAGCAAAAGTATGGTCGCATTATTAATATGGCTTCGATCAATGGGTTAATAGGATTCGCTGGCAAAGCTGCTTATAATTCTGCGAAGCATGGCGTTATTGGTTTAACAAAGGTTGCTGCATTAGAAGGTGCAACTGAGGGTATTACAGTCAATGCAATCTGCCCAGGCTATGTTGATACACCTTTAGTTCAAAACCAGTTGGCCGACTTAGCAAAAACAAGAAATGTGCCAATTGAAAGTGTAATTGAAGAAGTAATTTATCCATTAGTACCTCAAAAAAGATTACTTACAGTAAAAGAAATTGCAAATTATACAGTATTTCTTGCTAGTGAATATACTGGCGGGGTTACAGGTCAAGCGAATGTAATAGATGCAGGATATACAGTTCAGTAGGATAAGAGGAAAGGTTTGTTTTGAGCAGGGGGTGATTCCTGCTCTTATCCTTTCTAGTACCCTACTACTTTAAGCGAGGTATGGTATGAATAGTATGTTAGAGAGTCTTCCTTTTGATTGGATTTCCGAGATTATTAATCTTGCAACTGAGTGGATTGTTGTCGTTAATCGTGAAGGAAAAGTTTTGTATATGAATGAATCGTATTGTGAGTTTGTTGGTCGTTCTGCTCATGAAGTGATAGGGATGCCTGTAGTAGATGTAATTGAAAACTCTAGAATGCATATAGTCGCCAAAACTGGTCAGGCAGAAGTAGCTGAGATCCATCCAATAAAAAATACAGAAATGGTCGCAAATCGTTATCCGCTGTATGTAGGGGATGAATTAGTAGGTGCTGTTGGAACCGTAATGTTCCGTAATGCGCAAGAGTGGCTTGAGTATTCTAAAAAAGTAGAACCTTTAATAGAAGAATTAAACTATTATAAAAGAAAATTTGAGAAAGAGTTAAGTAGTAAATATAGCTTCAATCAAATAATTGGTGATACTCCAATCTTTAATTCTGCAAAAAACTTGGCAGAGCAAGTATCTGCAAGTTCATCTGCAATCTTACTTTTTGGGGAATCTGGTACAGGTAAGGAATTATTTGCACATGCAATTCACGATGCTAGTCCAAGAAGAAACTTTCCATTCGTAAGAGTAAATTGTGCTTCAATTCCAGAGCATTTACTAGAATCAGAGCTATTTGGTTATGAAGAAGGTGCTTTTACAGGTGCAAAAAGAGGCGGGAAAAAAGGAAAATTTGAGATTGCGAACCGAGGAACGATTTTCCTAGATGAGATTGGTGATATGTCTTTGCATATGCAAAGTAAATTACTGCGAGTACTTCAAGAAAGAGAGATTGAAAGAGTTGGTGGAAGTTCTCCTACTTCCATTGATGTAAGAGTCATTGCCGCTACGCATCGAAATCTTGAGAAGATGGTAGTATTAAAAGAATTTCGTCAGGATTTGTATTACCGCTTAAATGTAATTAAAATAGACATTCCTCCACTTAGATCAAGGATAAATGATTTACCTCTCATAGCAGATTCGTTAATAAAAAAACTCGAAAGGAAATTTCATCGAAACGGAATTCAAATTTCAAATGAAGTTTTTCAAATTCTTAAGTCACATCATTGGCCAGGAAATATTCGAGAACTAGAAAACGTACTTGAGAGATGCATAAATGTCCTAAATGGTAAAGTGATTACACCAAAGCAATTACCTCTTTATTTATATGAAAATCCAACCAATCAAAAAAATACAGTCGAATTCGAAAAAAATGCATCTCAATTAAATAATCAAATTTCCTTAAAATCGTTAAAAGAAATGATTGAAGAGACCGAAAAGGAAGCAATTAAGAGAGCTCTAATTGAATCTCAAGGTAATAAAATTGAAGCTGCAAAATTATTAGAAATAAGCAAGTCAACTTTTTATGAAAAATGTAAAGCTTATAACATAAAAAGTTAAAGGATTTCATGTCGTTTGGTTAATTAGGATGAAATAAAAAGGGGGAAATAAAATGAGTGAGAACGTTGTAATTGTTAGTGCTGTTAGAACTGCAATCGGAAGTTTCAGTGGTACATTGAAAGATGTAAGTGCAGTAGAATTAGGTGCTAAAGTTATTAAAGAAGCGATTAATAGAGCGGGTATTCAAGAAAGTCAAGTTGATGAAGTCATAATGGGAAATGTACTTCAGGCTGGTTTAGGTCAAAATCCGGCTAGACAATCAGCATTAAAGGCAGGACTCCCAAATACTGTCTCAGCAATGACGATAAATAAGGTTTGTGGATCTGGATTAAAATCAGTCCATTTAGCGACTCAAGCAATTATAGCAGGAGACTCTGAAATTATTGTTGCTGGCGGGATGGAAAATATGAGTCAAGCACCATATTTACTTAAAGGTGCAAGAGATGGATATAGAATGGGCAATCAACAAATTGTTGATAGTATGATTGCAGACGGACTATGGTGTGCGTTTAATGATTATCACATGGGAAACACAGCTGAAAACTTAGCAGTTCGTTATGAAGTTTCTAGAGAAAAACAAGATGAGTTTGCGGTAAATAGTCAACAAAAAGCCGAAAATGCAATGAAGGCCGGAAAATTTGAAGATGAAATTGTTGCGATTGAAATTCCACAACGTAAAAAGGATCCAATCATTTTTAAAGAGGATGAATATCCAAAATTTGGTGCTACAGTAGAGAAAATTTCATCACTAAGACCAGCCTTCGAAAAAAATGGAACAGTTACAGCAGCAAATGCCTCAGGTATAAATGATGGCGCAGCAGCAGTTGTATTAATGAGTGAAAGTAAAGCAAGAGAACTAGGTATTAAACCATTAGTAAAAATAAATGCAAATAGTAGTGCAGGCGTTGATCCGAGTATAATGGGAATTGGAGCAGCATTTGCAGCTAAAAAAGCAATTGAAAAATCATCGATTGAATTAAGTGAAATAGGCTTGATTGAAGCGAACGAAGCATTTGCTGTGCAATCGCTTTCTGTTATGAAGGAATGCGGTTTTGACGAAAATATTGTAAATGTAAATGGCGGCTCGATTGCACTCGGACATCCAATTGGTGCAAGTGGAACTAGAATACTAGTTACATTGATTCATGAAATGAAGAGAAGAGAGACACAGTACGGCCTTGCAACACTATGTATTGGTGGCGGAGAAGGCGTTGCGACAATTATTGAAAATTGTTTTGAATAAAAAATAAATAAATGGCGGTAGGACTCTTAATGATCCTACCGCATCATTGGATTAATTAAAAATCACCGCAGACTGGCGAAGCAACGAAGAAAGCGAGCGTTTACGGGCAGTCTGAAGGTTAGATAATTCTTACAGAAATAACACCCTCAATATCTTTTAACAACTGTTCAACTGGACCATTGATTGTTTCATCAAGGTCAATCATTGTATATGCAAAAGCACCTTTACTTCGGTTAAGCATATCAGCAATATTTACTTGATAGTTTGCTAGTAATCCTGTAATTTGACCGACCATATTTGGAATATTTTTATGTGCAATCGTAATACGTTTTTTCCCTGTATAAGGTAATTCTACATTTGGAAAATTAACGGAGTTTTTAATATTACCTGTTTCCAAATAATTTTTTAATTGTTTTGCTGCCATTCGGGCACAGTTTTCTTCTGATTCAGTTGTTGATGCTCCTAAATGAGGAATTGGAATGACATTCTTCATACCAATCACTTTTTCATTTGGAAAATCAGTCACATAAACCCCTACAGTCCCGTTATTCAACGCATATTCTAGCGCCACATCATCTACTAATTCAGACCGTGAAAAATTAAGTATTCTTGCTCCCTTTTTCATTCCAGATAAAAGTTTTTCATTCACAAATCCTTTTGTTTCAGGTGTTAAAGGCACATGGATTGTTATATAATCGCATGTTGAAAAAATCTGCTCTAAATTATCGATTCGTTGCACATTCCTAGATAATCGCCATGCAGTTTCGACTGAAATATAAGGGTCATAACCATATACTTCCATATCCAACGCAAGCGCATCATTTGCTACAAGTGCACCAATTGCTCCTAAACCAATAATACCTAATTTTTTTCCTGCGACCTCTGCTCCTGCAAATTCTTTTTTACCAGCTTCGACAATTTTAGAAACATTTTCTTCACCAAATAATGAACGAGTCCACTCAATTCCTTCAATAATTCGTCGTGAAGAAAGGAATAAACTTGTCAGAACTAGTTCTTTAACTGCATTTGCATTTGCACCAGGCGTATTAAATACAACAATACCTCTTGAAGTACACTCATCAATTGGAATATTATTGACCCCAGCGCCAGCCCTTGCGATTGCTTTAACACTGCTTGGTATGCTCATTTCATGCATACTATGGCTTCTTAAAAGAATTCCATCCGGTTCATTTAATTGATTGTTAATAGTATAGTTTTCCAAAGGAAATTCTTTCATTCCGTGCTCAGAAATATTATTTAATGTTTGAATTTTTATCATCTTACAATCTCCTCTAATATTTTCTTTTCAAATTGACTCATAAAATGAACTAATTTCTCAACGCCTTCTAATGGCATCGCATTATAAATACTAGCTCGCATTCCACCAACTGATCGATGACCTTCAAGATTCACCAAGCCAGCTGAATTTGCCTGAGCAAGAAATTGCTTATTTAATTCATCAGAAGTTGATGTAAATGGAATATTCATAAGTGATCTATTCTCTTTTTTTACTGGTGAAGAGAACAAGTCAGATTGATCGATAAAATCATATAATAATTGAGCTTTTAAAAGATTAGTTTGATAAATACGATTTAAACCACCTGATTCTTTAATCCATTCTAAAACTAGCATCGCTACATAAATGCTGAATGTAGGAGGTGTATTATAAAGTGAAGAAGCTTCTACATGTGTTTTGTAGTCGAGCATTGTCGGGCAATTTTTATCGGCATTTCCAATAAGATCATCTCTAATAATGACAATTGTTAACCCTGCTGGACCGATGTTTTTTTGAGCTCCAGCATAAATTAAACCGAATTGTGAGACATCAATTGGTTCAGAAAGAATATTTGAAGAAAAGTCTGCAACTAATGGAGAATTTGTTTTAGGGTAAGTAGAGTATTTTGTCCCCTCAATTGTGTTATTCGTTGTAATATGTAAATAATCGTATGGTTCAAAAAGGGCTAAATCTTCTAAATTAGGAATATATGAAAAATTTTCATCCTCAGATGAAGCGATAACATCAACATCTACATATTTTTTTGCCTCAGAGATTGCTTTCTTTGACCAAGTTCCTGTATTAATATAAGCAGCTTTTTTATGCTTTCTTAATAAGTTTAATGGAATCATTGAAAACTGAGTTGATGCTCCACCTTGTAAAAATAACACTTTATAATTTGATGGAATTTCTAAAAGTTCACGTAATAAGCTTTCACATTTCTTAATAATTCCTTCAAACTCAGCCGAACGATGACTCATTTCCATAACTGACATACCAGAAGTACCGTAAGAAACAAGTTCTTTTTGTACCTTTTCCAATACTGGAACAGGCAAGACAGATGGGCCTGCAGAGAAATTAAAAACGCGTTCCATAAAAATCATCCTCACTAGTTATTTTTATAATATTCTAACTTTAAACTACTCATATACGTTGGTCAATAAAAGATGAAATAAAATCATAAAAAATTCACAAAATATTTTAATTTTCGCATTTCTGAAAAGTGAATGTAATGATTGAAGTACTTAAATTAGTAAATTTACATGAATACAAACGAAAAATTAATTCGGTTAATACTTTGATTAAAAAATAAAAATGCATAGTTTTAGAAGAAAATGGAAAATTTAATGATTAAATTGTTTTTAAGGGAGTTTAAATGTTTTCTAAATGGTTTAACAATCCAGTTTATTTTCGTTATGCTTTTTACATTTCTTTTGCGGTGAGTGTATTATTTAATCTAATTTGTTCTAAAAAAAGTGATAGTTTTTACCTACTGTACATGCTTGATACTGTATTATTTGGACTTGGTTTTTACAACTGTTCTAATTGGTTTATCATTTTAGTTTCTACAATAATAGTACTTTCTAGATACTATTTAGTTCCCCAGGCAGGGCATATTATTAGCTACCTAATTACATATTACTTAAAAATTTATGTGCAGTCATCCATCAAGGGGGGCTATTACATGATATTGGTAAAATAGGAATTCCGGAGCATATTTTACTGAAGCATGAGAAATTGACTGAAGATGAATATAATACAATTAAAAAACATCCTGTGATTGGATATGACATTATTAAACATATTGCTATTTTTAATGAAAATGGCATCCTTGATAGCGTTTTATACCATCATGAAAGATACGATGGAAAAGGATATCCAAGAGGACTAAAGGGTGATCAAATTCCTTTAACTGCTAGAATAGTAGCAATAGCCGATAGCTATGATGCGATGATCTCAAATCGATTATATCGTAAAGGCATGTCTTTAGAAGACTGCTTAAAGGAAATAGAAAAGAATAAAGGAACTCAATTTGATCCTGAGATTACTGATGTTTTCCTTAGCTTATTTGATTTTAGAGAATGAAAAGTTTCAAAAAAAAGAGGGTATCCCATAAGTTTTATGGGGGACCCTCTTTTTTATTGAAAAGCTACAGAAGAACAGGAGAGTGCAATTAAAATCTGAGAATCGCAAATAAAATTAGGAAAACTGCAATTTAAATTAGAAAATCGCAAATAAAATTAGCAAAACTACAATTAAAATCCAGTGAATCGCAAATAAAATAAAAAATTACCCATACCATTTAAGGTATTATGGACTGGAAATTCGGAAAGCGAGCATCCTGGAGAGGAAATCAACACACCAACTTCTAAAAAAAACAACAAAGATTAAACAAAAACGATTAATTATAACGAATCCGTATTTACTTTGAAGACGAAATTTATGTAGAACTGTAACGTTTGACTGTATACTTTCTAAATTATATAATAGTAATACTATTTAAAATGGGGAGGGTTGTCACTTGGGATCGAGTATCGCATTGGTGAGTTAGCTGAAATAGCTCAAGTTTCAAAAAGAACAATTGATTATTATACAAAATTAGGGTTACTAGAAGCAAAACGATCTGAATCAAACTATCGATATTATTCCACAGAGGCAATTGAGACTCTCAGATTTATTGAACATTGTAAAAAAATGAGAATCTCCTTAGAAGAGATAAAAGATTTACTGCAAACTAATTATAATCAAAAAAATTGTGTTTTTGAACAAATTCAACAAATATCAAATCAAATTATTGAGCTTGAAGCTAAATTAGCTCAATTAGTACCAGTAATATCGGGTATGAATGATTGTGAAAAAAATGCTTTAGTAGATTCATTGTCACATCATACATTTCCGTTATTTGAAACATTGAAACATTTTGTAAAATAATGACTAAATTAATTTTAAAACTTAACAATTTATTAAAGCTATAAAATAGGTATGTTTTACTAAATTATGGTAATCTATTAAGTAAGTAAAATAATAATTTTATATTTTTGTAGATTGAAATTCTCAGGAGGTGAATACTCGAGTAATATACTCGAGTTCGTCATTGGACATAGTTAACTTGTTTATGATTGCAGTTTTAATCGCACTTACAGCTTTTTTCGTAGCAGCAGAATTTGCGATAGTGAAAGTTAGATCAAGTAGAATTGATCAACTATTAGCCGAAAAAAAGCGAGGTGCAGTAGCTGCTAAAAAGGTTACGACGAGTTTGGATGAATATTTATCAGCTTGTCAATTAGGTATTACGGTTACAGCTTTAGGATTAGGTTACTTAGGTGAGCCAACGTTTGAGCATCTTATACACCCAGTCGTAGAATTTCTTGGATTAAACGGAACAATCGCTAAATCTATTTCGTTTATTTTAGCTTTCTCATTTATGACATTTATTCACGTTGTAATTGGTGAGCTAGCACCTAAAACGGTTGCTATTCAAAAAGCTGAATCGATCACACTAATACTTGCTACTCCACTTATTGTTTTCTATAAAATAGCTTATCCATTTATTTGGGCATTAAATAGTTCTGCAAGATTTTTTACAGGATTATTTGGAGTTAAGCCAGCATCTGAATCAGAAGAAGTTCATACTGAGGAAGAATTGAGAATTATTTTATCAGAAAGCTTTGAAAGCGGAGAAATTAATCAGGCTGAGTATAAATATTTAAATAATATTTTTGAATTCGATAACCGACTTGCAAAAGAAATTATGGTCCCTCGTACTGAAATTATCGGTTTATATGCAGAAGACCCAATTGAAGAACAAATTGAAATAATTAAAAACGAAAAATATACACGTTACCCAGTTTTTGGTGAAGATAAAGATGATATATTAGGTATGGTTAATGTAAAAGACTTTTTTATTCGATATCTTGATGGAAAAGTTGAAAAAACATACGATTTCGCAAACTATACTCGCCCAGTTATTCAGGTAATTGAAACAATCGCAATCCATGATTTATTATTGTTAATGCAAAAGAAACGTATTCCACTTGCAATTCTGTATGATGAATATGGTGGAACAGCGGGATTATTAACAATGGAAGATATTCTTGAGGAGATTGTTGGGGAAATACGTGATGAATATGATGATGATGAAAAACCAGCTGTTCAACATATTTCAGAATCACATAAGATTGTAGACGGAAAAGTATTAATTACTGAAATTAATGACTTATTTGGTCTATATGTTGAGGAAGACGATGTTGATACAATTGGTGGGTGGATTTTAACTCAAAATCACGACATCCAACAAGGTGAATCTGTCATATTTGAGGACTTTGAATTCAAAGTTGTTGAATTAGATTCACACCAAGTTAAATTAGTTGAAATAAAAAAAAATGAGTTTATTCAGGCAGTAAAATCATAAAGATAAAAATGAAAAAGAAGGATAACGGCATAAGTCTTTATACCTTCTTTTTTTTGATTCTTAAACAAATTAATACTAAAACCTTATAGTGTTATACTTTGTACAATAATTCACAAAAAGTTAACAACTTACAACTCCAATTCAATTCATTTTATTATAAAATAAGGTTGTAAGGTTGATTTGAACAGAAGTTCTAATTCTTCTACTAGTTATTTTATTAACTATTTCAATCAGCTTATTTTTTAATCGTTTCGTACAATACCTCATTTTTCCCCCTCTACTTTTCTAAAGTAAGAGGCTTTTTTTTGCATAATTCTACCTTTATTGAATACATATAAATTAAATATTTGTAAAGGATTGTCGATAGTTAATAATTAAAAAAATTTGTTATAGGGGTGTGAAGTGCTTGTCAGATGCTCCCTCGGGTAATGGTATAAAAATTTTTTTAGACTTTATTAACCGACTTTTTTTTAAGGAATCTAATGATCGAAAAAATGTAGAGTCAAAAGAAAAACATCTTTTAACTCATAATTATTTATTTGATGTTGATGATGAAGAACAATTTAACTTGTACGAAGATGAATTATTTTTAAGAATAATCACTTTTAAAGAAAAAAAAGTAAATGACATTTTAACACCCCGAACAAATGTGGTAGCGATTGATATAAATGAATCTGTGGACTATATATGTAATTTATTTTTACAAGAACGGTATTCTAGAATCCCAGTTTATGAGCAGGATATTGATCATATAATTGGTGTAATTTCTGAAAGGGAATTTTTAACTCAACTAATACAAAAAAAAACAGTTAATATTCATGAACTGATTAGAGAGCCGATTTTTGTTATGGAAACAATGAAAATTTCTACAGTGCTAAAACTTCTTCAAAAACAAAATGCACATCTAGCTATTGTTATGGATGAATTTGGAGGAACTTCCGGTATCGTTACGCTTGAAGATATAATTGAAGAACTAGTTGGCGAAATTAGAGATGAATTTGACGAGCAAGAGGATGAGTTTTTCCAAATAAATGAGAATGAGTACCAATTCCAAGCCGCAATTGACTTATCGAGTTTTTTTAATCGATTTAACATAAAAAAACCTAGTAGTAGATATTTAACATTAGGTGGATGGTTATTTGAAAGTTTTAAACATATACCAAAAAATGGAGAATTACTTCAATATAAAAATTTAACCTTCATCATTAAAGAAGTTCAAAATAGAAGAATCCAAAGTGTAATTGTAAAAATAAATCAACAAAATTTGCAAAGTAAACTCGGTTCTTAGGAGCCGAGTTTTTTATATTATTAAAAACAATCTTGTCAATTATAATTATCAAAATTTCGTAAAAGGAGTTGAGTGATGTTGATTTCCATTACAGGATGCTCGCTTTCCATGGGGCGAGATTCTTTCGCCTCTTCGGCAAGCCTGCGGGGTCTCAGCCTTCCCGCTTATCCCATAGGAGTCGAGCATCCCTCCATTCCAATCAACTAATTCTTCAAAAAAAGTTTACGATAAAATACTAATTAAATATCCTTTACTTAGTGTAACAGTTTAATAAACGATTTTTAAGTCAATTGAGATTGAACAATCAATTATAAATAATCATTTAGAACGATATATTTAAAATTTGCTCTTAAAATTTTTAATTAATTTAATAAAAAACAATTACTATAGATTGTTGGTATATTAAAATTGTTGAAACACTTTAACATTTAAAATCGTTAATAAATATAAAATGAATATTAACTTCCACTAAATTTTGTATTCTCTATAGATCGTGTTACATTTCAACACTCTGTAAACTCGTTCTTAGGAGTCGAGTTTTTTTATGTTTGTGTTGACGATGCAGTTTAGATCTTAAAGAAAATAATATGATTACGATTTTTACTTTCTTATTTTGGTAATTTTAGGTTAATGATAAATTCTTGTTTTCCTTAGACGCCCGATTTTTCCAAATTTCTTTTTCTATCATAAAAATAGAATTAAAAAGGCAAAAAGAAAAATAATAAAAATATAAGATTTTTTTGTTGTAATTTTTTAATACATGCAATATATTTAAGACACACAATTCAAAACAAACAATTCCGATAAGGTTAAGGGAGATTGAAGAATGAATATTAAGAAAATTGGTTTAACATTAGGTTCGTTATTTTTAGCAGCAGGTGTTATGGCAGGTTGCAATACAAATAAAAAAGAAGAAACTGCAAAAGGAAAAGATTTATTAACTCAAGTGAAGGATAGCGGAGAGTTAAAAATTGGTACTGAAGGTACGTATGCACCTTTCACGTTCCATGATAAATCTGGTAAATTAACAGGTTTTGATGTTGATTTAGCAAATGAAGTTGCAAAACGTTTAGGAGTAAAACCAAAATATTTTGAAACTCAATGGGATGCAATGTTTGCAGGTTTAGATGCAAAACGTTTTGACATCATTGCAAATGAAGTTGGTATTAGACCAGATCGTGAGAAAAAATATTATTTCTCTGATCCATATATCACTTCATCAGGTGCATTAGTTGTAAAATCTGATTCAAAAGTTAACTCATTTGATGGAATTAAAGGCTTAAATGCTGCTCAATCTTTAACAAGTAATTATGGTGACTTAGCTAAGAAATATGGAGCTAAATTAGTTGGGGTAGAAGGTTTTAGCCAAGCAATTCAATTAATTGAAACAGGCCGTGCTGATGTTACAATCAACGATAAATTATCAATTCAAAACTATTTAAATGAAACTGGCGACAATAAAGTTAAAATTGCAGCATTAGAAAAGGATGCTTCTAACAGTGGATTTATGTTCCGTAAAGATGATGATTCATTAGTAAAAGCAGTGAACAAAGCACTTGCAGATATGAAAAAAGACGGGAAGTATGATGAAATAGTACAAAAATGGTTCGGTAAAGATGGACTTAAATAATATACTCAGCCCAGAGTGGAGTGACAATTTAACCATTGCGAAGGATTCTTTCCTTCCAATGGTTAAAACTGCTTTAATAGGCACTATTCCATTAACAATTATTACATTTGTAGTAGGTATTGTATTAGCATTTATTACCGCACTTTTCCGTCTGTCAGGTAATAAATTCTTAAATGGAATAGCAAAATTTTATGTTTCAATCATTAGAGGGACACCTCTTTTAGTACAATTATTTATTATTTTTTATGGTTTACCTTCGATACATGTAACAATATCACCTTATATTTCTGCTATTATTGGTTTTTCATTAAGTGTTGGTGCTTACGCATCTGAAATTATTAGAGGATCAATCCAGTCGATTGATAAGGGGCAATGGGAAGCTGCTTATTCAATCGGCATGACATATAATCAAACATTAAAACGAATTATTATTCCTCAAGCGGCTAGAGTTTCTTTACCGCCGTTATCAAATACTTTTATTAGTTTAGTAAAAGACACTTCTTTGGCTTCATTAATTTTAGTTACTGAAATGTTTAGAACAGCTCAGGAAATAGCTGCAACGAATTATAAATTTTTAGTTGTTTATATAGAGGCTGCATTCATCTATTGGATAATTTGCTTCTTCCTTTCAGTCATTCAAGGTCGATTAGAAGCTCGAGTTGAACGCTATGTTGCTAAGTAATGGAGGAAGAACATATGATAAAACTAGAAAATATTAAAAAAAATTTTGGTGAATTAGAAGTATTAAAAGATGTTAGCTTAAATGTAGAAAAAGGTACTGTTACTGCTATTATCGGCCCTTCTGGTTCTGGGAAAACAACATTTTTAAGATGTATTAATGTTTTAGAGCATCCGACAGATGGTAAGATAACAATTGATGAACAGACATTAGATTTTTCTAATAAAGTTACGAAAAAAGAAATTATTTCTTTAAGAAGTAAAACAGGTATGGTTTTTCAACAACACCATTTATTTCCTCACTTAACAGCGTTAGAAAATGTAATGGAAGGTTTAGTAACTGTACAAAAAATAAAAAAAGATGTTGCAAAACAAAAAGCAATTGACTTACTTACTAAAGTAGGATTAGAAGAGAAAATAAATTTATTACCACATCAACTTTCAGGTGGACAGCAACAGCGTGTGGGGATAGCTAGAGCGTTAGCCTTAGAACCAACAGTCATTTTATTTGATGAACCAACTTCAGCATTAGATCCAGAGCTTGTACAAGAAGTTCTAAAGGTAATGAAGGAGTTAGCAGAAGAGGGAATGACAATGATTGTCGTTACACATGAAATGAAATTTGCTCGAGATGTAGCGGATGAAGTCATTTTTATGGACGGTGGTTATATTGTTGAACAAGGTCATCCTAAAGATGTTTTAGAGCATCCTAAACATGCAAGAACAAAACAATTTTTACAATTAATACAATAATTTTTAAGATAAAATAATTTACAATATAGTGTAGAAAACTAGTACTAGATGTTGATCTAGTGCTTTTTTTATGTAAAAAACGCGGAAAAACCAATTAAAATGTTTTTTCCAAAATTTACATTAGCTAAACATACATATGTTAATCGATTAGAGTCATACTATCATTACACTACTTAAGGAGGTGAGACAACATGGCAAACAACAATAGCAGCAACAACTTAGTAGTAGCTGGTGCTCAATCAGCATTAGATGCAATGAAGTATGAAATCGCTTCTGAGTTTGGAGTAAACTTAGGTCCTGATACTACAGCTCGTGCTAACGGTTCTGTAGGTGGTGAGATCACTAAACGTTTAGTTCAAATGGCTGAACAAAGCTTAGGTGGTTATACAAAATAATAGCTATGGCTAATAAGGGATGGAGATTAATCTCCATCCTTTCTTAATGAAGTAAATGAAATTGGAGTGAGCTTTTTATGGATGGTATTTGTCCACTGTGCAATGGAATTGAGTATTATAAACTAAAATGTCCAATTTGTGAAAATCATTGTGAAGATAAAGGCAGAGCTGTTGATTACGAAGATAAATATAGTCCATATTTAGATTATGACATTTCAGCAAAAGCTGATGGTTTAACTGAGCTAAATTCAAATCAGTATTGTACTCATATGTTTAATTGTCCGGATTGTAACGAAGGTTTTCTTAAAATTATTGAGAAAATAAAATAACGCAGTACCAATTAAAATGGTACCGCGTTATTTTTATGTTTAATTTATTATTAAATTATCGAATACGAGATTCAGTTTCTTTATCAAAGAAATGAACTTTGTTCATATCTACTGCTAATTTGATTACTTGACCATGTGTAAATGTTGAACGTGCATCTAATCTAGCTACTAATGTATTTCCTTCAAAGTTAGTATAAAGCATTGATTCTGCTCCTAAAAGCTCAGCTACTTCAATTTTTAAATCAAGAACTGTACCTTGAGATGCTTCGATAAATACTGGTTCGTCATGTAAATCTTCAGGACGTACACCTAAAATAACTTCTTTTCCAACATATCCATTATCGCGTAATGTTTTCATTTTTCCTTCAGGTATAGCAACTTTTTTGCTGCCAAAGTTAAAATGACCATCTTCAACCTTACCAGAAACAAAGTTCATTGCAGGTGAACCAATAAATCCACCAACGAATACGTTTTCTGGGCGATCATAAACTTCCTTTGGTGTACCTACTTGTTGAATAATCCCATCTTTCATGACTACTAAACGTGTAGCCATTGTCATTGCTTCTGTTTGATCATGTGTTACATAAATAGTTGTCGTTTGAAGACGTTGATGTAATTTTGAAATCTCAGAACGCATTGCAACACGTAATTTTGCATCTAAGTTTGATAATGGCTCATCCATTAAGAATACTTTTGCATCACGTACAATTGCACGACCAAGAGCTACACGTTGACGTTGTCCACCAGATAAAGCTTTTGGTTTACGGTTTAAATATTCCTCAAGACCTAAAATACGTGCAGCATCTTTTACACGACGATCAATTTCTGCTTTGTCAAACTTACGTAATTTTAATCCGAAAGCCATGTTATCATATACAGTCATATGTGGGTAAAGTGCGTAGTTTTGGAATACCATTGCGATGTCACGATCTTTTGGTTGAACATCATTTACTCGCTTGCCGTCAATAAAGAAGTCACCTTTTGAAATATCCTCTAAACCAGCGATCATTCGAAGTGTTGTTGATTTACCGCAACCAGAAGGACCAACGAATACGATAAATTCTTTGTCATCAATGTGAAGATTAAAATCTTTTACAGCTGTTACGTTATTATCATAAATTTTATAAATGTGATCTAATTTTAATTCTGCCATCAGTATTACCTCCAACTATTTGTAATCGGTTTCATTGATTAAATTGTAAACATTTAAACGTTTTTAAACAATGTCAAAGGTTCACAAAAAAAATAGCCTACTTTGTACAAGGTGCACAAAATAGGCTTTAATTAATTTTCATTCACGATCTCAAGTAGATGAATTGCTAAAAATATAACTAGTCCATCCTCGAAATGCTTTAAATCTATACCAGTTTGTTCCGAAAACTTATCAAGACGATATTGAACAGTATTTCGATGTAAAAAAGCTTTTTTGGAAGTAGCAGTAACATTTAAATTTTGTTGAAGAAAGATTTTTACCGTTGAAAGAATTGGGTCATCAATTTTCATATCATTCAAAAATAAATTAGGTAATTCCTTTTGTAAATCATCTGGTAAAAAGGAAAGGATATAATAAAGCATTTCTTTTGAAAACCAAAGTATATTTTTTTGCTTTTTTACGGATAAAGCTTTTTTAAAACATTGATGTTCAATATCAAAATAAAGGCTTAGATTTGCTAATGGTGAGTAGCGTTTTCCTACAAAAAAAGTAACATCATGGTACAAGTCAGCTGCAATGATTTCTTGCATATGCTCTAAAAATTCTTTGTTAAAAGGTTGATCGATTATTTTTTCTATAATGACGCCTTCCTTAGCAGAATTCCAAACGACTATTACTTCTTTATGAAAGAATGCGTTGATTGCTTCTTCAAACTCATTTTTATTAGAGAATAACTGATTGCTATAAAAATGAATAAAACGAATTGAGGTAGGGAGAGTAGCTCCAGTTTCGAAAGAGAAGGGATTATGTCCTTTACTTAAAAATAAATATTGGAACCACTCGCTTTGTTCAGATGGCATCAAAATTGCATCTGATTCTAATTTTGTAAAAAGACATTCCAGTAGGTTATTTTGTTCCTCTGATATTGAATTTTTTTTAATCCCGAAAATTTCTTGATTCTCAGTAGAAAACCAAGAATAATCCATATATGTACTCTCATCAGGCGTGACTGAAATAGACTCACTCCCAAACAATGTCTTAATTTTATCAATCATATTTATTTCCTTCCGACGCATTATTTCATATTAGTTTATCATTGTTAATAAAAATAAAAAAGCTCAGACTGTTGACAAACGTTGGCTTTCTTCGTTGCTTCGTCTGTCTGCGGTGCTCATTACCGTTCAAAGGTAACTCCGCTCCTCACCAGCCCTCGCGCCTCGAAAGACAAACGCTTGCAATCAGTCTGAGACTCAAGTTTTTTGTACATTGTTACAGTAATCTTTTAACTACTGTCTAAAATTCGAAAGTTCATAAAATAGTCGAATTAAGTTTTCAAGTCCTTGTTCTTTGATTGCAATTTCGTCAAAGACCATTGGTTTTGAGTTAATTTCAAAAATATAGTAATGATTGTTTTGAATTCCGATATCCATTGAGAATTCATAAAAATGTGCATCATCCATATTTAATGCAATACCTGTTTGTTTGACTATTTCTTGTAATAATGAAAAATTTAATTCAATCGGTAGTTCTTCAATTGTAATAATGCTACCACCTCTAGGTACATGAGTTGTAATAGCATTAAATGTTCCTACTCTTACACCGATACCGGAAAGAATATAATTATTTTCATTTTTATGTGCAAGAATTCGTAGATCAAACTTTCTTCCATCAGGTAATTCGCTCACGATCCCTTGTTGACAAATAAAGTCCTCGCTTAATGAACTTAGAAATTTCCAACAATCACTAATTGATTTCACCAATTCTACATGAAATGCATTCCGGATTAAGACTTCTTTGTCACTTTTTAAGGAGAGCTTAAACACCCCAAATCCCTTTGAAGAATTATGTTTCTTTATATATAGAAATTTCCATTTTTTTAAATAGAAATATAAATCTTTTTCGCTAGTTAAATTGATTGTCTTTGGTATATAACTTTTTAAAAAGTCGTTTGAAGATAATATTGATGTTGTTTGTATTTTTGAGAGATATGATTCATTAAAAAAAGGAATGTTTAGTTCTGAGATTTTTTCTCGGAAATTTTTATAATCATCGTTAGATTCGTACTGAACAGATGGGATGCGATTATAAATTACGTCTGGTAAAGGGGAAAATAGTTTAAGCCATTTTTTTGTTTTAAAACAAAACGTATAACATGTAACCGAATTACCAGAGAGGGCGGTAGGGGTTATTATGATAGGTATACCGCCTTCAGTTAATACCTTCTTACAAATTCTTTTAAAGGTTTTAATATTTCCACTAAAAGGTAGCCGATCTTCGTTTGTTAAAATACCGATAATAGGGCCTAAATGGGTTCCGGTTTTTTTTACCTGAAATTGTATGGAATTTGAACGATCGTCGTGGGATGGTAATATAGTAAGCCGATTATGGCCTATGGAATATCTTGATTCACTATGGTCATGCGACCAAGTATTTTTATCAAGATGATAAAAAACAGAGATCATTTCATTGAAACCTCGAGTTCATTACCTTTTTTGGAAAGGTGAGTAGCATATTCCAAAAATAGTTTTTTTATCTGTTTGTCATTTTCTTGGAAATTAGGATTTGAAAAGATTGATCTTCCAGGTTTGGAATTCGCTTCGAAAAGCCAAATTTTTTCATCCTTATCAACACCTATATCAAATCCAATTTCTCCGATATGACCATCTACTTGACGATCTAAAGATTCACTAATTTTTAATGCTGCTGTAGATAATTTATCATGAATTCTTTTCGCTTTTTCCTGATCAAATAATTCTTCAAGAGTTTTCACTCGACCACCATTATTTAAGTGGGTAGTTGTGCTACCTTTTCCTGCTACTTTAGCGGCAATAACCGTTACATGCCATTTTCCTAAAGCATCCTTGTTTGTATGAACTCGGAAATCGACAGGCTGATGCTCGTAACGAATTAGTGAAATACCTTGTTGTACAATGAAGTCGTGTAACTTGGTGCTACGAAAAACATGATTAATTAAAGATTGAAGTGATGAGAATTTTTGAAGTTTATTTGTTTCATAATCACGATATCTACAATAATAAATTCCTTCTTCTCGGTGGTAACGAATTAAAATTACTTTTGAACCAAGGCTACCATTTTCGGGTTTTACATATACAAATTGGTATTGCGATAATAATTCTTCAATCGTGTCAAAATTATGGAACTTTACTGTTTTCGGGAGATAGTGTGCAACTGATTCTTCATTTTTCAATTTTACATATAAGTCCCATTTATTGAAGAATCCAGGATTAAACCATGGGATTTTGTATTCTTTTTCTAGTTTTTGACGTACTCGTTTAATTGATTTATGAACCTCAACCTTTCGATTAGGTAACCTATTATAAATAACCGTTGGAAAAGGAACGACCTCTTTGGTCCATCTTTTATTCGTAAAGAAATAACCTTGAATGGTTTCAGATTCCCAATCGATTCCGTGAGTACCAAATACGAATATAAAGCTATTTTTGTGATTATTTTCAGCAATTAAGTTTGCAAACATAAAGCTACGATCACCGATAGGGCGAAGTAGTGACTCAGTAAAGCCGGCGGTGAAAATTCCGACTAGTGGCCCAAGCTGTAAAGTATTTCCGATAATAATTGGCTCAATAGAACCTTCAAAAGGTATACAGAGCATTTCGACTAAATGCTCTGATATTGAAATAATATTGTGAAGTGTATTCATCGTAACTAGTTGACAAGGGTATTTTTTTTGACCAAAAGCAATATATTCAATATTTCTAGAAGTAGTAAGCTCTTCAGGTATACATACTAGATTCTTACTCTGTCGATGAGTAACGATTTTATAAACTTCATTCATTATTTAATTTCACTTCTTTCACTTTTAGATTTCGATTGTAAATGTAAACAATACTGAATTGGTGCTGAGTAAAGCTTTTGTTGGATAGAAGGGTCGGTTTGAAGTAAAACTTTTCTACCAGGCTTTGAATTAACATCTAAAATCCAAATGGCTTGATTTGAATCGATGCCTAAATCTAAACCAATTTCAAATAAAGGTAGAAAATTCTTTTCAAGGGTGACTGGTAATTGTTTGCAAATTGTCTCAATATCTTGCTGTAATATTAAAGCAGTTCGTTGATTAAATTGAGTGATCCATTCTTCAAATGGAACTGCATTACTTCCCGCACTTAAATTTGCAACAATTGAATTAGGCTGACCGATGCGAACACCTTTTCCAACTGCTTGCCATTCACCTTTTTCATTTTTTTGTAAAAGGATCCTTAAATCAAATGCTTCACGTGATTTTGTTTGGAGGTCTAGATAATTTTGATAAACATATCCTTTTGATTCTACAATCGGTTGTAGCCACTCAAAAAATTCATCGCGCGTTTCGTAAACAGTTTCAATTACTTCCTTTTGTTTTTGTGTTGAAACACTAATTGAATAAGCACTTAACGTAATAAAATAAAT
This sequence comes from Bacillus sp. AFS077874, assembly GCF_002566505.1. Taxonomy (NCBI): domain Bacteria; kingdom Bacillati; phylum Bacillota; class Bacilli; order Caryophanales; family Bacillaceae; genus Bacillus; species Bacillus sp. AFS077874. The sequence continues at coordinate 116,415 of NZ_NUYF01000014.1, forward strand.
ATTGATTCCTCTTGAACCATGGATTGGTTTAATGACGAGCTTGCGCGTTTTTCTAAGTTCTTCAAAAAATACAGCTAAGTGTAATAGTTTCTTTGTTTTAGGGATATATGGATTTAAACTTTCATCAGTTGCTAGAGCTTGATAAGTTTCCCATTTTCCTGGCAGTCCATATCCTAAAAAAGTGATGTCTTTACGTTTTTTTAGCCAGTCAACGATAGGCTTTGCTTGCTTACTTTTAATGCTTGGGGAATAGAAGCAACGATCATAAATATAATTCGGTATTTCAAATGTTGTTTTCTCCCATTGTTCTGTTTCTGCTATATACTTCCAACCCATAATTTCTTCAGTAGCTGGTTGAATATTAAAAGGGGTAAATTGAACGAATTCGTAACCAAGTTTACTTGCTTCTTTCGCCATATGCTGAACGTATTCACCTTCTTGTCTTTCTTTAAGAGATAAATAACCTATTCTCATTCTTTTCACTCCTTGTACTTATAAATATGATTGAACAAGAGAAAAAATAGCTTTTGTTGAAGGTCTAATTTTTTGAATTGGGTCTGAAACATCTAAATCCTTAGAAGGCTTTGAATTTATTTCGATAACCCAAGGGTTAAATTCATTGTCTATAGCGAGATCCACACCAAACTCCGCGAATAATCCATCAAAGGAGGAGTCTATACATATACAGCATTCGATGGCTAATTCAATCAATAACTTTTTAAAGTGAATTCGCTCTTTCTTTGGTAAATATTGACTTAAAAATTCATCAATTTTTTGAAGGTCTCCCCCACGGGCCAAATTGCTTACAAACTGCGTAGGGTGACCAATCCTTGCTACAGTTGAAGTTACTTCCCATTTATTAAATTTATTTTTATGACATAAAAATCTAAAATCAACAAGTCGATCATCCTTACTGATTAAAGGTAAGCCTTCTTGGATGATAAAAGTCCGCTTACTTAATTGCTGTTTAATTGGGTGAAATAGTTGAGAAATTGATTTATATTCAACTTCTACTTCGGAATTTTGGCTATTTTTTAAACGATACAAATCTTTATCTTTTGTAACCTTAAAAATGTTTCTTCCTTGGCTACCGTGAATGGGTTTAATAAAAACCGTTTCATATTTTTGAATAAAATTCTCTAATTGTTCGACTGAGCAGCATTCCTCAGTGTATGGAACGTATGGCTTTATATAGGCTGTATCAATCAGAGCTTTAAAAACTTCAAGCTTATTTAAGAAGCGAGCATTAAAAAAAGGTATTTGTTGACTTGATAGCGAAGAATTTAGTAATTTAAACTCTTTCGTTCGTTCAAGTCTTCTCGAATGAATTCGATTATGAATGATGGATGGGGCAGGTACATTCATTAAAGTCCAGCCATTTTCTGAACGCTTATATCCAGTTAATTCATTCGTTAGTAGTTTTTTTAATGTCGTTACATAGAAATCAATATCAGAGTCTCTGCATAACTCTGATAGTTCCTCACAAAGTGTCGTTATTGAACCGAGCGGATTTAATGACTCCTCATTGATCGAATCAGTTACTACAACAAAAGATTGGGGTTCTTGATTTTTAGGAAAAGATTGCAATGATTCTCCTCCTTTCCAAAATAATTGTCGTTGTATACTATGTGATATTCGCCTAGTTGGTGAATGTATTTAGGAAATTTTTAGGGAAGAAAGTTTGATTTGTTTTAGAAAGACTGACATATAATAGAATGTTTGCTATAGTGGAGATACAAAAGTTTATAGGAGGTAGTAACATGGCTGTAAATATTTATGATATTGCATACTCACTACAAAACGCTTTTAAGGAGCAACCAGAATTTAAAAACTTACAATCACTTTACTCACAAGTATTAGCTGATCCAAATGCAAAACCATTATTTATGGAATTTCAAAACTTCCAAAAAGCGATGCAACAAAAAATGTATCAAGGTGAAGCAGTTACACCTGAAGAAAATGCAAAAGGACAAGAAATTGTTGCAAGAGTGTCTCAAAATCCTTTAATTGCAAACTTAATGCAAGTGGAACAAAGACTAAATTTAGTCATCCAAGATGTAAATAAAATTGTCATGAGTCCATTAGAAGAATTTTATAAAGCTTTACTTGAACTTTAATATTTAAAAGGCAGGATAAGAAGAGGATCATTCATTCTTTTACTTTTTCCTGCCTTTCTTTAAATTTTTCCTAGCACATAAGAGAGACTTCATTGAAATGGAGTCTTTTTTAGTATAAGAATGGATATAATAACAGCCTATAATGTTCTAATTAAATGAAGCATGTCATATATTCTAGTAAGGTATTTCTTCGCGAAATGGGGGAGATTAAGTGATTTATAAGTTACTTGCAATTAATATAGATGGTACTTTATTGCAATCCAATGGAAAACTCTCAAAAGAATCGAAAGAAGCTGTTGAATACGTTCAAGACAAAGGGATTTATGTAACCTTATATACAAGTAGAAATTTTCAAGCTACAAAAAAAATCGCAAAAGCTCTTAAGGTTAATAACCTTTTGGTCTCTCACTCAGGTGCCTTTATCTCTTCAAAGCTTGATGAACCATTATTTGAAAAGAGAATTGAAGAGGAAGAAGCTTATGACATCGTTAAAAAACTAGAAAAATATGATTGTAATATTCGGTTGTCACATGAACATTTTTCAATTGGAAATCGAAAAAAATTACAATCTAATTTAGTGGCAAAAGCAGTTTTATCAAATGCTGATCCTGTCTTTTATCCAATCCAATTTGTTGAATCACTTTCAGATAGCATTCTGGAAAATTCAATATCACCTTTAAAAATCGAATGTTATTTCTCTGATGAAGTAGAGAAAAATAACGTGAAAAAAGAATTGAATGCAAAGTATCCACATCTTGATTGCTTATGTGATGAAGATCGTAAAATTGAAATCGTCCGAAAAGGAATTTCAAAATATTCAGGATTAAAACGATTAGGTGAACATTTAGGAATTTCTTATCACGAAATGGTTGTAATCGGAGATAATTATAGTGATTTACCATTAATCGAGCATGCAGGTTTAGGAGTTGCTATGTCAAATGCTCCTGTAGAGATTAAAAAAGTTGCTGACTGGATTACAAGATCAAATGATCAAAATGGTGTTCCTTATATGATCAAGGAGCATTTCAGGAAACAATTCCCACTGCCATTCTTAAAAACACATTTAAAAATCGAAAAATAAATAAAAGCCTGGTTTTCAAGAGAATCCTCTTCGAAAACCAGGCTTTTTCAGTGAATTTTAAATAATTGACCTCGTTACTCTTTAATTTTATACTTAAGTGATAACTTAAAAAGGTGATAAATAAAATGAAAATATATATTAAAGGCTTAGAGGATATTCGTTTTCAAAGACCGTTAGAGCTATTAGCTCAACTATTTTTTGAAGACTGTGATGTATCGTTAGAAAAAATAGATGCAGATATTGAAGTAAGTTTTGTGCTAGATGAAGTTAATAAACAAGTAACCGGTAAGCTAGGTACGAATTTCGAAGCAACTACAAGCTATGTAGATGGTAAAGATGATCGAGAATCATTTAAATTTAAAAAGAAAGCAGTTAATTTTGTCTTTTTATCATTACTACAAGAGCATACCGGAATTCAGCAAAAGTGGGGAATCTTAACTGGTATACGACCAACTAAGCTCCTTCATTCAAAACTTAAATCTGGTATGTCAAAGGAAATGGCGCATGAAGAGCTACGAAATGATTATTTAATCCATGACGAAAAAATTGAATTAATGCAATCAATCGTCGATCGTCAGTTAAAAGTAATACCAGATTTATATAACTTGCAAAATGAAGTTAGTCTTTATATTGGTATCCCATATTGCCCTACTAAGTGTGCTTATTGTACATTCCCAGCTTATGCTATTCAAGGGAAACAAGGTGCAGTCGATTCATTTTTATATGGATTACATTTCGAAATGGAAAAAATCGGCGAATTTCTAAAGCAACGTGGCATTAACATTACGACGATTTATTATGGTGGAGGGACACCTACTAGTATTACAGCAGAAGAAATGGACTTACTGTATGCTAAGATGCACGAATCATTTCCAAATATGAAGCAGGTTCGTGAAATTACGGTAGAGGCTGGTAGACCTGATACAATTACACCCGAAAAATTAGATGTTTTAAATAAATGGAATATTGATCGAATTAGTATTAATCCACAATCCTATATTCAAGAAACGTTAAAAGCGATTGGTAGACATCACACTGTGGATGAAACAATAACAAAGTACCATCTAGCCCGTGAAATGGGTATGAACAATATAAATATGGATTTGATTATTGGTTTACCTGGAGAAGGTTTAAAAGAATTTCAATATACATTAGATGAAACTGAAAAGTTAATGCCTGAATCATTGACTGTTCATACACTTTCATTTAAAAGAGCCTCAGAAATGACGCAAAACAAACAAAAATATAAAGTTGCAGATCGAGATGAAGTGCAGCAAATGATGAATGAAGCAACCGTATGGACAAAAAATCATAACTATCATCCATACTATTTATATCGTCAAAAAAATATATTAGGTAATCTTGAGAACATTGGTTACTCTGTTGATGGTCAAGAAAGCTTGTATAATATATTAATTATGGAAGAAGAACAAACAATTATTGGTTTAGGTTGTGGTGCATCTAGTAAGTTCGTAAATCCAGAAACTCGTCAAATAACTCGTTTTGCTAATGCAAAAGATCCTAAATCATATAATGACGGTTATGAGCATTATACAAATGCAAAAATTAAGATTTTAGATGAGTTATTTTCGAAAAGTAATCAATCAAATTAATGAAAAATAAAGGAATTTCCCCTTGCGATGTTTAATGTTTAAATTAACAATGAAAACAAGGGGGATTTTTTTATGTCTATTTCAAACACGGCAGAACATGTTTTATTAAGAAAAGAGGGACGAGTTGCCACTGTTGTATTTAATCGACCTGAAGTATTGAATGCAATGAATGAAGATACATTCAGACAATTTCGAGATGTACTGGATGAAATTGCTAGCTCAGACGTTGATGTAGTCGTTCTATGTGGAAATGGCAAAGGTTTCTCTTCAGGTGGAGATTTAAAATCAATGCTAAGTAACACAGATGAGTCTGCTTTTGGTCCAGTAATGGATTTAATTACAGATGTAGCAGTTAAATTATATACTTTACCTAAAATCGTTATTAGTGCGATTCATGGACCAGCTGCTGGAATAGGACTAAGTTTTGCTCTTGCTAGTGATTTCGTTCTTGCTCACGAATCAGGTGTATTGGCAATGAACTTTATCGGAATTGGCTTAATTCCTGATGGTGGTGCACATTACTTCTTAGAAAAAAGGTTAGGTGAAACAAAAGCTAAACAACTGATCTGGGAAGGTAAAAAACTAAATGCAACGCAAGCGCTAGAAATTGGTTTAATTGATGAAGTAATCAGTGGGGACTTTGAACAAAAAATTAATGAACGCGTGAAGTCTATTCTTCAAAAACCAGTAAGTGCGATGATCCAAACAAAACAAATCTACAGTAACGGTAACTTAGAGTCCTTAAAAAATGTACTTTTATTTGAAAAAGAAGGACAAAGTGCAATGAGAAGAACAGCAGATCATCAAGAAGGTGTACAGGCCTTTTTACAAAAGAGACTGCCGGTTTTTACTGGTAAATAAGGATCGTGAAATCGACTGGATTCGGTCGATTTTTTTGATTAGAAGAAAAGAAAAGATGTACAAATAAAATTAACAAAAGTACAATGAAATAACCTGAAATAGTAGATAGAATATTTTTATGACTATTTACGATCACACTACTATTTTCTTTCTGTAATCCTAAGTATTTAATATAAAAAAGTATAAATCATTAAAAATTAGATTGTCTATATTCTATTATGCACTAGTCTTTGTTAGTTAAATTGTGTCTGACAATGAAAAAAACTTAACAGTTGTTTTACGAAATGGTTAATTTTAAAATACAAGACTATAAGTTTTTCTCCACTCATGGTAGAATGTTGACATTCTCAGTTTTGGGAGAGTGGTTAGATTGAAAAAGATTCAAAGCAATTCACGTACAACGTCAAGAGCGAAAAGAAAAAAAACAAAACTCATTTTATTTGGATCAATTGGAATCGTACTAATACTAATAGCATTTGTTTCGTATTCCATTTTTTCGCCGAATGATAATAAGGCAGGATCTAATAAAAGTGCTTATGCCTCAGCCAAAGACAGCAAAAAGAATGATGAAAATGGTGTAAAAGAGACATCAACAACGGTTCAAACAATTGATGATGACGAATCAGAGGGCACGGCACCGGAATCACCAGAACAAACGGGTGCACAAACTGGTACCAAACATGTGACAAGCTATGATCGAAATTCTCAAGACTGGCAGGCAATGCTTCAGACAATCTCTTCTGCTGTTGGAACAGATCCAAGCAATATGACTGTATGGTTTTTAGGTAGTGACAAAAGCAACCCAGGTGGCTCAGTCGGGACTGTATCAGCAAAGACAAAAGGCTCGCAAAAATATCGAGTATATCTCATATGGGATGGCTCTGGCTATAAAGCTACAAAAGTTGAACCTGCTTCATAAAATGTAAATAGGATGTACTTAAAGGTAATCCTATGGCTGTTAAGAAATTCTCGACGGCTTTTTCATTAAAAGGTAGTCCACGCCAAGCAGAAGTTGAAAAGTGTTGAAACTTTGATTGGTACTTAATTTAGATCAAAACAAAAAAGCTGCGATAAATTTTCGCAGCTTTTTTTATTATGGATGAAATAAAAGTAGTTTACCAGTTTGACTAATGCAACGGTGTGTTTTATCAAGTGCACCGAGTGTATTAAGTTTTTCTGTACCAATTTTTTTTGCTTCTAAGTCAGAATTAGCTTCAAATTGTTCATCGACAATTGATTCGCCACTTTTTTCAAAAGCAGTAATTCGATATGTTGCCATGTCCTAGACCTCCCTAAAGTAGTTGCGATATTACTATTTTGGCATAGATTGAAAAGCTGTGTAAAGTAATAATTTGAATTATAAAAAAATTCAGTTCGGATTTAAAATTTTGACATTTGGAGGTTACAACAGATTTTAAGAATTGTTAGATTATGTCTTAATTTTTTGTATGAACATTGTTGGGCTAAGTATCTATTTTAACGTATAATAGATAAGTAAAACGACTAATACATAATTTGATTTTCCTTTTTTTATTTTGTGAAATTAATTTTCCAAAATATTTTAAGCTATTTACTTAAGTAGAGCTTAAGGAAGCATATACAAAATGGAGGTACTTATGGATAAAAAAGTATATGATCATGAAGTTGGCGAACGTTTTGTAACATTTTTATTTGTCAAAGCTGTTACTAAAGGTGTAGCAAGTAATCAAAAAACATTCTTATCTTTAACTTTACAAGATCAAAGTGGAGATATTGAGGCGAAGCTTTGGGATATTTCTTCAGAGCAAGAAGAAGCGTATGTAGAAGGAACTGTTGTAAAAGTTGAAGGGGAGCTACACGATTATAGAGGAAAACTTCAACTTAAATTACGCCAAATTCGTCCAACTAAAGATACAGACGAAGTTAATCCGGAAGATTTTTTCGCAAGAGCACCAGTTTCTAAAGAAGAATTATATGAGAAAATTACTTCATATATTAATAATATGGCCAATGAAAAACTTAAAAAGCTTACTGAGTATCTAGTATTAAAAAATCAAGAGGATTTTCTTGATTTTCCAGCGGCAACTAAGAATCACCATGAATTTGTTTCTGGTTTAGCATACCATGTTTTTTGTATGTTGAAATTAGGTGAGTCAATTGCGAATTTATATCCTTCAATCAATAAAGATTTACTATATGCTGGAATCATACTACATGATTTAGGAAAAGTGAGAGAATTATCTGGTCCAGTTTCAACAAAGTATACTGTAGAAGGTAATTTATTAGGTCATATCTCGCTTATGGCAATTGAAATTGGAAATGCCTCAATCGAACTAGGTATTGAGGGAGAAGAGGTTACTGTTCTACAGCATCTTATTTTGAGCCACCATGGTAAGTATGAGTACGGTAGTCCAAAACTACCTTTAATTAAAGAAGCGGAAATTTTACATTATATTGATAATATTGATGCAAAAATGAATATGTTAGACCGCGCACTTGAAAGAGTTGAACCAGGAGAATATACAGAGCGTATTTTCCCATTAGAAAATCGTAGTTTTTACAAACCAAAATTTTAAATTAATCATACTTCCTCCTTATTAGCCATATAATGAAGCAAATGCTTGTCTACTAAGGAGGAAAAACAATGCCAATTTTACCATTTTGGATGTATATCGTGATTTTAGGAATTTTTGTAAGTGGATTTATGGTGCTTTACACCTCGAAACAAGAAAGAGATGCAGATGAAGCATTCATTGAAAAAGAGGGAGAAATTTACTTACAAAGAATTAAAGAAGAAAGAGAACGAAGAGAGCAATTACTTATTAACTCTGAGATTTCATCCAATTAAAAAACCTGCCAATTAGGCAGGTTTCAGACTGTTGACAAANNGCAATCAGTCTGAAACTCAATTTTTTAGTATACTTTATCTAAACACTAAAAAACCTGCCAATTAGGCAGGTTTTTTTTATGATTTTTTCTCTTGGCTTTCTAAGTCTTTATCTTTTACTTTAAATTTAGCTTTTTTAAGAAGTTCATCAGAGAATGCTTGGAAGTTTTCTTGGCTTAGCTTAGACTCTGCAAGTTTTTTGCGAGCATCTTTTTCGTTAGCAGTCTTTTTACCAGTTAATTTAATAACATGGTATCCAAATTGTGATTTAACTGGTTGGCTGATTTCTCCAACTTTTAATTTGTAAGCAGCTGCTTCGAATTCAGGTACCATAGCACCTTCACCAAAATAACCTAAATCTCCACCTTTGTCTTTTGAACCAGTGTCAGTAGAATATTTTTTTGCTTCTGCTGCAAAATCTGCACCTTTAGCTAATTCTTCTTCAACTTTTTTAGCTGTAGCTTCATCTTTTACTAAGATATGACTAGCTCTAATTTCTGGTTTATATTTTGCTAAATCAGCTTTTGTAACTGAAGCTTCAGCAGCTTTTTCAGTTAATAGATCGATTTTAACACGATCTTTAAATGCTGCTTCATCTTTAAATCCGTACTGTGCTAAGAAAGCTTTAAATTGGTCACCATTTTGTGTTTTATACTCATTGAATTTAGCATCAACATCTTTATCACTAACTTTGTAGTTTTTCTTTAAATAATCTTCAATAGCCATTTGCTTAAGCATTGCTAATCCTGCTGTATCCTTCATCTTGTTATATAAATCTTTAGATGTGATATCTCCCGCATTAGATGTAGCAACAACATCGTTACTAATACCAGCAGATCCACATGCTGCTAGTCCGAATACTGAGGTAGCTAAAACTGCAGATACGATTAACTTTTTCATTTAAACATCTCCTAATAAAAATTTAAAATGATTTCTTATAAAGAAAAATTTTACTTATTAAAGTATGGAGCTTAAATCTTAATTTTTCCTGTATTTAGACGTACCTTTTACTGGAAATTACTTCACTTAATATAACATATTTTTCTTCAATATGACAAAGTTTATCCAAAAAAAGAATAATTTGGTATGCTTTTTAACTAAAAATAAATTAATTTTAAGGAAACTTGAACTAGTTTTAAATGAAATGTAGGCACTATCAGAGTAGGGGATTAAATGAATGCAGATTTCTATTTTTTATATTTTAACTCCTGACTTTACCTAAAAATCATGCTTATCCTGCAAATTAAAAACTTGTCAATCGTGACATTAGCCCAATCATTTAAGGCATTCGTCTATATATTATTATGGATTACTGTTAGGAGGGTGGAAAAATGGAGGGGAAAGCATCGAATGAATTTGTATTAATCGTGATCCTGTTTATTTTGTTAATCATTATTGGGTGTTCATTTTTATAAGTAGTATGAATCTTCAAAAATGAAGGTTATTTATACATTTGCCCAGACCATTTTTTACTACACGCATAAGATAAGATATGTAGCAAAAGGAGGTGTGAATGATGGGCGTAGGATTCCATGGTGGAGGATTTGCGTTAATCGTTGTATTGTTCATCTTATTAATTATCGTAGGAGCAGCTTGCATCTAATTTGTAAATAAGACAAATATTCGACCGGAGGTATTGTACCTCCGGTTGAGTTTATATTCCAGATGAAATAGTTAGTACAGATGCTTGTTAAATGAAATTTAGAAATAAATGAAAAGGAAATAAGCCTGAGGATTTTAAAGAGGTATTTATGTGAAAATTTGAACAAAATTAGCCGAAATAAAAAGCGGAAGGATTTAATTAATCTTGCCCCGCTTCTATTTATGTGTACAATTTCACGGCATATAAACTGAAATTGTAACTTTAAAGAAGATATTAAGGTTTCTTAATTAAACGATTATCTTCTTCAATGAATTCTTTATCTATGTTACCTAAAGTTGTTTCAAATATATCCATAAAATCTTTTCCATAAATATTACGTAAAATAGCCATAATTTCCATATTTTCTGGAAATTTACCATAAAACTCTTTTAATGGTAAAGTACCTTGAAAAACTGAATTTGTCTCTGGATCAAATTCACCTAGGATCTCTAATAGCATATCTTTACCTTTTTCTGTTAATTCAATATACGTATTACGTTTATCTTCTACTTTTTTAGAAAACACTAATAAACCACGTTCTTCTAGCTTTTTAGAGAAGTTAAAAGCAGTCGATACGTGCATTACACCAAATTTAGCAATTTCAGAAATAGACGCACCCTTTAAGTGGAAGGCGATCATTAAAATATGATGTTCATTGATATTTAAATCATAGGGCTTAATCCATTGTTGCCAGTCTTTTTCAACTGACTTCCATAATGCTTTAGAAATTTGGGCAATTCTTTGACTAAAAATCAAAGCTTCTTTCATTGTGTATAATTTTTGTTCAGTTTTCATCAATTCACCTTCTTTTCTATTTAACTATCTATTTATTATTATGCCAATAATATGTGAAGAAATAAAGAACTTTTAGTTAGAATTTTTAAAAATTTTCACAAAGTAGTTGATAAAATTCTACATTTTTATATTATAATTAAGTGTTGTGGGTCAATTAAATTATGTTTATATAATAATTTTAACGAAACTATAGAGTGATTGTCGATAAAATATTATTGGTAATATAGTAAATATATAATATAAATCTATAAAAATATAGTATAAAATGCAGAATTCAGATGGGATTTACATAAAAAAAACAAAAACAGGAGATATTCACTCTCCTGTTTTTGTTTTTAAAAGGGATGATTTTATTATTTTTTAATAATGTTATTTTCGATAGATTTTGCAATCTCTTGTAGCGTTTCATTTGTGTATTGATTTTGGTTTGAAAGCCATTTTACATCAAAGCCATCATTATTTCCGTATCGTGGTAAAATATGCATATGATAATGAAATACAGTTTGACCTGAAACTTCACCACTATTATTTAATATATTTACACCTTGGACATTAAAAGTTTCTTTCATTGCATTAGCAATGTGAGGTACTTTTCGGAAGTATGTACTAGCTGTCTCTTCACTCATTTCGAATATGTTTTCAACATGATTCTTTGGAATGACTAATGTGTGTCCTTTTGTAACTTGACTTAGATCTAAAAAAGCTAAAATATCATCATCCTCGTATACTTTTGAAGCTGGAATGCTACCTTCAACAATTTTACAGAAAATACAATTAGTGTCATGTGCCATTTTTTCATACTTCCTTTCACTTTTTTCCTTATTTTAACATAGGGGTAGGTTAAAGGGGAAATAGGGGCAGGAAAAAAACAAGAAGCAACCTATGTTGCTTCTTGGTGAAGGGGAAAGATTTTATTGGAGTAATTATAAATTGTCTTTAACAGACACCTCATTTGCTTTAAATGTTCAATAAATTGGCACACCTTATTAGAAATTTATATGCTCTGGTCGAGACACCTCATTTTCAAATTGGTATACTAAAACCTTTGTTTATAAGTGATAATGTTCAAGCTAACCATCTCCTTTGATGTTTTCACTGCTGTTTATACAACGATGTTTTATCTATGGAGAAATTTCACTTCAACAACTACCCTTGCATAGGTTTGAACGCAAATTAAATTACCTTTAACACACACCTCATTTCAAATTTTGAACTGGAAAGTGTGTTGCTTTCCCTTCAAGAATTATGATGCCCTATATGAAAGAAAGTATGCAAAAACAATAAAAACCCTTAAAAGCAGTTTAAGACTAAATTTTTGGATCATTAAGAGTATAAGTACAGGGGAACGGGGACGTGCCCTCGAGGAGCAAACCAAGGTGGAGCATCTAGGAGTGGAAATCAACATAACATAATTTCTTTTCAACAACATAAAACAAGAAGCAACCTATGTTGCTTCTTGATGAAGAGGAAAGAATATTGGAGTAATTATAAATTGTCTTTAACAGACACCTCATTTGCTTTAATGTTCAAAAAATTGGTACACCTTAAAATAAATTTATATGCTCTGCTCGAGACACCTCATTTACAAATTGGTATACAAAAACCTTTGATTTTAAGTGATAATGTTCAAGCTAACCATCTCCTTTGATATTTTCACTGCTGTTTTATACAACGATGCTTTATCTTGGGAGACACTTCACTTTAACAGTTACCTTTCACAGGTTTGAACGCAAATTAAATTACCTTTAACACACACCTCATTTCAAATTTTTGAATTAGAAAGTGTGTTGCTTTCCCTTCAAGAATTATGATGCCCTGCGGTAAAGAAAGTATACTTTAAGCAGAAGAAAATTTTTGAAAAGAAGATATGATTGTAAGAAATGAGCTCATTATTGGTTAATTGGATAAATGAGAGTATAAATAATAGAAGGAAGTAGCTTTAATGTAAACATCTTTATATGATAAGTTGATTGGAACGAAAGAATACTCGACTACATGGGAAATGCAAGAAGTCTGAGAAAGCGAGCATCGTGTATTGGAAATCAACCTTCTACTATTACGAAAATAAGGTAATTAATTGATAATATTGTTTCTTTTCACATTTTTTAAATGATCTTTCATGGTTTTAACTGTTAATATGTTAAGCAATTTATGACTCAAATAAAGCTATTATGCAACTCTAAGTAAAGGATATTACATTAGGTTTTTGCGTAACCATTTTTATTAGGAATAAGTTGATTGGAACAAAAGGGGTGCTCGACTCCTATGGGATAAGCGGGAAGGCTGAGACCCCGCAGGCGACGCCGAGGAGGCTAAAGAATCTCGCCCCATGGAAAGCGAGACCCCGTAGTGGAAATCAACATCACTATACTCCTTTTACGAAAATTTGGTAATTAATTGACAAGATTGTTTTTCAAATAAAACAAGGAGCAACCAGTAGTTGCTCCTTGATGAAGGGGAAAGATTTTAGAAAACATTTTAGGTTAATAAGTTAAATTGTCTTTAACAGACACCTCATTTGCTTTAATGTTCAATAAATTGGTACACCTATAAATAAATTATATGTTCTGCTCGAGACACCTCATTTACAAATTGGTATACTAATGACCTTTGTTTTTATAGAACATGTTCAAGCGCACCATCTCCTTAGATTTTTGCATTGCTGTAAATGACAACGATGTTAATCTTTGGAGATACCTCATTTCACTTAAACAATTATCTGACTTAGGTTTGAACGCAAATTAAATTTCCTTTAACACACACCTCATTTCAAATTTTGAACTGGAAAGTGTGTTGCTTTCCCTTCATGAATTATAATACCCTTAACCTAAAATAGTATTCAAAAAAAGAAGGATTTTTTTTTAGTATTCCATAAATATGATATTAAGGAAGTTAAGATTATTATTTGATACAATAAAATTTATAGAAAAGTACATTTGAAAGGATTTGTAAAGAATGACCTTATTGCATGTAAAAGATGTTACAGGTGGATACACTAGACAGCCTGTCATTAAAGATGTCTCATTTACGATTAATAGGAATGAGCTTGTTGGTTTAATCGGGTTAAATGGTGCCGGTAAGAGTACGACAATAAAACATATATTAGGACTATTGAAACCATCTAAAGGTGACATATTAATTAATGGTGAATCTTTTGATAAAGATCCAACTGCATATCGTGGTAGCATATCATATGTTCCTGAAACTCCGATGATTTATGATGAATTAACTTTACAGGAACATCTAGAAATTACAGCCCTGGCTTATAATATTCCTGAAAAGGATTTTAAAAATCGTTGTGAAGAATTATTAAAAACATTTAGATTATATGATAAAAGAAAATATTTTCCTTCGACATTCTCTAAAGGGATGAAACAAAAAGTAATGATCATTTGTGCCCTTATTGTCCAACCACAGTTATACATAATAGATGAACCATTTTTAGGACTTGATCCAATCGCGATAAATGATTTACTTGAGATTTTGAACAATGAAAAAGAAAAAGGAGCAGGCATTTTAATGTCTACTCATATTTTATCGACTGCTCAAATTTATTGTGATTCATTTATTATTTTGCATGAAGGAGTCATTATTGCAAAAGGTACATTAAACGAATTACAAACTCAATATAATATGCCAAATGCTTCATTAGATGAAATTTATATTTTTGCAACGAAGGAAAAAGAAATATGAGTACGATCAAAGAATTATGGTTAGCACGGTATAGGAGCTTTTTAAAAGAAATGAGTAAATATGGTCGTTATATTTTTAATGATCATATAAAATTTGTAATTGTTTTTGGATTTGGAGGAGGAGCATATTATTATCAACAAATGCTAAAAACAATTTCTCCAGACTTTCCGGCTATTTTACTAATCTCTATTCTGTTTAGTTTTCTTGTTGTAACAGGTCAAGTTACTACTTTTTTTAAAGGACCTGATTTACATTATTTACTACCTTTAGAAAAAAAGATGAAAAGTTACTTTATCCGCTCCTTTTTAATTACATACATCGTTCAAGTTTATTTAATGTTAATGATGCTAGGTGTGATATATCCAATATATAAGAAATTTTCACTAGGACAAACAACAAGTTTTATCGTCTTTATGGTAATAATTTTCTTATTAAAAGGATACAATCTCTTTGTTTCATACATGCACCTTACAAATAGCGGTGTTTTAAACCGAGCTTTTGATTATTTTTTAAGGTTGCTAGGTACTTTCTTATTTATTTATGGCTTATTAAGTAAATGGAGCAGTTTTTTCCTTGTAATAATGATCGTAATTTTAGCTGTTTATGCATTATCTATTCAAATAGGTAGTAAAAATAAAAGAGTACAATGGGAAAGAAATGTTAAACTTGATACTTCAAGATTAGCGACTTTTTATCGATTTGCGAATATGTTTACTGATGTACCGTCTATTCAACAACAAGTTAAGCGAAGAAAATGGGCCGATCCAATCATTAATAAAATTAAAATGAGAAATGCTGCGAATTATTTACTAGTTCGTACATTTATCCGAAATGGTAACTATTTAAGTATGTTTTTAAGACAACTTTTCGTAGGTGGGTTTGTAGTTTACTTGGTGCCAACTACGATTGGGAAAATATTGATTGGCATTTTATTTCTATACGTAATCTCCCTACAGAATATGTCTATTTTAAAACAGTACAACTATCATTTGTTGTGGAAAATTTATCCTTATACAAATGAAGAAAATAAAAAATCTATTTCGACACTTTTGTATATACTACTGATAATATGTAGTCTAGTTTTTAGTATTATTGGTTTAATAAAGGGCTTGTCAATTTTAAACTTTATTATTGCAATCGTTGTGTATACTTTATTTTCAATGTGGTTAATTAAATTTTATGTGCATAAAAGGTTAAGTCAGCCACAAAAATTGTAAAGGGTGGACAGAATGGATTCTTATGAACTTCGTATTCAGTACGAACTATCTAGATGGAAACAAAAAGTAATGTCCGATTCAAATATTTTTCAAACTTCTGCAAAAAAAGTTCAGTTAAAGCTTCAATCATTATTACCAGAACAAATCCAAGACTTGCTCACAAAAACAGTTAAAAATATGACGGTTTTATTTATGGGAGGGTCTACTGTTTTTAATGGCAGTGGTGAAGAGTATGAAGCATTAACACTTAGAGAAAGGGATTTAATCTTAGATAAAAAGTTAAACGAGTACAAAAAGATTTCAGCTGTAGAAGGTGCGGGTACAGGAGCGGGGGGAATATTACTCGGTCTTGCTGATTTTCCGTTATTACTTGGGATAAAAATTAGGTTTTTAGTTGAGGCAGCAAAAATATATGGTTACTCGCCTAAAGATGAGCTTGAACGACAATTCATGTTGTATATTTTTCAACTTGCTTTTTCAAGTGACAGCCATCGCAAAAAAGTATTTCAAGTTATTGAAAAGTGGGAAGATAAAGTAGATGAAAATCCCCAAGTCAATTGGGAGCAATTACAACTAGAATATCGAGATCATATCGATTTAGCAAAACTTCTGCAATTAGTTCCTATTATTGGAGCACCTGTTGGAGCATATGTAAATTATCAACTTCTTGAACAATTAGGTGAAACGGCTAAAAATGCTTATCGATTAAGGTATATGAAGAAGAATGAAAATCTCATCTAAAGAGTTACATACTAAAAGGAGAACTAAAAAGTTCTCCTTTCAGACTGTTGACAAACGCTCGCTTTCTTCGTTGCT
>NZ_NUYF01000014.1:133144-250872 GCF_002566505.1 Bacillus sp. AFS077874
GACAAGCGCTTGCAATCAGTCCGAAAGTCAAGTTTTTAGAACTTTGTCTACATACTAAAAGGAGAACTAAAAGTTCTCCTTTTTTTATTTTTGTTCAACTAATTTTTGTGATTGTTTCAATGAAGTTAATGTCACAGACCCTAGTGTTTTTGCTGCAATTAGCATTGCTTTTTCGTCAAAATCAAATTTTGGATGGTGATGAGGGTATGCTTCTGTGACGTGAGGAGGTTTAGCTCCAGTGAAGAAGAATGTACCTGGTAATTTTTGTAAGTAGTATGCGAAATCTTCTCCGCCCATCTTAGGGTCCATTTCTTTTAATTGACTAACTTCATCAATTGATTCGGCTACTTTAACTAATAAATCAGTTTCTTTTTCATGATTTACTACTGGAGGATATCCATCATCGTACTTATATTCGTATGTAACATCATTTGCTAGACAAATCCCTTTAATGATTCTAGCTATTTGTTTTTTTACATTTTCTTGTGTTTCCTTTTTGAACGTACGAACCGTTCCTATTAAGGTTGCTCGATCGGCGATTACATTAAAAGCATTTTTTGCTTCGAAACTTCCGATTGATAACACTACAGTGTCAATTGGATTTGTTTCCCGACTAACAACTTGTTGAAGTGCCATAACAAGTTGACTAGCGATTACAATACTGTCTTTTGTTCGATGGGGTTCTGCACCATGACCGCCTTGACCTTGGATTGTGATTGAAAAACGATCAGCAGCTGCCATGATTGGTCCTTTTCGATAACCAATTGTTCCTAATTCTTCAATTGCCCACAAATGGGTTCCATAAACCTCGTCAACACCGTCTAAACAACCATCAGCAATCATAGAAATTGCTCCACCCGGAGCATATTCTTCTGCATGTTGGTGAAGTAAGACAACCTTACCGTCCCATGAATCTTTTTGCTCATGAAGTGCCTTTGCTAAATATAATAGTGTAGCAGTGTGACCATCATGACCACATGCATGCATAACACCAGGCACTTTTGAGGAGTAAGGAACATTTTTCTCATCTTGAATAGGTAATGCGTCAAAATCAGCTCGTAAAGCGATTGTTTTTCCAGGATTACGACCATTAATTGTGGCAACAACACCATTGCCACCGACATTTGATTTGAATGGAATATTTAATTGTTGATAAAAGTTTTGAATGTATTTTGCTGTCTCGTATTCTTTAAATGAAAGCTCAGGATTTTCATGTAGGTATCTACGAGTAGATACCATTTCCGGATAATATGAATCTAATAAAGAAAATAAATCTGACATTATTTCACCCTCCTACTTACCTATCTATATAACCTATTCAAGAAATGTAATTGATATCCTTCAAAATTATCTTCAATTAAGAAATGACGAAAAATGTATTTCCAAGGAAATATACATCGAAAAAAAGGAAATAATGACTTATTCATGGGAATAAATGGATATACTATTTGTTATATGGTAAGAGAAATGAAGGTGAAATAATTGAAAAAATGGGGATATTTAGCAATAGGACTGTTAGGTGTCCTGTTAATTAGCTTTGTTGGATTTTTACTAATCGTTTTCTTAGGTAATTATGTTATAGATGAAGATAAGTTAGTCGTCCATTCATCATCGGAAATGGTAGATTTAGAGGGGAATTTTGTATCAAAGCTATATAATGAAAACCATCAAATCGTTTCAATTAGTGATATACCTGATTATACTAAACAAGCAGTAGTTTCAATTGAAGATGAACGTTTCTATAAGCACCATGGAATTGATACACAATCAATCTTTCGGGCTATAGTAAATGATATAAAAGCATTTAGTAAAGTACAAGGTGCGAGTACACTTACTCAACAACTTGCAAAAAATGTTTTTTTGACGAACGACAAAACATTTATGAGAAAAACAAAGGAAGTAATAATAGCAATTAATCTAGAAAGAAAGTATACAAAAGATCAAATACTAGAAATGTATTTAAATCAGGTTTATTTCGGTCACGGGGTATATGGCATAGGCGGAGCTGCAAAATATTATTTCGGGAAAGATGTTAAACATTTGACCATTGAGGAAAGTGCTTCGTTAGCAGCCTTATTAAAAGCTCCATCTCATTATGATCCAGTTACACAACCAGAGCGATCTTTAGAGCGTAGGAATCTTGTTCTTTATAAAATGCTAGATACGCATTATATAACTGAAACTGAGTATCAGAATGCCAAAAGTAAACCATCAGTATTACATATTACCGAACAAAAATTTGAAAACGGATATGCTACATATATTGATATGGTTATAAAAGAAGCAAAAGAGAAATATGGCATTTCTTATGACCAACTTTTAAATGGTGGATACAAAGTTGTCGTTCCTATCCATAAAAAAACACAATTAACCGCCTATAAATATTTTAAAAATGGAAACTATTTTCCGGGAACTGATCAAAATGCTGAAGGAGCCTTCGTATTAATAAACTCCGAAACAGGCGGAGTAGAGGCAGCAATTGGGGGTAGAAATTACTATTTTCAAGGTCTAAATCGTATTAACGTGAAAAGACAGCCTGGTTCAACAATGAAGCCATTACTTGTCTACTCGCCAGCGCTTGAAACGGGAAACTATAATCCGTACTCTTTATTACCAAATGAACAGAGTGCGTTAGGAGACTATAAACCGAAGAATTATAATGGAGTTTATACGAAAACGATTTCGATGTTTAATGCATTAATAGAGTCAGCAAATGTGCCGGCAGTCTGGTTATTAAATGATATTGGGATTGATAATGCAAAAGAGTATTTAAAAAAAATGGATTTGAATATTCCCGATCAAGGTTTAAGTATGGCGCTTGGAGGACTTAAGATTGGTTTAACACCATTAGAGCTAGTAAAAGCATATAGTGCCTTTGATCATGATGGAGATGCATTAGAACCTTTTGTTATTAATGCAATTTATGATCGGAACAATGAATTAGTTGCTGAAGCTAAGATTAAGGAATATAAAGTGTTTTCATCACAAACCTCTTGGTATATGACAAAGATGCTTAAAGGTGTTGTAAATGAAGGGACAGCTAGTAGAGGAAGTTTTACTGGTGATTTAGCTGGTAAAACCGGATCTACAAATATACCTGGCCAAACAAATGGAAACAAAGATGCTTGGTTTGTAGGCTACACACCAGATGTAGTAGGCGCAATTTGGATGGGATATGATAAAACAGATACAAACCATTTTCTAAGAAATGGTAGTACATATCCAACCATTTTATTTAAAAAGATTTTAAGTGAAGCAGGAAGAGAACCCTCTACCAAATTTAAAAAGCCAAAAAATATAGACGATTTAGAATCACCGATAAATTTAGAGCCTATTTCTAATGTTCAATCAAAAGTATCATTCTCTCCATTTGGATTATTCACTGTCGTCATTAAATGGAATGCACCAACTGACCACAGACAACAATATCGAATCTATCGAGTGAAGAATGGAAAAGAGAAATTAATAGATACTGTTACTGGTTTAGATGAGTACAAAGATTCCTTTGTAAATGTATTTAATGTCCCTTCTTATTATGTAGTACCGTACAATCCTCAAACAAAAGAAGAAGGTGAGAGGTCTAAACTTGTCAAACCCAACATAAGAAATAAGGAATAGACATTTTAAGGCTCTCCTTCTTATCAAATGATTTGAAGGGGAGTTTTTTATTTCCTATTAAAGCTATGTTCGTAAAAACTGTATCTCTTTAAAAAATAGTAAAGAGATTAAGAAGATTGAACGATGAGATAACGATTAACCGAACATTAAAAAAAGAATTATAAAACTCCTTAATTTTATAAAAAGTCTTAATAAATAAAGATTATTAATTCGATATTTTAGACATATTTTGATATAATTTTTAATGGGAAAAGTCTGGTAGTAAAATAGACCTATTAATTGAGAAAAATAGTAAAATCAGTGAACATTATGTGTCAAAATTCGAGTTTTCTATACAATTAATGGTTCAATCAGTATATTTAATAGTAGAGTTTGGAAAAGTGAAAGGGAGACTTTGAAGGATGAAAAGAGATTTTAACGATACATTTCTTAAAGCGATTAGAGGAGAAGAAGTAACGCATACACCAGTTTGGTATATGAGACAAGCAGGGCGTTCTCAGCCAGAATACCGAAAAATAAAAGAAAAATATTCTTTATTTGAAATTACTCATCAACCTGAATTATGCGCTTACGTAACAGCGCTACCAGTGGACCAATATAATGTTGATGCAGCTATTTTATATAAAGATATTATGTCTCCACTTCCTGCAATTGGAGTAGACGTAGAAATTCAATCAGGAGTAGGACCGGTAATAAGCAATCCTATTCGTTCTTTAGCAGATGTAAAAAAGTTAACTGATATTCATCCAGAAGAGCAACTACCTTATATCTATGAGACGATTAAATTATTAACAACAGAGGTTCTTTCTGTTCCATTAATTGGATTTGCAGGTGCACCTTTTACAGTTGCTAGCTATATGATCGAAGGTAGACCATCTAGAAGCTATAATAAAACAAAATCATTTATGTACGCTGAGCCAGAAGCATGGTTTGCTTTGATGGATCATTTAGCAGACATGACGATCAAATATGTAAAAGCACAAGTTAAAGCAGGGGCAAGTGCAATTCAATTATTTGATTCATGGGTTGGTGCTTTGAATGCAAATGATTATCGCATTTATATTAAACCATGCATGGAAAAGATTTTTACAGCACTTAAAGCAGATCATATTCCAACTACTATGTTCGGAATTGGAGCAAGCCATTTAATTCATGAATGGAATGAACTACCTGTAGATGTAATTGGGCTTGATTGGAGAACTTCTATTACTGAAGCTCGCTCTTTAGGGATTACAAAAACACTTCAAGGTAATTTAGATCCTGCCTTTTTATTAGCACCATGGGAAGTAATTGAGAAACGTGCGAAGGAAATATTAGATGAGGGTATGGCAAATCCAGGTCATATTTTCAACTTAGGTCATGGGGTATTCCCTGAAGTAAATCCTGATACTCTTAAACGATTAACAAGTTTTGTACATGAGTATTCATCAAGGGTTAAAGCTTAATATAAAAGGACTATGGTGATGACATGAAAGAAAAAATCGGTTTATTAGTTATGGCTTACGGCACGCCATATAAAGAATCAGATATTGAGCGTTATTATACAGATATTCGTAGAGGTAGAAAGCCTTCACCAGAGGCGCTAGAGGAACTGACAGAACGATATCGTGCAATTGGAGGAATCTCTCCTTTAGCAAAAATAACAATTGAACAAGCAAATGCATTAGAAGAAGATTTAAATAAGATCCAAGACAAAGTAGAATTCAAAATGTACATTGGACTAAAGCATATTGAACCATTCATTGAAGATGCAGTAGATGAAATGAAAAAGGATGGTATAACAAAAGCAGTTAGTATCGTACTTGCACCACATTATTCTACGTTTAGTGTGAAGTCATATAACGAACGTGCTACAAATCATTCAGAAAAAATAGACGGGCCAAAAATTATCCATGTAGATGATTGGTATAAAGAAGAACGATTTATTCAATATTGGGTTCGTGAAGTAGAAGCAATTCTTGAACCAATGAATGAAGAGCAACGTGTCAAAACGGCGTTTATTTTTTCAGCGCATAGTTTACCTGAAAAAATTCTTAACTATGGAGATCCATACCCAGAGCAACTTAAGGAAACTGCCGAGTTAGTCGTTCAGCAATCTGATATTCGTCATTATTTTCTAGGATGGCAAAGTGCTGGTAATACACCAGACCCTTGGCTTGGACCTGATGTACAAGATTTAACACGTGAGTTGGATGAAAATTATGATTTTGAAACTTACGTATACTTACCATTAGGATTTGTAAGTGAGCATTTAGAAGTACTATATGATAATGATATAGAATGTAAACTAGTAACGGATGAAATTCAAAAAGCATATGTTCGTCCACCGATGCCTAATACGGATCCATTATTTATAAGTGGGCTTAGTACCGTTGTATTAAGAAAATTAAACGAACAATAATATGGTTTTGAAATAGGAGGTAAAGAAGTGAATAAGAAGGTTGTCATTATTGGTGGCGGTATTACTGGATTGACATCTGCCTACTATTTAAAACAAGAAAAATTAAAAAATAATCTTCCAATTGATATTCAATTAATTGAAGGTTCATCAAGGCTTGGAGGAAAAATCCAAACAATTAGAAAAGATGGATTTGTTATTGAGCGTGGCCCTGATTCATTTTTGGCAAGGAAAAAGAGTGCATATCGATTAGCTGAAAACTTAGGGATCCAAGATCAAATCGTTTTTAACTCTTCTGGAAAATCATATGTATTAGCCCATAATAAATTACATGGTATGCCAGAAGGTTCAAACATGGGGATTCCTACACAAATCAAGCCTTTTATTTTTTCTGGTCTATTTTCACCTGCAGGAAAAATTCGTGCAGGTTTAGATTTTGTATTACCAAAAACACATGTCCAAGGGGATATGTCATTAGGTAAATTTTTTAGAAGAAGACTAGGTAATGAAGTAGTTGAGAATCTAATTGAACCCCTTTTATCAGGTATTTATTCAGGCGACATTGATCAAATGAGTTTAATGGCAACGTTCCCTCAATTCTTCCAAATTGAACAAAAACATCAAAGTATTGTTCTAGGAATGAAAAAAGAGATGCCTGTGAAGAAATCAAAAGGTCCGAGAAAAGGAATTTTCCAGACTGTAAGTACAGGTCTTCAAACAATTGTTGAACGAATTGAAGAAGAGTTAGACCAAGAGGAAGTTTTAAAAGGTGTACAAGTAGTTAATATAAATAAAATTGGAAAAAAATATGAGATTGTACTTAGCAATAATGAAAAGATAGAATCAGATTCCATTATCGTTACTGTACCTCATCGTTTCATTCCACAACTATTTAATAATAAACCTGTATTTGAGCCTTTCAAAAAAGTTCCTTCTACGTCGGTTGCGAATGTTGCACTTGCATTTCCAGAGCATGCAATTAAGAAGGATATAAATGGTACAGGCTTTGTTGTTTCACGTAATAATGACTATAATATAACAGCGTGTACTTGGACTCATAAAAAATGGGCACATGCTTGTCCAAAAGGTAAAGTTCTATTACGTTGTTACGTTGGACGACCTTACAATAAGGAAATAGTCGATAAAACAGATGAAGAACTTGTTGAAATTGTATTAGAAGATTTAAGAAAAACGATGGATATAACTGAAAAACCTGAGTTTTATATTGTTTCAAGATGGAAAGATGCTATGCCTCAATATACGATTAATCATAAAGAGCGTACGAAAAACATGGAACAATATTTACAAAAAGAAATGCCTGGTGTATCGGTAATTGGTTGCTCATTTTATGGGTCCGGCTTACCAGACTGTATAGATCAAGGTGAGAAAGCAGTTTCAGATACAATTGAATACTTGTTTGCACATGAAAAACAAGCTGTTCGAAGCTATTAAGGCTTTTAAAACAATTAGTAAAGAATAGAGCAACCAAAAAAGTAGATCGATACTTTTAGGTTGCTCTTTTTATTATGCCTCTGTACTAATAATATGTTTAATCATTTCATTAAGAAAATTGCTGAACCTAAAAGACTTCAATTAAAAACTATCTTTTAAGCAATTTGAACAAGTGTTACTGTAGCAATCATGTTGTTCTTCAATCGTCGAATTACAGTGTTTACATATTTTCTTTGGTAATAGTTTTAAAAATTCGGACATTTTTACAAGCATGTTACCCTCTCCTTTAGTTAACTTATTAGTATTGTATTACTACAACATATTTTGTGTCAATCTGTATTAGTACAATTTTAAAAAAATAATCTAAACGCCTATTTTTTTAAAACAGTAAGGACAAGCTTATAAATTTAAATTTTCATAGAAATAATAAATCTAAAGGAGTGTGTTTGTTTTATGAAAGTAACCGTTATTGGTTATTGGGGCGGCTATCCAGGTAAAGGTGAAGCAACTTCATGTTATTTATTTAAATCCAAAAATTTTAATCTATTGGTTGATTGTGGTTCGGGTGCATTAGCTACATTACAAAATTACATAGATCCTAAAAGCTTAAATGCTGTAATCCTGTCACATTATCATCATGATCATATTGCAGATATAGGAGTACTACAATACTTCAAACTTGTAAACGCTGGAAAGGATAAGTTTGCTTTACCTATATACGGACATAACTTTGATAATGTAAAATTTAATTCGTTAACATATAAAGAAGCAACAAAAGGATATGAATATAATCCAAATGAAGCTCTAGACTTAGGTCCATTTACTATTCGATTTATTAAGACAGTTCATCCTGTAGATTGTTTTGCCATGCGAATTGAAACAGCAACTCACTCAGTAGTCTATACAGCTGATTCAAGCTATACGGAAGACTTCATACCGTTTTCTTCCAACGCGGATTTGCTTATAAGTGATTGTAATATGTATGAACATCAAGATGGTGCCAAAGTAGGGCATATGAGCAGCAAAGATGCTGCAACAATTGCAAATGAGGCGAATGTAAAAGAATTATTATTATCACATCTTCCTCATAGCGGAAATACAAAAGATTTAATAAGTGAAGCCCAAAAGTATTATAATGGACTTGTTCATTTAGCTTATACAGGTTTTGAATGGAAATCAAAATTATAGGAGGATACATATGCTATTTTTAGATAATAGGGGAATAACGGATCCAACATTAAATTTAGCGATGGAAGAATATGCGCTAAAAAATCTAGATCCTGAAAATACATACTTTTTATTTTATATTAATGAGCCATCAATCATTATTGGTAAAAATCAAAATACTGCCGAGGAGATTAATGCTTCATATGTAAATGATCATAATATCCATGTAGTTCGAAGATTATCTGGTGGTGGAGCGGTATATCATGATTTAGGGAATCTTAACTTTAGTTTTATTACAAAAGATGATGGTGACAGCTTTCATAATTTTAGAAAGTTTACTGAGCCCGTAATCGAGGCATTGAAGGAAATCGGTGTGAATGCTGAACTTAGTGGAAGAAATGATATATTAGCAGAAGGTAGAAAAATCTCAGGTAATGCACAATTTTCTACTAGAGGTAGAATGTTTAGCCATGGTACATTGTTGTTTGATAGTGATATAGATGAAGTTGTAAATGCATTAAATGTAAAGCTAGAAAAAATCCAATCTAAAGGAATTAAATCAGTCCGAAGTAGAGTTGCGAACATTAAGGAATTTTTAAAAGACGATTTAACAATATTAGAATTTAAAGATTTAATTTTACAATCTATTTTTAAAGAACATGGGAAAATAGAGCGATACGAATGGACAGATGAAGATATAAAAAATATTAAAGAACTTGCAGAAAGTAGATACCGAAATTGGGATTGGAATTTTGGAAAATCTCCTAAATGCAATATCCAACAAAGTAAAAGATTTGCGGCTGGTTCGATTGATCTTCGTTTAGATGTAAACAAAGGAATCATTGAGAATGTTAAAATTTATGGTGACTTCTTTGGGGTAGGAGATGTATCTGATATAGAACAGCTTCTGATTGGTAGTAAATTTGATCAACAAGTGATTGAAAATAAGCTAAATGAAGTTAATTTTACCCATTATTTTGGTAATGTAACGAAAGAAGAATTTATGAGTTTATTATTTTAAAAAAAGAGTAGGAAACTACTCTTTTTTTGTTTGTTAAAAAATTAGAAGTCTAAAAAGTGCTAGTTTTCTCACTTGTCAGAATTGTTTTCTAGCAATATAATATATTTAGAATATTTTAAATTTTTATATTTAAAGGGGGTAGTTTTTCTTGAATTTAGTTGAAACACTGTCACAATCAGCTTTGAGGCATCCTGAACATTCTGCTATTATCTTTGAAGGGCAGATATTTTCATACTCAACACTAGAGACTTATATTACGAAATTTGCGAGTGGCCTCTCAAAATTAGGAATAGAAAAGGGAGATAAAGTAGCTCTAGTTGTTGGTAATTCTCCTCATTTTATTATAGCACTATATGGTGCGTTGAAGGTTGGAGCGGCTGTAATACCGGTTAATCCTCTATATGCACCAGATGAATTAGTATACATATTAACAAACGGCGACGCAAAAGCAGTTATCACCTTAGACTTATTTCTTCCACTAGTAGAAAAAGCTTCACCGATTCTTCCTAAAATCGATTACTTCATTATTTGTGAAACAAAACAAGAAAATCCTTATGAATTTGAGAACAATAAATTGAAATCGTTTACAAATGTAGTTGGACTTGGAGATCTAGATTTCAAAGGACCTGAATTACATGATGACGATTTAGCAGTCATTTTATATACTTCTGGTACAACAGGAAAACCAAAAGGAGCTATGTTAACGCATAAAAACTTATATTCAAATGCCATGGATGCTGGACACTTCTTAAGCTTTTCAAATACAGAAAAGGTCATTGCAACTTTACCTGCTTTCCATGTGTTTTGTTTAACTGTAGCTTTAAACGCGCCTTTAATGTATGGAGCTACTGTTATTTTAGTGCCTAAATTTAGCCCAAAAGAAATATTTGATATTATTCGTACATACAAAGCAACTGTATTTGCAGGTGTGCCGACAATGTATAATTTCTTATATCAATTCCCTGAAGGAAAAACAGAAGACTTTGAGTCAATTCGACTATGCATTTCGGGTGGTTCTTCATTGCCTGTTGCACTTTTAGAGAATTTTGAGAGGAAATTTAATGTTATTATTTCAGAAGGCTATGGATTGTCAGAAGCGTCACCTGTTACGACGTTTAATCCATTAGACCGTCCGAGAAAAGCAGGTTCAATTGGGACAAATATTAGCAATGTAGAAAATAAAGTTGTAAATGCTCTTGGTGAAGAAGTAGCAGTTGGTGAAGTAGGTGAATTAATCGTCCGCGGACCAAATATAATGAAAGGTTATTATAATATGCCAGAAGAAACAGCAATGACGATACGAGATGGCTGGTTATATACTGGTGACCTAGCAAGAATAGACGAAGATGGTTATTTCTATATAGTCGATCGCAAAAAAGAATTGATTCTTGTTGGCGGCTATAATGTATACCCTCGTGAAGTTGAAGAGGTAATTTATAATCATCCAGATGTTGTTGAATGTGCGGTGATTGGATTACCAGACGATAATTTTGGTGAAAGTGTAAAAGCCTATGTTGTTTTAAAAAATCCTTCATTAAGTGTGGAGTCTTTGACAGAATATTGCAAAGCACACTTAGCCAAATATAAAGTACCAAGATCAATAGAGTTCATTCCAGAGCTACCAAAAAATGCAACTGGTAAAATACTTAGAAGAGCGTTGAAAGATTCAGTTAGACAATAAATTGAGGGAATTGAGGTACAACCCGAATAGGGTTGTACTTTTTTATTTAAAAGAAGTAAAACTCTGGGGTTGCAGCTTGATTTTTTTTGCAATATAACCTTCACATATAATTGTTAATTTAGTTTAATAAGTCGTATTAGAAAGAAATTTGTACTCAATTATTTAGAGGTATATATTCTTATTTATAAAATAAGAATAGTTAATAAGTTTTTAGTTAGTTTTTGTTAATTGCAGTTAATTGCAGTTATTGATAGAATGGAGGCAAGAGGTGATGAAAATGCCATTAACTAAAGAAGATAAAAAAGTTTTTCAAGAGTCTGCTTTAGAATTACAAGATATGGATTTTAAGGAATGGGCTTCGAAATGTTTTTCAAATAAAGATTTTCGAATAGCATTTTTTAAAATGATGAACAATATTGTCGAGTTAAATCGATCTTCATCAAACCAACGTTATAATTCAGCAGTATCAATAGAAAATAAAAAAATGCTCTCTGAGTTATTGCTTCTAGCTTTCGATTCTGTTGAGAACCCTCAAAGAAAATTTGCAGTAAAGCCTAAAGTTGCAAAAAGATTACCAAAAGAAATGCAAGGATATTCAACTGGCCAGTTAGCAAAATTTTTGTATGTAAGCATAACAACAATTAATAATTGGGTAAAGGAAGGGAAATTTCTTATTGAAAATGAGGATAGACGAGTTATTAGTGTTGAGCGTTCTAATACCAATGCAAAACTACGATTTCATCCAAACACTTTATTCGATGCTCCAACTGGAGTTCGTTTAAAGTTAAAAGATATTGCTGAAGCATATTATAAGGATCAAAAAGAAAGAGAAATGCTTGAATGCGAGTTCTCAGTTGGGACAGAAGAAGAACAAATTAGACTGTATAATGAGCACTTTATAAATAAGTACAAAGGTACGTTTGAAGAAGTATTTGGAAATAAAAAATGGGACGAATTAACACCAGAAGAGGATACAGATAAATCAATGTGGTCTTTCTTCTTAAACAGAGCAAAAAATGAAGAAAACAATTGAGAATGAAAGAACAAAATTTAATTTAATTGAATTATATTATAAAGATATAATTCGAGAAATTCAAAATATCCCGAGTACTGATATCCCCAAACACTTTGGTCCTAATGTGTATTGTCAGGCTAAAAGGATAAAATTTATGTTCGAATCAGACATTCCTGATTTAAAATGTATTGAATACATAGATAAAAAAACAGATAAAATTGTAGCTTATTTCTATGATTGGGAAAGCAGTGCTGGTGCGATTATGAAATTTCACAACCATTACCATCACGATGAAGCACCAGAGGATGTAAAAGAGTTTGATCCTTTCCACTTACATATCGGACAAGATCGATTCGATAAACTAGCAAAAGCTCGAAAAAAAGATGAAGAATTTAAGTGCTTGCAAAAAGTATTAGATTTTATCAAGCTCCATGTGTATGAGAAAATAAGAGAAAAACATTTAAATCCTAAGTGAGAAATGTTTATTCTAAACTACGATATACTAGTCGTGGTTTTATTTTTTATATCTATATTTAGTAGTAATTTCATTTCTACTTCATCTACAGTATTTAAAAAATATAACAGGTTGAAGTTCTAAAAAATTGGACAAAGTTGATAATATAGAATGGGGGGAGATTTTATGAAAAAAGCAACTAAATCTAAATTAACCAAATACATCTGTCTAGGCTATCTCGTTTATATCATTTTAGTCCTGTTATACTTTTATGTTTTTACGACTTCTGACCTACCTTCAAAATATAAAGGAACATTTGTAGATCCACATACATTCATGAATCATAAGGAAGCTAATTTAAGTTCTAGTTATAGCACTTTAAAAAATGTTCTTTACTTTATTACCTTGCCGATTGATTGGATTGTATTATCACTTTTATTATTAAGTGGATCAATTGAAAGATTAGGTGACTCATTATCTAAGTTGACTAGATTTAAGTTTATACAAGTCTTTTTATATTTCTTCTTTGTATCGGTCGCTACATATATCGTTTCATTTCCAATTGATTTCTATCGATTTAAATTATCGACGAAATACGGTTTGTCTGTTCAATCATTTAATGCCTGGATGAAGGATGAAATGATTGGTTTTTGGATAAATTTTGCAATGATGTTTTTTGTGATGTATGTTGTGTATTTGTTAATCAAAAAACAGCCAAAGAAATGGTGGCTCACTGCATGGCTATTAAGTATTCCTTTTACGATTTTCTTAACATTTATTCAGCCTGTAGTAATTGATCCCTTATATAATGATTTCTACCCATTAAAAGATAAAAATTTAGAAAAGAAAATTATTACCCTTGCTAAAGAAGCTAATATTCCTGCACATCGGGTATATGAAGTAAATATGTCCACTAAGACAACTACATATAATGCATATGTTACTGGTATAGGTAAAAACGCTAGGATTGTATTATGGGATACAACGCTTAAAGGGCTTACTGAAGATGAAATTATGTTCATCATGGCTCATGAAATGTCACATTACGTCCACAAAGACATCTATAAATCAATGTTTGGTATGCTAGCAGGTAGCTTAGTCGGTCTGTTTATCATTCATTTATTATTGAAGTATGTACTATCAAAGAGTAGGAGCAGTCATTCAACCGATAAAATGGCCGTCATCCTAACCATATTTTTGATCATAAGTGGAATTGTAGGCTTTATTTCTGATCCGATATCAAATGCATTTTCAAGAAGTGCCGAGAAAAGAGCAGATTTATATGCAGTTAAGCTAACACATGATCCGGAATCGGGGATTATAGCGTTTCAAAAGTTATCCAAAAACAGTTTGTCTCAAGTAAATCCACCATTTTTAGTGAAATTGTTTAGATATGATCATCCAACAATGTTGGAAAGAATGAGGTATTTAGAGGCAGCTGAAAAAAGAATCAACAATAAATAGAGTTAATTATTGAATGTTTAGCTTGTAGAATGATTGGTTATGTACCAATATCTACAAGCTTTTTTTGTATTATGTATGAAAAATCTTATTTGAAGAATTAGAAACCTTTAGTAAAAAACAACTTTTTACTCTAAAACTTTTACTGAGGTGATCTTATTAAAAAAGTTAAGCTGTCGAAAATTCTTTTAGAAATATTTTCAGAATTTAATATCAAATCCGAATATACTGTTATATAATAACATAAGTAATCAATATCTGTTATATAACTGAATGGAGGGATCATATGACAACTGAGCTTTCAAAAATCAAAGTTCTAGGTAATCATGTAGAGGGTTCAACTGACATTCTTACGACTGAAGCATTAAGTTTTTTAGAGCAATTACATCTGAAATTTGATCAACGTAGACAACAGCTGTTATTAAACAGAAAAGAAAGAATGTGTTTTTTACAAAATGGGGGAAAGCTCCAATTTTTAGAGGAAACAAAACACATTCGTGAAAGTGAATGGACAATTGCACCTATTCCAGAGGATTTACAAGATCGAAGAGTAGAGATAACAGGACCAGTTGATCGAAAAATGATTATCAATGCATTGAATTCTGATGCGTTTGTGTTCATGGCTGATTTTGAAGATGCTACTTCTCCAACTTGGGAAAATAT
Organism: Bacillus sp. AFS077874; assembly: GCF_002566505.1. Taxonomy (NCBI): domain Bacteria; kingdom Bacillati; phylum Bacillota; class Bacilli; order Caryophanales; family Bacillaceae; genus Bacillus; species Bacillus sp. AFS077874. The sequence continues at coordinate 148,075 of NZ_NUYF01000014.1, forward strand.
AATTTCTGGTCAGGTTAATTTAAGAGATGCTGTGAATCGAACAATTTCACTTCATTCAAATGGAAAAACATATAAGTTAAAAGAGAAGCCAGCTGTACTATTAGTTCGACCAAGAGGCTGGCATTTAGAAGAAAAACATATCACTGTAAATGGTGAAAATATGTCTGGTAGCTTAGTAGATTTTGGACTTTATTTCTTTCATAATGCGAAACAAGCAATAAAAAATGGCACTGGACCTTATTTTTATTTACCAAAAATGGAAAGCTATTTGGAAGCAAGATTATGGAATGATGTTTTTTTATTTGCTCAAAATGAATTGAATATACCTGTTGGAACGATTAAAGCAACTGTATTAATCGAAACAATTGCTGCTTCATTTGAAATGGATGAGATACTTTATGAATTAAAGGATCATTCAGCTGGATTTAATTGCGGCAGATGGGATTATATTTTTAGTTTTATAAAAATGATGCGATACGACAAATCAATTATTTTACCTGATCGATCTGTTGTGACAATGGAAGTACCTTTTATGCGTTCATATTCTCAAAAAGTTATTCAAACTTGTCATCGTAGAAATGCTCCAGCAATTGGAGGAATGGCAGCTCAAATTCCAATTAAAGATGATAAAGAGCGAAATGAAGTTGCGTTTGAAAAGGTAAGAAAAGATAAAGAGCGTGAAGCGAAGGATGGACACGATGGAACTTGGGTAGCTCATCCTGGTTTAGTAGCTGTAGCTCTTGAACAGTTTAATCGATTTATGCCTACACCAAACCAGATTCATAGAAAACGTGAGGATGTTAATGTAACTGAGGCGGATCTTTTAGAGATTCCTAGTGGTGTTATTACGGAACAAGGTCTCAGAACAAATATAACAGTTGCGATTCAATATATTGAAGCATGGATAAGTGGTCGAGGTGCGGTGCCGCTTTACAACTTAATGGAGGATGCTGCGACTGCTGAAATTTCGCGTGCGCAAATTTGGCAATGGGTGCGTCATGAAAAAGGTGTTTTAGAGGATGGTACAAACATTACTTTACAATTAGTGGATTCTTTAAAAAATGAAGAAATGATGAAGCTTCAACTAGAAATTGGGAAAGAACAATTTGAAGCAAAACGATTTAATGAAGCAATTGGATTATTTGATGAGTTAATTAGCAACGATGAATTTGCTGACTTTCTGACTTTAAAAGGATATAACTTTTTATAAAATTAGGAGGAATTGAATATGACGAAAAATCGTGAAAAGCGTATTGCTGAATTACAAGAAAGCTGGGAGCTGGATTCTAGATGGAATGGCATTACAAGAACATACACTGCTGAAGATGTAATTAAATTAAGAGGATCAATCGATATTGAACAAACATTGGCAAAAAAAGGCGCGGAAAAATTATGGAAGCTTTTAAATGAAGAAAGCTATGTTAATGCACTAGGAGCATTAACTGGAAATCAAGCAATTCAACAAGTAAAAGCAGGTTTGAAGGCTATTTATTTAAGTGGATGGCAAGTAGCTGCTGATGCGAATCTTTCTGGTCAAATGTACCCAGATCAGAGCTTATATCCGGCAAACTCTGTACCAGCAGTTGTAAAACGAATTAATCAGGCTTTCCAACGTGCAGATCAAATTCAATATGTTGAAGGTGGAGAAGAAATCGACTACTTCGCACCGATTATGGCAGATGCAGAGGCTGGTTTCGGTGGACAATTAAATGTATTTGAACTAATGAAAAGTATGATTGAAGCAGGAGCGGCAGGTGTGCATTTTGAAGATCAATTGTCTTCGGAGAAAAAATGTGGCCATTTAGGTGGGAAAGTATTATTACCAACACAAACGGCGGTGCGTAACTTAATCTCTGCTCGTTTAGCAGCGGATGTAATGGCAGTACCTACCCTTATTGTTGCACGAACTGATGCAGATGCAGCAGATTTAATTACAAGTGATATTGATCCTGTCGATAAACAATTTATTACAGGTGAAAGAACACCTGAAGGTTTTTATCGTACGAAAGCGGGGTTAGATCAAGCAATTGCTCGTGGTCTTGCTTATGCACCGTATGCAGACTTAGTTTGGTGTGAAACGTCAGAGCCAAATCTAGAGGATGCAAAACGTTTTGCAGATGCTATTCATGCCAAATTCCCAGGTAAATTACTAGCTTATAACTGCTCACCTTCTTTTAACTGGAAAAAGAAACTAGATGACGAAACAATCGAGACTTTCCAACAACAAATTGCAGCAATGGGTTATAAATTCCAATTCGTTACCCTTGCTGGTTTCCATGCGTTAAACTTTGGCATGTTTGAATTAGCTAGAAACTACAAAGATCGTGGAATGGGAGCATATTCAGAACTTCAACAAGCTGAATTTGCAAGTGAACAATATGGCTATACTGCAACAAGACACCAACGCGAAGTTGGAACAGGATATTTTGATCAAGTAGCTCAAATTATTACTGGAGGAACTTCTTCAACAACAGCTCTTAAAGGCTCTACTGAGGAACAACAATTTTCATCTAATTAATTAGTAAAAAAACCACTTTTTTCGAATGTGAGAAAGGTGGTTTTTCTATTGGCTTTTATCCTAAAATTTAGTAAACAATGACACTTTTGTTAAAGTATTCAAAAAATGATTTTACAAATAAAGAATTGTGATATTATTTCTCTAACATCAAAGTTGCTACTATACTTCATGTTAAAAAATTCTTTGTCTGATCTTGTTAAACTTTATTGTTGGCTATCAAATTATTTAAGAGACTATCTTGTAGCCCACAAAATTTAACAGTTCAATACTAATAACAGAAGGAGTTGTAAGGATGAATCATGTGAAAGGACAAGTTAAAGTATTAAATGAGTACGAGATTAATAAGTCAACAATGGCAATCATTCCAGAATTTACGGTCGATTTAGTTGTAATTTCAAAGGTATTCGAAACAGATGATAATTTTTATGTTTTAATGAAACCGATTGAAATTATAGAAAGGAGCTGTGCTTACTTCGGAAGTAGTTACCGGGGTAGGCGTGAAGGAACGAAACAAATGATTTCCATCACTCACAAACCACCAATAGCGATCAGCTCAATGAATCAAATTTTCTTTTTCCCCACTTCATCTTCTTTAAAAGTAGAATGTTCTTGGATCTCCTACAATCATGTTTCTAATTTCAGAGGCGGTAAATACAATCGATCAGTTGTTGAATTTTTCAATGGTGTTGAACTTCCATTAGAAATATCTCGTGGCTCATTTGAAAACCAATTATACCGAACTGCACATTTAAGGGCGATTTATGAAGATCGGCTCAACCCTGAGAATACCCAACAAAAATCTTACAAATTAATCCCTGACAACGAAATTACCTCATATATAAAAGGAATGTCAGTACACGAAAAATAAAAGTGAAAGATTAAAATTTTGACTACTTAACATTTAGTAAAGTAGTTTTTTTATGTGAATTATTTGATCAAGTCCATCTATGACACTTATTTACTTATCTCCTAAAATGCTGTAACTTTTTAATCTATATAATTAATTTACTCAAAATTATTGGAATTTTGGTAAAATTTAATTATGTAAGGGAGGTATTCAACTTGATCGTATTAAAAGAAGTCACTATTCAAAACTGGTTTAACATCGTTATGCTTAGAAGTGCTAATGATCAAGCGAATAAAATTTTCGAAAAAAATATTGCTTCTAATTGTTTTTCTCTAGCACAGTCTAGTATAGAAGGAAACTGGGTCACAAAAGCTATCTATTATAATGAAACCCTAATCGGATTTACTATGTATGGTTATTCAGAAGAACTTCAAGGATATGAAATTTGTAGATTTATGATAGATTTTAACCACCAAGGTAAAGGGTATGGAAAAGAAGGATTAAACTTAGTAATACAAGAAATAGTAAACCATTTTAAATGTGAAGAGATACTACTAAGCTTCCATCCAGAAAATGAGACTGCAAAAAAACTATATGAATCAGTAGGATTTCAGAATACTGGAAGGGTTGTTAAAGGTTTCGTTGATGAGCATATATATTCTTTAAAAACTAAGTAGTACATTTAATATTTTAGACAGTCTACAATTTAAATAGTAATTAAGAGTACCAACATAATTTATTGCGTTCTTTAAGTATGCATTAGTTGAATAACATGATCGACTTTATAGAAATAAACGCATTTTTTTACAGAAAGGAGGGCTTATGTTTTATGACGTTTAGCGACCGTTTTTTTAAGAACAGGATAAAGCCGATCGTAATTACTCAAATGATATTGGGAATTCCAGTCACGTTATTTTTTATTTTTTCTTTAAAATCATCTCCCGCCTCTAATTTTTTCTATTCTGGGCTAATAGGAATTACCCTTGCGTTATATATGTTTTTATCGGGGATAGAGCAATATATTTTAAAAAAGAAAAGCTGGTCAATTACCTTCTTTGTCTTATCGGTTATGATAATTTTAGTTGCATCACAATCCTTTTATATATCACAACTACATAAATAACTCTTATTAAACTAACCAGTGCTTTAGTTCAATGAAAAGTTAAGAAGCTGATTATCGGCTTCTTTTTTGTGTTTAAAAATCAAACATTAAAAGAGTGGTTTCTTCAAGATAATATCGCATTTATTGAACGTCATCTTTAAAGGTTCATCAACACTACTTTTTGGAGGAATAGGCTCTTTAATTGGTTCGTTTATGAACATTAAAAATTAATATAAATGAACCTTGAACGAGTGTTTTTTTGAGGGTCTGTTTTAAAAGATTTTTGATTTCTTTATTCAATAAAATAGCAGGATAGTTTAATAAGAATATAGAAACTTTCATTAAACATATTATAAAATAGGAGATTAACTAAATGAAAAACTTTGGGATAATATTTGTATTTATGGGAGTTATTATGATGGTATTAGGTGGGTTCGAAAAGATACTTATTTCCTTATCTTTTAATGGTAATGGTAACGGTATTAATGACTGCTATTAAAAATTTAACACCTTCATATTTATGGAATATTACAAACTTCACCTTCTGGTTTGGATTATTATTTTTCATTATAGGTTTAAGTGTATTTTTCGAAGTCTCAAAATATTTTAAAGTGGAAAATTGATTCTATTATCAACAAGATCGGCTGTTTAGTCGATTTTTTTTATTGAAGTAAATGGCAGTTTAGTTCAATAAGGGTGAACCAAAATTCTTTGAACAAAAAGGTTAAATTCCCCCAAATTATCTAAGTCGAATGAAGTGTATAATTAATTAAGGAATTATAAAAATGGTGGAATTGTAGTGCGTTGGGTAATTAATATTTTATTTGGTTTGTTACTGTGTGGTTATTTTATAATAGATAAGAAAGGTGTCCGACAAAATAAAAAGTTAACCAGAGTTATTTGGATATTAATAGCACTTATTTCAATCGCCCTATTGGTGATTAATAATCTAGATTACTAAAACAAATTATATATTGAACTGACGCATGCTTTAGTTACTTACGATTGGCTGCTTCGGCGGTCTTTTTTATTCAACAAAATGGCAGATTAGTTGCATAAGAAATTAGTTAGTTCTATCTTTTATAAAACTATTTAAATTATAAATGATAGAGCTTCTGAGAGTTTCTTTTGAAAAATTTTACTAATGAATAAAAGAGATAGAACTTTTTGGAAAAATGTATTCCCATATTGTTCTTCAGGAATCACTTCAATTTCGTTCATATGTTAAAATTCAAAGAAGTTTGTTGAAAAACAGGAATATTTTATTATATAAAAATAATTTAACGAAGAAAAGGGTGGTTAAAACGGTGTGAATATACAGTTAAAAAATACTAGATTTCCCCAAGTTACAAATCGGTTCTTTTGGCATAAACTGGTTACAGTCCTATTAGGGAGGAAGGGAGCTAAGAGCTAAGAAGGATGGTTTGTATATGGACACTTGGATCATATGGAGCTAGTAGTGTAACCGACCTTTAAAAAATTACATATAAAGGGAGTTGGAAATGAAAATGAAAAAGAAATTATTATCAGGGATTTTAGCAAGTGCAACACTATTTGGTTTATCTTACAATGCAATGGCGGCAACAACAAATGGAACAAGCACTGCACAATCAATTATGGCAGATTTACATACTGAAGGTACTTTTGCACTTGTAGAAAACCAATTTTATCACTACAATACAGCAACTGCTGCAAGTTACTTTACAAATGCTTGGGATAATAATAAACCTACAGTTGAAGTTAGAGGTGGAGACAGCTCAATTGTTGGACCAGATGCGCCGGTTGCACCAGCTCCTTTAGAAAAACCTTTAACTCAAGTAATTGCAGATAACAACAACCAACATGCATTCCTTGAGGGCGATACATTAACTGGAACAACTTACACTCAAGATGTTAAAGTAGATAAAAGTATCCAAACAGGTGTAGATAAAAAAGGTAATCCAATTTTTAAAACTGTAACATTTATTTTTACTTATACTTATAATGTTTCACCAACAACAACTGAAGCTGTAGCACCTTTCACTGCATGGGACCTTACTAAAACAACAGGAGATTCTTCAGCACATATTCAAGTAACAGCTGATATCGCTGGTGAATCAGTTCAAGTTTCTAAGCAAAATCCAAATGGAAAATATTCTTTCAGTATTGGTGATGATGCATTAACAAACCGTGTAACAGGTCTTTCAATTACTGTTTCAAATGCTACTAATAATAATGTAATTTCTACTACTGCAACAGATTCAACAATTGTAAAAGGTCAAGATTTTAACTATTTTGCAAATGCAGGTAGTTACGGAACAGCAGCTAGTTACCTTAAAGAAGGATCTGCAGTTGGAATCTTAAATGGTATTTTTTCTGGTGATACTTTCAAAGGTAATGATAATGGTGGGGCAGACGGTTCAGCATTATCAAAAGCAGTTATGACTCCCGTTGACTTAGTCCTTACTCCTGGTGATTACAGCATTACTTTATCAGGTGCAGTAAAAGGAAATGGAATTGATTTAAATCCTCAATCATTTGAGATTACGAAAACAATTCATATCATTACACCAATGAGCCAAAACTAAAGTCTATTTTTCAGAAGGAGTGTTCTTTATTGAGTACTCTTTTTTAATATTTTTTTAACGATTCAGAACAAAAAAAATGAAAATGGCTCAAAATTACCCAAATTAGAAATTATATCGAAATATTTTTTAGGACGAAATATGGCATTATGATTTGTTATTATACAAGAAGAAATATAAACCTGGATTATTTTAAAAATGGTGTGACACCACAATAAAAAATATATCCGAAAAGGAAGCTCACGGTAGTGCTATGAATAAGGGGTGTTTCAAAAATGAATTACAATTTAAATAATAATTCTTATGTTACTAACGCATGCATTAGTTGAACAACATGATCGACGATTCGTCGGTCATTTTTTATTGGACTAAATGACAGTTTAGTTAAACAAGAATAGGAACTTTGCTACTGGAATAATATTTTAAATAAAGGGAGGGAGTTGTATGTCAAGCCATATCATTATTGCAACAATGAAGCGGATTGAAGATTTAAAATATGTATTTGAAAGACACATTTTGAATATTAGTTCAGGTGAGGAATACAGTATTGATTTGCCTTTAACTTTGCCATATGTTTATGAGATTTTTGGATATGAAAAGCTCTCCTTTATATCCTTTTTAGAAGAATTTATGGAGTTAGGTGATATAGTTGAGGTGTATGAATACTGTGATGGTAAAGAACTATTACCAGAATCGATAAATAATCCGAATGAAGCAAGAACGATCAACCTATTACAGCTTACATATAAAGATGAATTGGGAGAATATCAATTTGACGAAAGGAATTGGATGAATGAACTTACAACTCGTAGAGTAGTATCAAAGCGAAGCGTCACAACATTTATGAAATATTAAATTGACTTATACAACTAAAGCATGCGTTAGTTGAACAATGAATGACTGCTTCGGCAGTTTTTTTTATTTAACATAATGGCAGTTTAGTTCAATATGGCTCATTTAAAATTCTATGAAAAAAGCACAATTCCCCCAAATTACAAAGAACAATTGTCAAGGTATAATTATTAGTAATTAATAAATATGAGGAAGCTACTAGTGAGTAGTTTTAAATGGAGTTAACCCTATTTAAGGAGTTTACAAAATGAAGAAGATGGAACTTTTCGAAAAAATTTTTAATGAGTTTTATTATCTTTTAGGATTCGTGATATTAGCAATATTAAGTATATTAGGTATTAAAAATTTGATTGATACTTGGTTTTATATAATTTTATTTCTACTAATTTTCGTATTGGTTCTAACTTGTTTTTATCATATTTTAAAGAAGTTTATTAAAAGATTAGTTTCATTAAATGGAGAAATTAATAGTAAGAAAGCTAAATATTATCATTTATCGGTATATTGGGCTGTAAGAATCACTGCGGTGTTCATTTTCTTTTATAAAATTGTTTAAGAAAAAAGAGGAGCAGGTTATTGAACTAACGCAAGTGTTAGTTCAACAAGATCACGGGTCGCAAATGCGGCTTTTTTTTATGAAATAAATGTAATTATCGTTTATTTATAAGAGAACATTCGGAGATACTACTATCAAAAATAAAATGAGAATTGAGGTAGTAAATTGGCATCTTTTATTCGATTAATCATTGTCTTATTCCTTATTATTTGTAGTCCAACACATTATGGCTAAAGAAATCAAGTATAACCGTAACAGTATGACAGTTTCAGAAATAAAGAAAAAAGTGGATTTTAAAGTTTTTACTCCAAAAAGGATTCCAAGAGATTGGACAATAGAAACTAAAACATACCCTTGGGGAGTTACAGAAAACTTTACTAATTTTAGACTACATTATTTTGATAGAAATGGTGCGGAGTTAATGGTGGGTATAGGACAGAGGAAGCGAATTTCATCAATCGATGATGATTTCCATTTGAAAGGTACTAAACAAGTTGATATTAATGGGCATAAAGGGTATTTCAAAGAATGGGCAAATAGTGGTACATACCTAAATGGAAAATTTATTATGGGTGGCTTACTTTTTTGGTCTCAAGATGGAACGTTCATTACAATGGATAGTGATAATTTAACGGATGAAATAATGGTAAAAATTGCACGATCAATGAAGTAACCTAATGCAACTAACTGATGCGATAGTTAGATAAGAGTTCCTAAAGGTTGTCTAATTTGACAGCCTCTTTTTTATTTCAAAAATCAACAATTTAATTTAACACGGAAAGCGAGCACCCTGAATTGGAAATCAACATGACGTTACTTATTTAATTGAAAAATTCTATTTCAACGCATGAAAAAACTACTTTTCCATTCAGTGAAGTAGTTTTTTTATTTATTTTAAAAATAGTTTATTAGAATTACATTAAGCATCATTAGGAACAAATTAGTAAAAAAATATTTATAAGATAATCAGTCAAATTATTACAAAAAATACTAGTTAGAATCATTTATTATTATTGAATAAATAGTTATATGTGATAATGTTAACAGTAAGGATATCTATTTAGAAATACGGCTTAAGGAGAGATTCATATTTAAATGAACGTTTTTGACTTAAAGGCTTTTTTTACAGAAGAACATTTTTTACATCTCATTCAACAATACAAAGATTATGGTCCATTAGTTGGAATTTCAATCCCTTTTATCGAAGCAATTTGTCCAATTTTACCTTTGGTCATTTTTGTATTTGCTAATGCAGCAGCATTTGGTCCTTTATTAGGTTTTTTATATTCATGGATTGGTTCTTGCTTAGGTTCCATTTTACTATTCTATGTTGTTAGAAAATTTGGTCAGAAACGATTTTTTTCATTTGTAAGTAAACATAAGAAAGTAGAATCATCAATAGGGTGGATTGAAAAAAGGGGATTTGGTCCAATTTTTATTATGTTTGCATTTCCGTTTTCACCATCTTTTTTAATAAATATAGTAGCCGGTTTGTCACGTATTAAAATATCACAATTTCTTATCGCATTGGTACTTGGAAAGTTTACAATGATCGCGATGATTAGTTATTTAGGGAAAGATTTAACTTCAGTGTTTCAGAAACCGATTAAAGCTTTGTACATAGGAATTTTTATATTCGTATTATGGATAGTTGGAAAAGTGATTGAGAAACGTATGGACATCAAAGAAAAAACAACAGAGAAAAAGAGTGCGTCTCGATCATCTGATGAGCAATAAAGCATTATGACTCAGGGAGGGAGAGAGCAACTTTATGCTAAGAAAAGAAGTATTTGACTGGGGAAAAGCGATCATTATTGGGATCGCAATTGCTTTTATTGTAAGAACGTTCTTATTTTCTACATATGTAGTTGATGGAGAATCTATGATGCCAACTTTAAAGGATGGAAACTTACTAGTTATAAATAAATTTGGATATGAAATTAGTGATATTAACAGATTTGACGTAATTGTTTTTCATGCAAATAAGCAAGAAGATTATGTTAAACGTGTCATTGGTTTACCTGGAGATTCAATTGAATATAAAAATGATCAGCTTTATGTTAACGATAAAAAATGGAATGAACCATATTTAAATGATTACAAAAGTTCTTTAAAGGGAACAGCTTTTACACCTGATTTTAATTTAAACGAAGTTACAGGTAAAACGAAAGTTCCACCAGGCTATGTTTTTGTTGAAGGGGACAATCGACCAAAAAGTTATGACAGTCGTTTGTTTGGATTTGTAAAAATTGATAAAATTGTAGGGAAGGTCGATCTACTTTATTGGCCACTTTCAAGTTTGAATACGAATTTTAACAAATAAGCTCCTTATGGGGGCTTTTCTTATTAGGTACACATTTAAACACTTTTTTACTAAACAATAACCATTATTCTAATACATTAAGGAGGGGGATTTATGTCGTTTCAATTTATATTAGGACGTGCAGGAAGTGGAAAAACGCATCACATTTTAAATGAGATTACAGATCGATTAAAGAATGAAACAAAAAATATCATTTTTATTGTACCTGACCAAATGACCTTTCAGATGGAATATGAATTAGTTAAAAGGCAGGAAAAAAAAGCAATTATTAATTCCCAAGTTTTTAGTTTTACTCGATTAGCTTGGAAGGTTCTACAAGAAACAGGTGGAATCAGTCGGATTCATATTGGTGAGATTGGAATTTCTATGATTCTTCGAAAGATTATTGAGGAAAAGAAAGAAGAATTGAAAGTTTTTCATCACGTTGCTGATCGACAAGGATTTTATAAGGAACTAACGGGTCTTATTGCTGAGTTTAAAGGTTTTCAAGTTTCTTCAGATGAATTATCTTCCGTTATTTTACAAATGGAGCAAGATTCATCAAAGGATCATATCTTTATTCAACAAAAGATAAATGATATTCAAATAGTGTTTGATGCTTTTAATACATATATGAAAGATAAGTATCTTGATTCAGAAGACTATTTAAATTTGTTGATTCAAGAATTACCTAAAAGTGATTATATAAAAGACAGTATTATTTATATTGATGGATATTATGACTTGGCACCTCAAGAGCGAAATGTAGTTGAGGAGCTAATGAGATATTGTAGTGAGGTAAATTTCTCTCTCACAATCGACCGGCCATATGATGATTTTTTACCACATGAATTAAATTTATTTTATAAACCAGCGCTTCTATATCAACAAATTAAAGAGATTGCTTTAAATACAATGCAAACAATAGAGCAACCTGTTATTTGTCATCATAACTTTAGAAATCAATCGAATGATTTGAAGTATTTCGAAACGAATTTTGATAACAGACCAGTTAAGCCTTCGTTTGAATCAGATGGAATTAAGATTATGTCGGCATCTAATCGACGAGCTGAAGTAAATGGGATTGCCAAAGATATTATTAATAAGGTACGTGATCTAGGATACCGATATCGTGATATAGCCATTTTCTTAAGAAATGGAGATTCATATTCGCATTTGATTTCGACTATTTTTCATGCGTACGAAATACCCATTTTCATTGAAGAAAAGCGTTCTATGTTAACGCATCCATTATTTACGTTTTTACAGGCTACTTTCGATATCATTCAAAAAAATTGGAGATATGAATCAGTTTTCAATGCGTATAAAACGGAATTAGTTTATCCATTCGAAAGTAATCGTGATAAGAATCGTGAACAGCTCGAGTTATTTGAGAATTATTGCATAGCGTACGGTAAGCAAGGAAAAAGGTGGACGATTGAAGAGCCATGGAAGTATCGAAAGTATCGCTCAACTGAAGGTATTGATAGAGGGATAACAACTGAAGAGTTAGAATTCGAGGCATTAATCAATTCCGAAAGAGATTTATTAGTAAAGCCAATACTTACATTTCAAAGCAATCTAAAGCAAGCAAAAAATGCGAGAGAAATGTGTGTAGCATTGTATGAATTTGTTGAATCGCTAGATATTTCAAGGAAGCTTCAACGTTTAAAGGATGATGCTGAAAATCGATCCAATTTAATTGAAAGTAAAGATCATGAGCAAGTTTGGAAAGGGTTTATTCAACTTTTAGATGAATGCGTTGAATTAATTGGAGAAGAAAAACTGTCTCGTAAAACATTTTTTGAAATTCTTCAAACTGGTTTTCAATCACTTCAATTTGCGAATGTTCCTGCATCATTAGATCAAGTAAACATAGCTGATTTTGATCATTCAAGATTACAAAATGTAAAATGTGCTTATATTATTGGTGTAAATGAAGGTGTTATTCCAAGGAAGGCAAGTGAAGACGGATTATTAGGCGATACTGCACGAGAGTTTTTACAATCATTTGGTGTAGAAGTAGCACCAACAAGTAAGCACCAATTATTTGTAGAAAATTTTAATATCTATACTGGCATTAATCGAGCAAGCCATGAGTTAATCATTAGTTACCCGTTAGCAAGTGATGATGGAAAAAGTCTTGCCCCATCAAGTCTCATTCAAAGGATAAAATCGATTTTTCCAAATATACATCAACAATTTGAAAGTGGAGACTTAACATTTAGTTCCGTAGAAGAACAGCTAACATCTAATACAAATTATGGTACAGCGTTAACGAATTTAGTCTCTCAGCTTCAAGTTTGGTCGACTAGGGAAACTGAAACGAATATGGATTTATGGTGGACGCTTTATAATGTCTTACGAGAAAATTCTGATTCAAAAGATAAACTGTATAAAGTAATAAGTAGTGTAATGTATAACAATGTCGCGAAAGATCTTGGAGAAGATTTAAGTACAGAATTATATGGGGAAGAATTGAGTGGATCGGTATCACGAATCGAGCTTTTTCATCAATGCGCATATGCTCATTTTGCACGTTATGGTCTAAAGCTACAAGAACGTGAAATTTATAAGTTTGAGTCATTTGATATGGGTCAATTATTCCACAGTGCTTTAACAATTATTGGAGAGAATCTTTTACAGACCGGGAAAAGCTGGAGTAGTTTAACGAATTCAGAATGTGATGAATTAGCAGCTAAAGTAGTAGATGAAATCTCTCCAAAGTTTCAACGCGAGATTTTGTTAAGTACGAATCGATATATGTTTTTAAAGAAAAAAATGAAGGATGTTATTGCTAAAGTATCCTCAATTTTAAGTCAACAAGAGCATGCAGGTAAATTCGTTCCTGTTGCTTTAGAAGTACCATTTGGTATGGGTAAACAGTTAAATTCTTATGAACTTCCGATTGATGGGAAGAGAAGAATGGTATTAAATGGCCGAATTGACCGAATTGATAAAGCAACAAGTGAAAAAGGCGATTACTTACGAATTTTGGATTATAAATCAACGAAAAAGGAATTAAAATTATCAGATGTTTATTACGGACTTGCTTTACAGTTACTAACCTATTTAGATATAGCTGTAGCAAATTCAACAACATTACTTGGAAAACACGCGGACCCGGCTGGTATTCTTTATTTCCATGTTCAAAATCCGATAGTTAAAGTTAAAAATAATATCGAACTCGATGAAATTCAGGATGAGATCTTTAAAAAGTTTAAAATGAATGGATTACTTTTAGAAGATCGTGAAAGTAATACGTTAATGGATGAAGCCTTAATTCAAGATGGAAGCTCTTCAAAAATTGTGCCGATTAGGCTGAAAAAAACCGGAGAGTACATGGCGAAATATTCAAAAACGGTAAATCCTGAACAATATCCAATGATGACCAATTATATAAAGCAAAAATTTACTGAAGCTGGTCAGCAAATATACAAAGGTTTTGTAGAAGCAAATCCATATCAGCAAAAGGATAAAATACCATGTACCTATTGCTCGTACCAATCAGTATGTCAATTTGATGCGAATGTAAAAGGAAATGAATATCGGGTTCTACCTCCTTTAGAAGATAGCGAAGCATTACAAAAAATGATCGAGGTGGTGAATAAAGATGAGTAAAGAAGAAAATAACGCAAGTAAAACAACATGGACAGTCGACCAACAAAAAGCGATTGATTTCGAAGGGTCAGATATTCTTGTAGCAGCAGCTGCTGGTTCTGGAAAGACGGCTGTTCTTGTTGAACGAATTATTCAAAAAATCATTCGTGATGAAAATCCAATAAATGTTGATGAATTACTTGTTGTTACTTTTACAAAAGCAAGTGCCCAGGAGATGAAAGAAAGAATCGGGATTGCATTAGAGAAACAACTTGTAAATAATCCTGAATCTGATCATTTAAGGAAACAAGCTTCTTTGTTAAATAAAGCTTCAATCTCAACTATTCACTCTTTTTGTACGGAAGTCATTCGATCAAATTACTATATGGTAGAATTAGATCCAAACTTCCGTACTGCAGAAGAAATTGAGATTCAATTACTGATGGATGAAGTGTTAGAAGAGTTGATGGAATCAGAATACAGTGATGAATCTAATTTAGTCTTCTTTGATTTAGTAGATCGATATACTAGTGATCGAGATGATAATGATTTACCAAAATTAATATTAAAGCTATATCGCCATGCAATTTCTAATCCAAACCCAAGTGAGTTTTTAAATGCATTCATCCATCAATATAATGTAGTCGGTACACCAGTTGATGAGATTCCTTTTATTCAAGAGCTTAAGAAATTTATTCAAGATGATCTGTTTGCTTGTATAAACACTTATAAACAAGCATTGGATATAATAGAAAGTCCTGATGGCCCAATCAAGTATGCTGAAGTGTTTAAAGAGGAGTACGGTAATTTAGAATGTTTATTCCATGCTTCAGAAAAATCATGGGAAGAAATACATGTTGGTCTACAAAAAATAGTATTTAACCGATTGCCCACTATTAAAAAGACAGAGGGAGATCAACAGAAAAAGGAATTAGTAGCGAATTTCCGAAAAGATGTTAAAAAGAAGATTGAGGATATAAGAGATAAGTATTTTTGTCGAAGTATTGACGTTCAATTAAGACAAATAAGTGAATTAAAACCCCTAGTTGAAAAGTTAATTGAACTTGTTAATCGTTTCATCGTGTTATTTAAAGAAGCAAAATTAGAAAATGGAATTTTAGATTTCAATGATTTAGAACACTATGCACTTGAAATTTTAAAGGAAAAAGACGAAACAGATTTATTAGTACCTTCATCGGTTGCAAGAGTTTATCAAGAAAAGTTTAACGAAGTGTTGGTAGATGAATACCAAGATACGAACTATGTACAAGAATCGATTTTAAGATTAATTACAAAAGGCACGGGAGCTTCTGGTAATCTTTTTATGGTTGGAGATGTTAAGCAATCAATCTATCGCTTTCGATTAGCCGAACCACAGTTGTTTATAAATAAATACAATTTATATGAAAAAGAAAAAAATGAAAGAACTGGTTTAAGAATCGATCTTTCTAAAAACTTTAGAAGTAGAGCGGAAGTATTAGATGCTACCAATTTTATTTTTCAACAAATCATGGGAAGAGAAATTGGTGGAATTGAGTATGATGAAGATGCGATGTTAAAGCTAGGTGCGAGCTATCCTGAATACTCAGACTCGGCTGCTGAATTAATCTTATTAACGAATTCGGATGAAGAAGAAAATGTGCCTGAGTATAGTGAACAAGAAGATGATGATCTTGTTGAAGAAAAGCTTGAACAAATTGAGGCAAGGTACGTAGCAAGAAGAATAAAGTATTTAGTTGAAAGTGAATATTTAGTAACGGAAAAGACTGGAGAAATGAGACCAGTAAAATATAATGATATTGCTATTTTAGGCCGTTCATTATCGAATGCAGATTTGTATATAGAAGAATGCAAAGCGTTGGGTATACCGCTTTATGCTGAGAAATCAAAGGACTTATTTCAAACGATTGAAGTAGCCGTCTTTTTAAATTTATTAAAGCTAATCGATAATACGATTCAAGATATTCCACTTGCATCTGTCCTACGTTCTCCAATTGTAGGACTTTCGGAACCGGAATTAACGATGATTAGACTTAATCATAAAAATGGATCCTTTTACGATGCATGTCAAGATTATCTAAATAATTATGAAAACCGCCATAAACAGCTTTCAATTAAATTAGTAAATTTCTTTGCACAAATAAAGGAATGGAAACGACTCGTTAAAAGGGAGACACTTTCAATCTTTATTTGGAAGATATTAAAGGAATCTACATACTTTGACTTTGTCGGAGGCTTACCAGGAGGTAAACAAAGGCAAGCAAATTTAATTACGATATTTGATCGTGCTAAAACATTAGAAGAATCAAATTATAAAAGTCTATTTCAGTTTTTAAGATTTTTAGATCGGATGCAAGAAAGAGATGAAAAGCTAGATGAGGTTCGTATTTTAAGTGATCAAGAAAATGTCGTTCAAATGATGACAATCCATAAAAGTAAGGGATTAGAGTTTCCAGTTGTGTTTGTCGTGAATACATCTAAGCAATTTAATATGCAGGATTTAAGGGCGAAATTCATTTTACAAAAAGAATTAGGTTTAGGGATGAATTTTGTACATCCTGCGTATCGTACGACTAATTCAACTCTTTTGAAGGAAACAATCAAGCGCAAGGAACATGAAGAGTTAATTTCCGAGGAGTTAAGAATTCTTTATGTTGCATTAACTCGTGCAAGAGAAAAGCTTATTTTAGTGGGTAAAGTAAATGATGGACAAAAAAT
Source organism: Bacillus sp. AFS077874 (assembly GCF_002566505.1). Lineage (NCBI taxonomy): Bacteria > Bacillati > Bacillota > Bacilli > Caryophanales > Bacillaceae > Bacillus > Bacillus sp. AFS077874. Next base: position 165,134 of record NZ_NUYF01000014.1, read on the forward strand.
GATTGAAAGTTGGAAGGAAGTTGAAAACCATAAAGAATGGCTACTGCCATTAAACGTTATTAGTGGTGCTAAAAGTTATCTTGATTGGATTGGTCATTCGATCATTCGGCACGATTCTAGTAATGCAATTAGACTCGAAGATGATTTGTGGCATACAGAAAATGAAATTCAGTTTTATCCATGTCGCTGGAATTATTCAATTGTAGATGCTTCTACAATTCAACCATTGGAAACTGAGGAATTAGAAAATAATAAAGTCGAAGTATTTCAAGCCTTTCAGTCAAAGGAACCGATTCAAATTAACAATGATGAGCTTCATGAAAAACTAGAGAATCAATTAAACTGGCAATATCATCATAGACAATCAACGCTATATCGACCAAAACAATCTGTTACAGAATTAAAAAGGAAAATGCAAGAAGAAGATCCATATAGTCAACGTTTTACAGCGGCTAAAACGAAAGATTTTCCACTTGAAAGACCAAAATTTATGTCAGAACAAAAAATGAATTCAGCTGAAAAAGGAACTGCTACCCATGCTGTTATGCAAAATCTAGATTATCAATTTGTTTCATCTCATGAAGACATCATTAATCAGATAAATAGTATGGTTTTAAAAGAATTAATTACCCAAGAGCAAGGGAAAGCTGTAAATAGCTTGGAAATTTTTGAATTCTGTCAATCACAGCTTGGTCAATTAGTGGCAAACTCAAATCAAAATCTGCGCGAAGTACCATTTAGTTATGGTGTTTCAACAAATGAAATTTATAAAGATTGGGTAGATGAAGAGGAAGCTGTATTAATCCAAGGGATTATTGATTTACTTTTAATTGATGGAGACGAGGTTATATTAATTGATTATAAAACCGATCGAACTGGTGCATTTGCAACAAGCGATGACTTGAAGCAAGAAGCGATTAGAAGATATGGTGTTCAACTCGATCTTTATTCAAAGGCAATTGAAGCGGGTATGGATAAACTTGTTAAAGCTAAGTATCTATACTTTTTCGATGGTGGTCATATTGTAGAGTTATAGAAAAAAGCGATGCTGATGCATCGCTTTTTTGTGTATTATAGAGTCGCTACTTCATTTTGATCTACTAAATCAGCATCTAAAGTATTTGTCGCACTTGCACCGTTTAATGCAACTGGTAGGAATCCAGTATTACCTGAACCTGAGCCGAAATATGATTTTGTTTGTGTTTTTGGTGAGATATTATTAAGATCTCCTGTATTTATATTTCCTTCATTGCTTGTTATGACAATTGCACCAAGAAATGTTGGCATGAAATATACTCCTTTCTTAATCGTTTATTTTTGGTTCTGATGTTTCTTCTTTTCGTCTTGTTACTACAGGTACTGTAGGCACGGTTGGTACTACTGTGTGTACAGGAACTACAGGTGCTACTGGTACTACAGTATGTGGCGTTATTGCTGGCGAAACTGGTGTAGTAGGTTGAACAAGTACATCTGATTGATAGGGTTGCATTGATGATGTCATGAGTGGCTGCATTAGTTGAGCAAAAGTAGGTTGAGTATGAATGCCTGGAGTTTGGTAATGTAAAATAGGTGCTTTGAGAAAATGCCGTATTTGATGGACTCGTGCTAACATTGTGGCACTATGAACTGACCCTATAATAGAAGCACTCGCTGAACTTATACCATTATAATTAATCGAACCAACTTGGATTGTCGGGTTAAGATTTACACGATTTAATTTTACATTTGGTACATATGGAAGATGTTTTGGAATTACTTTATAAAGTGGATAAATTTCAAAAACATCTCTGCTTGGAGTAGTAAGCATATTTCCTTCTTCTTGAAGTGCGAGAGCATTTGACTCTGCATTTATTGAAAATGTATCCCCAAACTGTAAAATGCTTGAAAATAGTACTGTATTTACATCATATCTTTCTACGGCGGCTAAACGAAATCTTGGATCAATTTTAAACATTAACTTACAGATAAAGGTACAAATGGTCCAACTATTAACGATTCAGGTGGTGTGTCAAATATAGAAGATAGTGAAATATTATGAGCATCTCCAACTATAAATAATGAAGATGATGAAATGGCTGTAAATTTTATTTCATCTACTTGTAAATTGCAATTTGTTACATTTAAATTCATCCTTTATTCTCCTTCCCAATATTATGCGGTAAGTTCTGTAAAAAGGCACTATAGGCAGTTCGAATATCATTTAACATGTGTAAAACGACTTCTTCAGAATATCTTAGCGGATTATCAGCGAAGTTTGGTTTATTTTTATATAAATCAATATAGTAAGGAATCCTAATATCCATTTGATTTCGGATATCATCGATCATCATTTGACGATAATAATCATCTACTGACACTCTAAGCTCTGTTTCTAATTGGAGAATGGTTTCTAGCGCTTCTTCCTTTAAATGGAAATGAATTCGATCTGCTATATATGATTTCAAGGCTTTCATATTATTGTCAGGTTTAATATCAATTTGTTGGTTTTCAACTGTTAAATCATCGAATGTTGGGGCTTGAAGAGGATTCAGCCCAATTGTTAGCGTACCATTTAAATTTTCTACTTTTAATTGGTCAAATTTATATTCAATTTTATCTATTTTTGTCTCAGGTCTTTGAGAAAGTTCAATAACAGTAGCCTCAAGCTGAACTACTTTAGCTTTTAATTGTTCAATTACTTGGGACTGCTCATATAGTAATTGCTCAATTTGAGTCTGTCTTAATTCTAGTTGATTCATAGAATTCCCTCGCTTTCAATTTGCTACAGGAATAAAATTATGTTTCTTGCGAAGTTTGAACGATTTGACCTGGTTCAGTAAGTGGTGGTGCTGGCTCTAAATAATCTCCAGTATTATTCGTGATCGTTTTTGCATTTATATGTCCTGTTGTACCAATTTGAAAAACAGATGAGTTTACAATCCCACCGGTTTTTAGCTGATTAATAATAATTGTTTGATGTATATATATATTCAAACGACATCCTCCTTTACATGTTGCCAACCATTGGTTGATCAACTTGATCCTGATCATATACGGTCGAAATACTTTTATTGTTATAAACTGTTACATTATCACCTGTATTAAACGAACCAGCACCGGCGTACGTTTGAGCATTGCTTTTAGGCATGATATTATATGCATCACCCACGTTAACTACAGCGCTACTACCGATACTGACAATATTAATTACTCCAACATAAGCAGGCATGACTGTACACCCTTTGTTCTTTTTATGATTATGTATTATATGGCCATTTAACCTAAAACGTGATTGTAGACTATGTATTGTTAAGAAGTATTAATTATTTAATAGGAAGAAAAGGGTGAGGGGGAAATAAAAAAGATAAGATATTTTATTCTATAATCAAAAAAAATACTAGCTGCAATTAGCATAAACTAATCGCAAGCTAGCTATTAGGCTCTCCTTTTAGAAGAGGTAAAGGTCGAGATCATATTCATTAGCCTGTCCAATTCCTGGCTACATAAAACTGTTTTCTTGTTCGTAAAGCCATATCGTCCCGCATAATATACCATTCGGGCCCGTTTTTTCTCTATAACATGAAGCAGCAATTTAGTCACCAACTTTGTTCAAGAATAGGGAATTATGTCTAGGTCTCACGATGTATGTAATGCTATTATACAAAATCATTTTCATATGAGAAGACATTCGCTAAAAGAAGTGTAAAACTTACAAAATACTACAATATTCATCTGCATTCCATCTTAGGATAGTGGAAATTGAAAGGTTTTTGTAGGATAAACTATACAGAGTGTCGAATTGTAAGGAGCTATAGATGATATTGAATTTATTTTCGACAGTAGATTACAATCCTAGATTAATATAATTTATGATTTTTAAAAATGAATATTAAGTCATGCTTTTCATAACGGTTAATGGGTATAAAATCATAGCTTATATTTTGAACAATTTGTGAATTTTTTTAAATCTTTTCCATTTCCATTTCATCTACATTTTTCCTTATTGGATCTCTTATGTTATGATTATTTAGAATATATATTTGGGAGGAAATGAAATGATTCACTTACATATTACATCGTGGGTAATCGCTATTATTTTAGCTTTATTTGTTGGGCACGGATACAAAAATGGTTGGAATGTGAAAGTTGCCCATATGATTTTACGTCTTTTATACTTCGTTATTTTAGGAACTGGACTGTATTTATTTATTCATATTTCAAATAAAGAAAATATGCCGTCTAATATGATGATGCTTTATAACGTAAAAATGACACTTGGTATTCTTATGTTAGGTGTGTTTGAATATTTCACAGTGTCTTCTAAGAAACACCGTAAAATGGTTGTTCCTGCAACTATTTTTACAGTATTTATTTTAGCTTTATTATATTTAGGATTTAGATTACCACAAGGTTTTCACTTCTTTGCTTAATAAAAAAACTGTCACAAATTACTTGTGACAGTTTTTTCTATTTATGAAAGTTGAGTTAATAGGTAGCGGTTACCTGTAGCTTTCGTGAGTTCAAATCGATGGTTTTGTTCTTCAGATGAAATTCTAAATTGGTGATATACTGAACAAACAAGTTCTCCATTATCAAATACGATGAAATTAACTCCTTCTGAAGGTGAACCTTCAGGTTGAAATGACAGGAAGTTGTGACAGTACAAGCAATCGTATAGGGAAAAACTATGAGTATTTAGTAGGTACGCCAAAGTATAAAATGATTCATCGGTCAAATTTTTCAATAGTGAATCGAAGCTATATAAAAGCTTTCTTTGAATACGAAGGATATCACCATTTTGTAATTTTTTCTTTTTGGAATACTGAATAATAAAATTACCATTTTTTAAAGAAGCAGGAACCCACTCTTCATTTATAGAAACTTCAAAATCTTCATCGATAAGATCCTCAAGTAAAAATGCCTCATCAGTTTCATCATCGAAAAAGACCCATTCATCATTTATTTCTTCAATTGCTCCAATAGTAAAAGCGCGAGGTTGCTTTTGAAATAATTGTGATCGGTGCTTAAATTGCATTAAGTAACCTCCAGTTACAAGCGTTCTGCTGTTCATTGTTTAATTACATAGGTTCAAGTGAAAAGTAGTGATTCGGACATTTTATTGAATCATAAAATTAAGTATCTAATAGAATCTTTTTTTCGTTCGAACCTTTTTTTGAATCTCGAATATTGTTTAAATGGATTAAAAAATTTACTCTATTTTCCGACCGGTATTAGGATTTATAAATCATAATAGCTGCGTTTATTTCGATTTTAATAAAGCTGCTACTTTTTTCATTTATTGACATAACTTAACTATTTTATAACTATGCAAAAATTAAAAAAACGTATGGACAAATATTGATAAGTTACAAACTTTTTTTGAGGATTAACGCACCTATTTTTAAAAACAATAATACGATATAGAATTAACTTTAGTTTTATAGGGAAATAGCCCAGAAAGGAGAAAAAAACATGTGCGGTATAACTGGGTGGGCAGATTTTCAAAAGGATTTATCCAATGTAAATTCAGTCACAAAAAAAATGGCTGAAACATTGTCTAAACGAGGGCCAGATGATACGAATATTTGGACGTCGAATCATTGTAGTTTTGGCCACAAAAGATTAGTTGTAGTTGATCCGGTAGGTGGAAAACAACCGATGCGTAAGACGAAAGGTAACTCCACGTACACGCTTTGCTACAATGGTGAGTTATATAATACTGAGGATATTAGAAAAGAACTTTTAAAAAGAGGCTATACGTTTCAAGGGCATTCGGATACAGAGGTACTACTTACAAGCTATATTGAGTGGAAGGAAGCATGTGTAGACAAATTTAATGGAATATTTGCTTTTGCAATCTGGGATGAAGAAAAGGAAAGTCTATTCATTGCAAGAGACCGTTTAGGTGTTAAACCTCTATTTTATAAAGAAGACTATAAAAGATTATTATTCGCTTCAGAAGTAAAGGCAATTTTAGCAAACCCTGGTGTAAAGGCTGAATTAACTGAAGAAGGGCTCTCAGAAGTATTTGGACTTGGTCCATCTCGTACGCCTGGAAATGGTGTTTTTGATGGAATTAAAGAACTCCGTGGTGGTCATGCTATGACATTCTCAAGAAATGGACTGAAAATATGGAAATATTGGGATGTTAAAAGCGATATACACACAGACTCAGTTGCTGAAACGATTGAAAAAGTACGTTTTTATGTTGAAGATGCAATCGTAAGACAATTGGTTTCCGATGTGCCTTTATGTACGTTTTTATCAGGTGGAGTTGATTCTAGTACCATTACAGCAATCGCTGCTAATCATTACGCTAAAGAAGGAAAAGGACAATTAACCACATATTCAATCGATTATGAGGAAAATGATAAATATTTTACATCAAGTGTATTCCAACCTAATTCAGATCAACCTTGGATTGAGTTAATGTCTTCAACATTTAATACAAATCATCAAAGATGTGTCATTACAAACGAAGAACTGGTTCAATATTTAGACGAGGCGACAGAGTGTCGTGATCTTCCAGGAATGGCGGATGTCGATTCTTCATTATTATGGTTTTGTCAAAAAATTAAACAGAACTTTGTAGTAGGTTTATCAGGAGAATGTGCTGATGAAATTTTTGGTGGGTATCCTTGGTTTCACCGAGAAGATGATTTGAACAGACCAGCGTTTCCTTGGATGAGATCAACAGAACTTCGTCAAAAGCTTTTAAAAGACGAATGGAGTAAGAAGCTAAATTTAGCTCAGTACGTTCAAGATCGATACAACGAGACTGTAAAAGAAACGCCAATCCTTGAAGGAGAAAGTCCATTAGAAGCTAAAAGAAGACAACTGTTTTATTTAAATCGTCAATGGTTTATGTCACAATTATTAGATCGAAAAGATCGGATGAGTATGGGAGCGAGCCTTGAAGTGCGTGTTCCTTTTGCAGATCACCGACTTGTCGAATATGTATGGAATATCCCTTGGGAGCTTAAAATGTATGGCGACCGTGAAAAAGGCATTTTAAGAAAGTCTCTTGAAGGTCTGTTACCAGATGATATCTTATACCGCAAAAAAAGCCCGTATCCAAAGACGCATAACCCGGTTTATACAAAATTAGTTGTTCAAAAATTAAAAGAAGCCTTAAAAGATAAAAGCTCAGCTCTTTACGAGTTTCTTGATAAAGAGCAATTAAATAGTTTAGTGGAAAGTGAAGGAAAAGCATTTCAAGTTCCATGGTACGGACAATTAATGTCTGGACCTCAGTTACTAGCTCATTTATATCAAATTCATGTTTGGTTTAAAAAATTCAATATTAATGTGAAAGCTTAAAGTATGGGGGTGATCTTTTTCACCTCTTTTTTTGTCTGTTAAAATAGCAGCGTGGAACTGCAAATAAATAGTAGAATCGCAATTAAGAAAGGGATCACAATTAAAAAAGTAGAATCGCAATTAAATATTGAGAATCGCAATTAAATCCGTGGAATCGCAAATAAAAACCAGAAATCGCAATTAAAAACGAGGAATTACATAAAAATAGTTGAATTCCAAATAAAAATCGTATTGATAAGACGGGATTAGTCTGTAAAATTCTAAATGCTGACGAACAGTTGCACAAAAGCATTAATTAAGTTACATAGGTGCATTAGCCTTAAATCTCATCTGTGCAAATGTAATATATAAATCAATAAAAAACCTAGCCATATAGAACGACTAGGTTTTAAAATCTAATAATCATTTTGTAATGCGTCTCTTCCTTCTTCGCCAGTACGAATTTTTATCGCGTTTTCAATAGGGTATACAAATATTTTTCCATCCCCAGGTTTTCCTGTTTTTAACACTCTTTTTGCTTCATCGATTACAGCTTGAACAGGTACGTCACATACGACTATTTCAACTTTTATTTTTTCATGTAAATTGATTGTTCGTTTTTTTCCTCGATACACTTCCGTATAGCCTGATTGCATTCCACATCCTAAAACGTTCGTTACGGTCATTCCTGTGATTCCTACCTTTGAAAGTGCATCTTTTAATACATCAAATTTATCTGGCCGTGTAATGATTTCAATTTTGGTTAATTTTGCAGTCATTTTTTTCCCTCCTTAAATACTTGCGTCGTGATATGCTTTTTCTCCGTGTATGCTTAAGTCAAGGCCGAGGTTTTCTTCCTCTTGATCAACTCGAATGCGGATGAAAAAGCCTATAACTTTCACAATTAAAAAGGTAATAACTCCTGCAAAAAGATAGGTTGCTCCGATAGCGAGTAGTTGTTTCCAAAGAAGTGATATGTCACCGTAAAAAAGTCCGTTTGCACCTGCACTATTTACTGATTTTGTGGCGAATAATCCTGTTGCAATAGCTCCCCATGTCCCACCGATTCCGTGACAACCGAATGCGTCTAAAGCATCGTCATATCCAAATTTGTATTTTAAGTATGTTACTGCTAAAAAGCATATGACACCACCTAAAAATCCAATCACGATTGATGAGAGAGGAGTGACGAATCCACAAGCAGGTGTAATTGCAACTAATCCAGCTACGGCACCGCTAACGCCACCTAAAATAGTAGGTTTTTTATTTACGTACCATTCCACTAGCACCCAAGCAACTGAAGCTGCAGCTGCTGCAGTATTTGTATTTATGAATGCAGTTAAAGCCACATCATTTAATGTTAAAGCACTACCAACATTAAATCCGAACCACCCAAACCATAATAGTCCAGCGCCTAATACAGTTAGTGGTAAATGATGAGGTGATGTAGATCCGAAATCTCGTCTTTTGCCAAGAAGTAGAGCCAGAACCAAACCTGAAACACCGGAGGAAATATGGACAACTGTTCCGCCAGCGAAGTCTAAAGCACCTAGATTACGAAGCCAACCATCCACGCCCCAAACCCAGTGAGCTAATGGATCGTAAACAAATGTTGTCCATAAAAGAGTAAATAATAGAAATGCCGAAAATTTCATGCGCTCTGCGAAGGCACCTGATATAAGAGCAGGAGTTAAAATTGCAAACATTAGCTGGAACATCATGAAAAGATTATGAGGAACTGTTGCGCTGTAGTTATCATTTGGAGTAAAACCAACATCCTTTAATGCTACCCAAGAAAAGTTACCAATCAAATGATGAAAATCTGGACCGAATGCTAAAGAGTAACCAATTAACACCCACTGGATTGATACGATTGCCATAGCAGAATAGCTATGCATTGTAGTACTTAATACGTTTTTACTTTTAACCATACCGCCGTAAAAAAGTGCCAAACCAGGTGTCATAATCATGACTAAAACAGTTGAAATAAAAAGAAATACACTATCCGCAGCTTGAATACCGTTCATCTTCATTCCCCATTTCTTTAATGTTAGTTTTTATAACATTAAATGTTATATAAGTTATCATATTCAGAATGTATGCAAAATTCAATAATAATTTCACGAAATTCCCAAAAAAATATATAAAATTATAATGAAAACGCTAACATATAACTAATTTGTTAGAAAATCTAACATAACGTAAATGAGTGAATAAAAATACAGACCCACTTAAATGAGTCCGTATTTGAAAGTTTGATGTCAGGACAACAGCCTTAATTAAATAAGTTTGTATCTTCTACTTGCAAGATTAAAAAGTCGGTCTCTAGTAGATCAACACCAATTGAATCAGATTCAGTTGCAAACTGTTCGCCATTCCATACATTTGTAATTCTTTTCTTACCTAAATCTATTGGTACTTTAACTGACTGTTTTTCGCTTGAGTTATTAATGATGATAAAAAAATGAAATTGATTATTCTTTCTTTCATACATAACAATGTCGGGCTGTTCCGCTTGTACCCAATTAAACTCACCGTCATTTTCTAAAACTGAGTATTTTTTTCTTATCGAAATCAATTTTTTTATTGAATCAAAGATACTTAAATTATATTTTGATTTGTCCCAAAGCATACAGCTTCGGCATTCGGGGTCATTTCCACCTTGTAGACCAATTTCATCTCCGTAGTAGATACATGGAGTTCCAAAGAAAGTAAATAAAAAGACATATAATAGTATCACTCGTTTTTCATTTTGATTACATTGCGTCAGTATTCTTGGTGTATCATGTGAACCTAATACATTGAAGAGCGCTTTGATTACAGGTAATGGATATTGGGCTATTAAATCGTTAATCGAATATTGAAATTGTATCTTTGAAATTGATTGATACCCGAAATAATCAAAAAGCGATTTCATTAGAGGATAATTCATAACAGAATCGAATTCGTCACCTCTTAACCATGGAATTCCATGGTGCCAAATCTCACCTACAATAAATAAATCCTTTTTTAATTCCTTCATTTTTTTATTAAATAGTTTCCAAAAATAATGATCGATTTCGTTTGCTACATCTAAACGCCAACCATCTATATTAAATTCTTTGATCCAATAAGAACCTACTTCTAATAAAAAATTTTGTACTTCTTTATTTTCAGTATTTAGTTTTGGCATTTCCTTTACAAAAGAAAAAGTTTCATACGCTGCATTGTTTTGTTCATCTTTAAAAAAGTGAAACCACTCATAAAAGGCGGATTCCCTTCCGTTTTGCAAAGCATCCTGAAATGGAGGAAAGGATGCACTTGTATGGTTAAATACTGCATCAAGCATAACTCGAATATTATTTTTATGACATTTTTCGATTAATGTTTTTAATACTTTTTCATCTCCAAAAGTAGGATCTATTCTAAAATAATTGATTGTATTATATTTATGATTTGAATTTGCTTCAAAAATAGGAGTTAAATAAATACCGGATATTCCTAAACTTTTAAGATAATCTATTTTTTGAATAACACCTTCTAAATCACCACCAAAATAGCTTGAACTAGTTGGTAGAGTAGAGCCCCACGGAGTGGAATTGATAGGATTATTCTTGTTATTTCCACTAGCAAATCGATCGGGGAAAATTTGATACCAAATTGTATCATGAATCCAATTCGGAGGTGATATTAAATTATTTTTATGAAGAAACGGCAATGTAAAACAGTTTGATTGATCGTTAGGGTTAAAATTGTTTGAAAATCCGCCCTCACCATAAAATAAAGAATCTTGCTCATTTTTTAAAAGAAATTGATATTTCATTCGTTTATTTGGAGGGATTACATTTACTTCCCAGTAGTCAAATAGTTCAGTGGAAAATGCAAGATACATGGAGAGTGCTGATTCAATTTGCCAACCTGATTCATTAAATTTAAATGGATCTCCGAAATAAAAAATAATTTCTGTACAATCACCTTTTTTTGTTCGTATTCTTAAACGATAGGTTTTATCATCTATTGAAAAAGCATATTGATCATATGGCTGATGATATATTGATTCAATTTGCATGATCCCACCCTTTATTTTTTAGTATAATTTTATTATGAATGTCTGTAAGGAATTAACTTGCTATCTAATTTTGTAACAGTATAATTAAATAGTGTGTGCAATCGCTTCCATTTTTATGAAATTTAATTTAACATTTGAATTTCATTGTAATATTTTGCAAAATAATGTAGAGAGTGAAATTTTTGTACATGCGAGTGTCTTGCAGGGGGAGAAAAAATGAGGCGATTTGGTTTTTTAATACTAGTGTCTGTACTATTTTTTAGTACGTTACCAAGTATTGGTTTTGCAGAAAAAAATACAACTGATCTAAGAAAAGAAATGATTTATCGAATTTTAATTGATCGTTTTTTTGATGGTAATCCTATGAATGATAAAAATACAGACCCGAAAGATTTAAATAAATCTCAGGGTGGGGATTTAGATGGTATTACCCAAAAATTAGATTATCTTAAGGATTTTGGATATAATGCTATTTCTATATCACCTATTTTTGAGAATGACGCAAATTCATATGATGGATTCTCAGTCGTTAATTTTAGAAAAATTGATCCAAGGTTCGGAACAAATAAAGAACTTAAGAAGTTAGTTAAAGAAGCGCATAAACGTAATATAAAAGTTTATATTGATTTTGTTACAAATAATGCTTCGCCAAATAATGAACTTGCTAAAAAAACGGATTGGTTTAATCCTGAAAATAGTACAAGTTCAGAAAAGAAATGGATAAATGGGTTACCTGATTTTAATCAAGAAAATAATGAAGTAGCTAATTACTTAATTGAAACAGCTAAGTATTGGATGGATCAAGCTAATTTTGACGGATATAATTTACAAGAAGTAAATAATGTACCTGTTTCATTTTGGGAATCATTTAACAAAGAAATTAAAAAGAAAAATCCAAATTTCATTTTATTTGCTGATTTAAATGCTTCAAGTGATATAGATCTAAATAAATATAAAAATTTAGGTTTTAATGGAATTTATAATGTTGATTCAGTTGATGATTTAGCAAATACGTTTTCTTCACAAAATCAATCATTAACTGACATAATGAAGCAACAAGCGGATTTAAGTAAGCAGTTAGGTTCGACATTAATGATTAACTATTTAGATGATGAAATGACTAAGCGTTTTGTTTCAATAGCTCTAGCAAAAGGGCAGTATCCACCTTCAAGATTAAAGTTGGCACTTGCATATTTATTTACAACACCGGGGATTCCGTTGACGTATTACGGGACAGAAATTGCACTAAATGGCGGAAACATCCCTGATAATCGAAAAGGAATGGATTTCCGTACTGATGAAGATTTTTCAAAATATATTAAAAAGCTGACTGAATTAAGAAGAACTTTACCGTCACTTTCTGATGGTGATTTTGAAGTGCTTTATGATGATTCTAAAGGTATGACTTTAATTAAGAGACATTATAATGATGAAACTACGATCGTTGCAATAAATAATACTTCTCTTGATCAAAAGGTTCATGTAGATTTTGATGTTGTTAAAAAGTCTAATGAATTAAGAGGGATGTTAAGTGATGATTTGGTTCGTCCAAATAAAAAAGGATTTGATATAGTCCTTAAAAGAGAATCTTCAAATGTTTATGCAGTTGCACCTAAAACTAGTTTAAACATTGGAGTGATTATTGCAATTCCATCTATTTTTGTGGCGTTTATCATCTTTTTATGGTTTGCAAGAAGACCTAATAATGAAGAGAAATAAATACTAGTTAGCTTAAGCTTAGAATACTTGAGAAGATTACTGTCTTATTTAGTATTCTAAGCAAATTTTTAAAAAGATTTAATCCACTAGATTCCAGAATAATAAACGGGACATCGACTTGTGAAGGAAGATGTGGATTGTATCAAGAATCAATAATCTTTTAAATAGAGTCTACATCTAAAGAAGAAATGATAACGTTTACATTCATTCGTAAATAAGGGGAATTAAAATGACTATTACAATTAAGGATGTTGCGAAGAAAGCGAATGTAGCGCCTTCAACGGTGTCTCGAGTTATCTCAAACAACCCAAGAATTAGTGAAAAAACAAAAAGAAAAGTTAGAAAAGTAATGGATGAACTAAATTATCATCCAAATTTAAATGCAAGGTCATTGGCTAATCGATCAACGAAATCAATTGGATTAGTTTTGCCACCAGCATTAGATACATCATTTCAAAATCCATTTTTTGCAGAAGTAATTAGAGGTGTTACAGCGTATTCGAATCAAAAAGATTACTCTCTTTATTTTATTACAGGAAACAACGAAGAAGAGGTTGAACAAACTGTGATTAAAACAATTAGAGGTAGAAGAGTAGATGGAATTATTCTCCTTTACTCTAAGGAAAATGATAAGATTATTGATTATTTGAACGAAAATAACTTTCCTTTTGTATTAGTAGGGAAGCCTTATCATTCAATTGATGATATAACATATATTGATAACGATAATTATGCAGCTGCTAGAGATGTAACGAATTATTTAATTGATCATGGACATCGACAAATTGCGTTTGTTGGAGGAGATAGTAGTCTTCTTGTAACTCAAAACCGTTTACGCGGATTCCAAGATACAATGCAATTAAACGGACTTTCAGTAAATAAAGAAGAAATTATCTTTACATCATTTACGAGAGACGGTGGAAGAAAAGCAGTAAATCAATTGCTTGAATTAAAGGAGCTTCCGACTGCGATTGTTGTAACTGATGATGTATTAGCATTAGGAATTATAAGTGTATTAAGCGAACATAACATTTCAGTCCCAAATAATCTTTCAATTATTAGCTTTAATAATGCAATTTTTGCAGAATTAGCAAATCCACCATTAACATCAGTAGATATTAATATTTATCAATTAGGCAATGAAGCAGCAAAAAATATTATTGCAAAAATTGAAGAACCAGATGGTACTGAAAAAAGTATTATCGTTCCATATAAAATAGTAGTCCGTGGCACATGTGTAAAGAATGAAAGATTAACCTTAGTTAGTAGCTAATTGAATTTATAAAAGTTAAAAAAGAGGATGATTCGTTTCATCCTCTTTTAAATATGTATATGCTTATCGGTAATTTAAAAATTGAACATCAACAGATAAATCTGCACCTTTTACAGCAGCGATAATTGCTTGTAAATCATCTCTACTTTTTGCAGTCACACGGATTTGATCATCTTGAATTTGTGATTTTACTTTTAATCCACTATTTTTAATGATTGTATTGATCTTTTTTGCATTATCTTTATCTATACCTTGAACTAATTTAGCTCTTTGTCTTACAGTACCACCCGAAGCACCTTCAACTTTACTGTAGTCTAGATTTTTAATTGGAACATTGCGTTTAATTAATTTATTAATTAATACGTCTTTTAATTGCTCTAACTTATAATCGTCATCAGAAACTAAAACTAGTTCTTCTTTTTCTAATGTGATTGAGCTTTTGCTTCCTTTAAAGTCATAGCGAGTTGCGATTTCTTTTGTAGCAAGTTGAATCGCATTCGAGACTTCTGGTAAGTCTACTTTTGAAACAATATCAAATGAACTTTCTTTAGACATAGATAGAATCCCTCCAATTCGTTAATACTTGTATTATAGTGTATGATAGACGAAGTAACAAACTTTCATTATGCATGATATAATAATTTTTAGTTTGGAAGTTTAGAGAGGATGTAACAAAGAATGAGTTTACAAGCAGGAGAGATTGTAACTTTAGTTTGCAGTCGAGAAACAGAGATTGGGTATATGCTTGTCCAAGATCAAGAAGAAGTATTTTTACATAAAAATGAGGCATCTGGTGAAGTTGAAATAGATCAAGAAGTAACTGTATTTTTATATCATGATTCTAAAGGTAGACTTTCTGCAACGATGGAAATGCCGTTCATTACAACAGAAGGATATGGATTTGCAAAAGTAGTCGATAAACTTGATGGAGTGGGTGTTTTTGTAAACATCGGCATTTCTAAAGATATTCTTTTAGAAAAAGGTGACCTTCCACCTCTTCAAGAAGTTTGGCCTGAAGCAGGCGATGAAATTTTTTGTACGTTAAAGCAAACAAACAAAGGCAGACTATTAATTAAAATTGCTACTGAACCAGTCATGAAAGAGTTCTCTGTACCTGCTGAACCTAGTATGCTTAATAAAAATGTTACAGGAATCATTTATCGTACTTTAAGAGTGGGTTCTTATATTTTAACTGATGAACGCTTCATAGGTTTTATCCATGAATCTCAGAGAAAAACTGAACCGCGCATTGGTGAAAGAGTAAGTGGACGCATTATTGATGTTAAAGATGATGGAAGTATTAACGTATCACTTTTACCAAGGGTGCATGAAGGATTAGATCAAGAAGCAAATGACATTTATGAATATATGATGAGTCGTGGTGGGGCAATGCCTTACTGGGATAAGAGTGACGCAGAGGATATTAAAGTAAGATTTAAAATTAGTAAAGCTTCATTTAAACGAGCGATGGGTAGATTATTAAAGGAAAATAAAATCTATCAAGAAGACGGTTGGACTTACGCTAAAGAACTGTTTGAGAAGAAAGAGCAATAATTAGTTTTTGAAACCATTTCACTTGGTGAAGTGGTTTTTTGCTATTTTTTTACAATTTACAGGCATACTAAACATATGAATGTTTAGGAGGCTTGTAGGTGAATGACAAAAAAGAATTGTTAATAAAAGTTCTTGTAGTAATATTTGGTGCATTTATGAATGCATTTGCGATGAATTGTTTTTTAATTCCCGTCAGTGTTTATTCAAGTGGTTTTTCTGGTTTAGCTCAGTTACTTACAAATTTATTAAATGATTTTACACCTTTTTCGGCTTCTACTGGTATTTTACTTGCGATATTAAATATCCCTGTTATCATTTTAGCATGGAAAAAAATAGGTCGATCTTTTACGTATTTTACGATTTTAAGCGTTGGAATCACGACGTTATTTTTAGAAGTAATCCCAGTAACGCCGCTATTCTCAAAAGATATTTTACTAAACGCTGTATTTGGTGGATTAATTGTTGCAGTTGGGATTGGATATACATTAAAGTTTGGTGCTTCAACAGGTGGATTAGATATAGTTGCACTAGTATTATCACGTTCGAAAGGAAAACCAGTTGGTACATACTTCTTCCTGTTTAATGCGTTAATTATTTTAACAGCGGGCTATATTTATGGAATGGAGAAAGCACTTTATACATTAATTAACTTATACGTAACGTCTAGATTCATTGATGCAATTCATACTAGTCATATCAAAGTAACTGCCTTTATTGTAACAACAAAAGGTGACGAGTTGCGTAAAGAAATCCATTCGAAGCTAGTGCGAGGAATTACTGCAATCAATGCGAAAGGTGCTTTTACGAATCAAGATAAACAAATTTTAATGATGGTACTATCACGGTATGAGTTATATCATCTATCGAAAGTCATTAAATCAGTTGATGAAAAGGCATTTACAAATATTGTTCAAACAATTGATGTTTTTGGAGAATTTAGGAAGTTTTAGGAGTGAAATTAACCGCTCAAAAATTAAATATTTACACTCTCCGAATGCTAGAACAGTCTCTTTTTTAGTTCTTTAAATGAGTGACTGTAAGTAAAGTGAAATGTAGGCATGATACATCTAAAATTAGATATTAATAATGGTATCGATCAAGAGAAAACTAAAGTAGGTGTTAATGCGTTTCAAGAGAAGAATGATTTAGTTGTTGATGTAGTTTTGGGGATTAGAACTGGAGTAAGTTGTTTTAAGATATTTAGGAGAAGTCAAAAAATAGCGTGACTTCTCCTAAAGAAATTTAATTAATTATTTTATTCAGTAGCATTGAAATATCTTTTTTAAAAATTGATATTAGAGTTAATAAACAGATAGAAGTTATGAATAAAAAATATTTATCAAAATAATGATCTGTATGGATAACAATGCTTCCAAATATAAATAAAACTATAGCTCCTAGGAAGTACTTCGAGCTATTTGGAAAGAATTTTGTTAAATAATAGAATCCTAGAAGGAGAATTAGGTAAAGAATAACTTGTGCTAGCATTGAACTCAAGAGATATCACCTCATTATCTTTTCTTTGCATATACTGATGGTGGTGCAGGTAAATTAGTTTGACTGTTTCTTTGATTAGGTGGTTCTGGAATTACTTCTGCATGAGACTTCATTGGTATGATAGTACCTAAAATTGCTGCTATTATTATTATCTAATGAAAACATTACTATATTAATAGAGGTAGCAAGAGTTCTTATTTGATATATTGCATTTCAAATATGGACAGTACAATGTTGATTTATACTTTAATGTTTTGAGAAGAGGCTTTTTTTAATATGATTCATTAAAACTCCAAGTAAAAAGGACCATTCCAGTAATAATGATGGAATGGTTCTTTTTGTATTTTTTAAATGTGTCTGTCCACTATAATTATGCATTAAAATATTCCCCAAAAACCTTCTCCAATTTGTGGAGGGGAGTTGGCTATTGTATGGCAAATTTTTAAAATTGTTAAAACCTCTAAAAACACTTATATAATAGTGTTTCTAGAGGTTCTTTTAAAATATTTACATCGGTTAAATATTCTTAATAATAAGGCTTTTTCAAGTTTAGAAAGTTCTTATTGTCTTTCAGAAAGATTTAAATATACTTAAACTATTAGATGAAATTCTACATGTTTTGAATTGTTTAAAACGTTTTTTAAATATTAAAGATGATCGACACTTTTAGAAAAAGATTTCTTACCAGCCTGTGCATTTTTGCTTTCTTGTGCATTTTTCTTTTCTCTTATAGCGTTATTATCTTTTGCTTTTTTGTCATTATCACTAGTAGGCATATTTAAGCTCCTTTATAAAAAATGATAATGTTAGGATTGCCTTTATCACCTTAATTATGTATGTGTGTTCGTTTTTACATTTTGGCTTTTGTTAAACAACTATGATGTTCTACAGAGGCAAATTTTTTAATATAGAGAGAAGTTTTATTTTTTTGAGGAGGAAGCAGAGTTGGTGGAAAGAAATAAAGAGCTTTTATTCAAGCTGGTTGTAGTAATAATTGGTGGTTTCTTAAATGCGTTTGCAATGAATTGTTTTTTAATCCCTGCTAATGTTTATTCAAGTGGTTTTGCAGGTCTAGCGCAGTTGCTTTCAAATATTATTACTGACTACACTCCGTTTACTGCATCGACGGGGATTCTTTTAGCGTTATTAAATATTCCTGTTATCGTCTTAGCATGGAAAAAAGTTGGACGTTCCTTTACGTTTTTTAGTTTCTTTAGTGTAGGGATTATGACATTATTTTTGGAAATCTTACCTG
Source organism: Bacillus sp. AFS077874 (assembly GCF_002566505.1). Taxonomy (NCBI): domain Bacteria; kingdom Bacillati; phylum Bacillota; class Bacilli; order Caryophanales; family Bacillaceae; genus Bacillus; species Bacillus sp. AFS077874. The sequence goes on from NZ_NUYF01000014.1 coordinate 183,758, forward strand.
TTAAACCGATTTTTTCTGATGATATTCTTCTTAATGCAGTTTTTGGTGGTTTAATTGCTGCGATCGGAATTGGAATGACATTAAAATTTGGTGGATCTACAGGTGGGTTAGATATTATCGCATTAGTTCTTTCAAAATCAAAAGGGAAACCGGTTGGAACCTATTTCTTTTTGTTTAATGCAATTATTATCATTACAGCTGGCCAACTATATGGAATGGAAAAAGCTCTTTATACTTTAATCAATTTATATGTTACTACTCGTGTGATCGATAGTGTTCATACAAGTCATGTTAAGCTAACGGCAATGATTGTCACTACAAAAGGTGAAGAGCTTAGAAAAGAAATTCATGCGAAACTTGTCCGAGGAATTACACAAATGAATGCTACTGGAGCATTTACTAAACAAGATAAAGATATTTTAATGATTGTTTTATCTCGTTATGAATTATATGATTTGGAAAGAATTATAAAAAGAGTAGATCCAAAAGCTTTTACGAATGTGGTACAAACCGTTGATGTTTTAGGTGAATTTAGAAAGATTTAAATAGATAAAGACTAGCAAAAAGTTTAAATTTGCTAGTCTTTTTTTTGTTTATTTCAATATAGGATTTTCAGGTTTTTGTTTTCCATTTATTTCATTAAAAATTGAAGCAGAACTTTGAGTACTCTCACTTAAATTATTATTATTAACTTGAAAACCGTACGACTCCATTAGTGTTTTAAATTCTCTAATTGTTAATGGTTTTGCATCCTCAGCTAATTCGAATCCTAATAAGCCATTTGGTTCTATTGTAGCAAACTTAATATCATCAAATTTATTAATTCCTTCATTTCGAATACGCATTTCTAATTGATCAACCGTTAAACGTAGCTTTTTTAAATTTTTAACATTCAACTTCCGGTTTTCTACTACAATTTTTGATTTTCCTGTAAAAAATTTTTCAAGAGTATTCGATTTCATCTGCAAATATTCTAATACAAGTAGAGTTAATACAAAAACTGTGGCAGCAACAATTGTTTTAGTTAAGCCTTTTTCAATAATTGGAGTAACGACAATTTCAATGATTAGATAAATACTTAATTAATTTTTCTTTTAATTTTAAGATTTATGCATTTGTTTCTAAATGATCAATGCTACTAATCACAATATTTCACTGAAATTTTAAAGTAATTTCTCAGCTTTTTGGTATAATTTAGGATAAGGATACTAAAAAGGTGGAGATTATTTTGAAAAAGGGATTGATTCTCTTACTAGCTTGTTCACTACTTCTTTCTGGTTGTGGTGCAAAGAGTGACAAGGAAATAAAACCAACACCAAGTACAAAACAAACTGTAGGTCAAAGTAATGAGATTGACGTTGAAAAGCTTTCACCAACACTTGAAATTACAGAAGCTAATGGGCTTGTAAAAATGAAGTATTCATTACGTAATGATAATAAAATCTCTGCAAATTTTACATTCCCTTCATCTCAAAAAGTTGATTTTACAATTAAAGATGAAAGTGGACAAATAGTTTATCAATCATCTCGAGAAATGGTATATGCACAAGTCATTACAAATGTAGCGGTTCCTAGCGGGAAAACACAAGTTTGGGAAGAGCAAGTTAATTTTGCAAATAAAAACCTTCCATATGGGGATTATGAAATCACAGCAAATATCGTTGCAACAAAGGTTAATGAGAAGAATCTTAATGGAGAAATTAAACCAGTTACCCAAACAATTTCTTACAAGAAACTTCTTCAGTAAATAAAGAACAAACGAAAAAATAAAAAAACAACCAAAGGAGTATTCCAATGGTTGTTTTTTGTTTTTAATGCTTTAAATTAAGCATTAAAGCTTTGACTATTATTAGCTTTTCGCTCTTCTGCTTCGGCTAATGTAAAGTGATAAGGGAATTTTTCAGAGTACTTTGTAACAGAATCAGAACTTTGTTGAATAAAGCGCTTAGACTTATTACTTTTGCCCATTATGATTCCCTCCTAAATAGGAAAGCTTTTTGTTTTTGACTTCGTAAGAATTTCCAATAGTAATTGATCGATATCAAAAAGTGGATAATCCCTTTGGTGAAGTCCTTAATAGAATGCTCATTTAGCAAATTGTTATAAGTGGTTATTATTAGTTATCTTTGAAATTAATGACAAAGATGAATTATATTTTTAAGTTGAAAAAATCTTCTAGAAAAATTGCAATTCCATCATCTTGATTAGATAATGTCGTGTGGTTTGCAATATTCTTTAATTGATGAATTGCGTTATCCATAGCAACACCATGACCTGCATATTCAATCATTTCCAAATCATTGTCCTCATCCCCAAAAGCTATAATGTTTTTTCGAGGAATATTATAGAAAGAAGCTACTTTTTGTAGTCCTATTGCCTTATTCATGCCTGCTTTAACAATTTCGATTATATGATGAGGTGCTGCCCAACGACGGTGATCAATTACTTCAGCATGGACATTTGATAGGTGCTCACGAATGCTTGCAACATGAGACTCTTCACTATCGATTAAAAGACATGTTGGCGCTTGTGTAAGATTTATAACTAAATCTCCGTGGATTATATCTTCTTTTAAATAGTGGAAAAGTGGGAGAATCTCTTCTTCGTGTTTATCTGCGTATACATCGTCCATTACTTCAGCATACATATTTTTTAATTCATACTCTCTACAAGAACTAATTACCTCTTTTGCAACTTCTAAAGGTAATGATTCGTGAAAAACACCCCATGAATCATCTAGAGGGTGATGAACATAAGCACCATTAAAGTTTACAATTGGAGTTGTAAGTTTTAATTGGTCATAATACATTTTACTAGCTCTAAAAGGTCTACCAGTTGAAATGCATACTTCGTGACCCTGATTCTTTAACTGTTGGATCACTTTTAAAGTACGTTCGGATATTGTTTTTTCATCCGTTAATAAGGTGCCATCTAAATCTAGTGCAATTAAGTGTTTTGTTTTCATATTCATCACCTTTTATTTTTTAATGTTAATCTTTTTAAGAAAAAATATTATTGGATAAAAAGCCAATAATTACTAATGATACCATCTTTTTAAAAGAAAAAACTTTCTATTTAGAGGAACAATAAGAACCTAAAAAGAAGGAGGAATAGATTATGGGTCAAGCACATCAATTTCGACCAGGCGACAAAGCACCAAATAATGGGGTATACGTGGAAATCGGTGAAACAGGAAGCAACGTAACTCGCCCAAAACAAATTAAACTTCAGGCTGGAGAAGTTTTTCCAGATACACAAAACCATAATAGAAAATGGACATATAAATCCAAATTTAAATAATTGTGGATCATAGAAGAGTAACCAACAGTAGAAACTTAAAAGAGGTATAAAAAAAGCGCTTTCGATTAATTGATCGAGGGCGCTCTTTTATGCGTTTACAATATACAAAATATTGAATGTATTTATCAAAATTTTAGTATTTTATAAATTATCTAAATCTATAATTGATGACATATGTATATACCAAGTTGAACGTTTTTGGGTGCTACAACATATGTTATATATAGATTTTAGTGGTGTTTTGCAACAGGTTCGTTAGGAATTATTGCTTCGCTAAGAACTGAAATAGCTAAAGATAATACTACAGCCATAACTGAAGCAGTTGTGAAGTTATACTCTCCGCCAGTCATTGAACTTAAAACGTAAGCTCCCATTTGGCATAAAACAAAGCTCCAGAACAATGTCATAATAAAACGCACTCTAATCACTCCTATCTAGTTAGTTCTTATCATATTATATACCTAGAAATTTGATAATTGAAGTTATAATTAAAAAGTTTTAATTAAAAAAAGTAACTTAAGAATTTTTTATACCAATTTTATAATTCCCCAAAAATACTACATTAATAATAAGGTGATAGGAATGCCTGTAACTGAGAGATTTTTTAAACAAGAGGATCAATATGCAGTTATTCATCTACCTTTTAGACCGAATGGTTTCGGAGTACTCTATATCGGTGGGAATACTCATTACGTAGATAATGCACATAGTTGCTTATTGCAGCATTTTGATAAAAGAAAGTTATTATCAACTTTAACAGATGATGGGTACACAGTATTCACTTCAAATTTATATGGAAAAAATTGGGGTTCTGATGACGCTGTCGATTTAGCAGAAAGCTTATATCATTCAGTTATGAGAAAAGAAATTTTAAACCCATCAATTCATATAATTGGAGAAGGTACTGGTGCATTAGTCGTTTGTAAATTACTTGGCCTCTTAAAGGGTAAAGTCAGAAGTGTTTCATTATTAAATCCTTCGTTAAATTTAAAAAATGAATTAGATTTAGAAAGAGAAAATAAATTGTTCTATAAAAGAACAGTTCATGAAATTTTGAAAGCATATAAAGCGTCGGATATATATATGGTTATAGATAGAGAATGTTTTTTTTATGAAACAATCTCACCAATTAAAATATACACTACAACAAGAAATCATTATAAATGGAAAAGTGATATTAGACTTTTAGAAGAAGAGCGACATAAAAATAATTTACCGATTTCGATTTTGATTTCATTAGAAGAGAAAAAATTTGACTGTGGAAAAAACTTAATAAGGTTTTTAAAAAAATATCAGGATGTTTTATAGTCTCTATATTTTTTTTGAATAAATTTCCTAAAAGAAGGAGGTTAATAATGAAAAAGTGTGCTGTAATTGGATCCAGTGGATTTATAGGATATGAGTTAGTTTGCCAACTAATGGAATATAATGATGTTTCAGCAGTTGTGATGGAAAAAGGAAATGAAAGTGATTTAATAAGTGAAGAAAAAATCTTTTCAATCGGAAGGAATGCAAAGGTCATCTTTTTAGATGAAGAGCAATTTTTATTAGAGAATGAGCAATATGATACTATTTTTATATGTCATTTTTATGATGAACTAAAGTTAAAAGGCTCAATTAATAGTATAGAGTTTACAGAAAAACTATTTAACAATATCATTGGCAAAAGTAAGGATATTATCTTTTTATTATCTACCAAAAAAGAATTAGCTGATTTAGAAAGAACTGTTAATGAATTGAGTAAAAATATAGACTGCAATATTACTTATATTGAAATTCCATCTTTATATGGACCTTGGGAGCCGTCATCAGGCTTAGTACATGAATTGATTGTTCAAGAACTAGGAAAGAGGAATGTTTCCATAAAAAATGTATACGGTTCTAATGAAATTCTATTTGTAGAAGATGTTGGTAAAGCAATTCGAATAATTTCTGAGAAGGAATTAAAAGAACATAAATATATCATTACAGCTAAACAATGTATGTACTTACCAGAGGACGGGAATTTCACCAGATTACAAAATATGATTGATGGAATAAAGTTCGCTCAAATGAGAAACTATGTTGATGCAACTCCTTTTGTTATTATTAATACAACTTCATTTGAGGACGGTATACAAAAGCAAAAACAGCAAATTCAACAGCATTTTCATCTTTACTAATGAAATACATTACTCAAATAGGGAAATGGTTCATTTTGAACTATTTCCTTTTTTGTAGTAGAATACTATTCGTTTAAAAATTCGCTTGGGCTTTGAGGTTCGTCCAATTGAATGGTATTCTTTTTAAGAAATGATTCATCTTTTTTACATAGCCTGGATTTAAAAAGATAAAAATGTAGACAAAGTACATATTATTTCATAAAATTAGTACCAGGTAATAATAAGAAGACATAAAAATAATAAAGTAAGGCGGGGATATTAATGAATGCTGGAATTTTAGGTATTGGCTCATACGTACCCGAAAAAAAGTTAACTAATTATGATTTAGAACAAATGATGGATACTTCAGATGAGTGGATTGTTAGTCGTACTGGAATTAAAGAAAGAAGAATTGCTAGTGACGAACAAGACACATCTGATTTAGCATATGAAGCGGCAGTAGAAGCTTTAAAAGATGCAGATGTAAAAGCAGAAGAACTTGACTTAATTCTAGTTGGAACTGTTACTCCAGATAAGTCGTTCCCATCAGTTGCTTGTGTAATTCAAGAAAGACTTGGAGCTAAAAATGCAGCTGCAATGGATATTAGTGCTGCTTGTGCTGGATTTATTTACGGAGTTGTTACTGCAGCTCAGTTTGTAAAAACTGGTACATACAGTAGAATTCTAGTAATTGGTGCAGAAAAGTTAACTAAAATTGTTAACTGGGAAGATCGAAATACGGCAGTTTTATTTGGTGACGGTGCAGGTGCTGCAGTTATCGGTCCTGTAAGTGAAGGAAGAGGAATTCTTTCTTATGAATTAGGAGCGGACGGTACAGGTGGTAAACATCTTTATAAAGGTGGAGATCACTTAGTAATGAATGGTCGAGAAGTGTTTAAGTTTGCAGTTCGTCAAATGGGAGATTCTTGTGAAACTGTTTTAAAATTAGCAGGATTAACAAAAGAAGAAGTGGATTTCTTAATTCCACACCAAGCGAATACTCGTATAATGGACGCTGCAAGAGAAAGACTACAGCTTCCTAAAGAAAAAATGAGTGTAATTATTGATCGTCATGGTAATACATCTTCATCTTCAATTCCAATTGCATTAGTTGAAGAATATAAAAAAGGAAATGTTAAAGAAGACGATGTATTAGTATTAGTTGGATTTGGCGGCGGATTAACTTGGGGTGCAATTGCACTTCGATTCGGAAGATAATCTAATTGAAGGAGGATTTTTTAAATATGAAAAAAAGAGTTGTTATTACAGGTTTAGGTGCAGTATCACCTATTGGTAATGATATAAATACAGTATGGGAAAGTTTAATGAATGGAAAGAGTGGAATTGGTGTTCTGACTCGAAAAAATCCTGATAATTTCCCTGTTAAAGTTGCAGGAGAAGTAAAAGACTTTGATCCTGAAAAATATATTGATAAAAAAGAAGTAAAACGCATGGACCGCTTTACTCATTATGCAATTGCAGCTTCAAAAATGGCATTAGAAGATGCAAACTTTACAATTGATGAAGAAATTGCTCCTAAAGTAGGTGTTTGGATTGGTTCTGGTATCGGTGGTATGGAAACATATGAAGAACAGTTTAATACTTTCCAAACAAAAGGTGCACGTCGAGTAAGCCCATTCTTTATTCCAATGCTAATCCCTGATATGGCTTCTGGACAAGTATCTATTTTAACTGGTGCTAAAGGTCCTAATGGTTGTACAGTTACAGCTTGTGCTTCTGGTGCAAGCTCGATTGGTGATGCTTTCAAAATTATTCAACGTGGCGATGCAGTTGCAATGATTACTGGTGGTGCCGAAGCACCGATTACTGATATGGGTCTTGCTGGATTCTGTGCTGCAAGAGCTTTATCATTAAATCCAGATCCTGAAAAAGCTTGTCGTCCATTTGACAATGCTCGTGATGGCTTTATCATTGGTGAAGGTGCTGGGATTGTATTCCTTGAGGAATTAGAACACGCATTAGCTCGTGGAGCGAAGATTTATGCTGAAATCGTTGGATATGGAACAACGGGTGATGCACACCACATTACAGCACCAGCTCCAGGAGGAGAAGGTGGCGCACGTGCAATGAGAATGGCACTTGATGATGCTGGTTTATCAGTTGAAGATATTCATTACATTAATGCACATGGTACAAGTACTGAATTAAACGATAAATTTGAAACGATGGCAATTAAAGAAGTATTTGGTAAACATGCATACAATGTACCAATTAGTTCAACAAAATCTATGACTGGTCATATGCTAGGAGCAGCTGGTGGAATTGAAGCAATTATTACAGCATTAACAATCCATAATAAAGTAATAGCTCCAACGATTAATCACCAGGAAACTGATAGTGAATGTGATTTAGATTATGTACCAAATGTTGCTAGACCATTTAATGTAAAAGCAGCAATTTCTAATTCATTAGGATTTGGTGGACATAATGTAACTTTAGCATTTAAAGAATTTACTAAATAAGTTTAAAATTTATTTTGGACACGAAAGCTTAGGTCTTTACCTAAGCTTTTTTTTATTAAAAATCTCAGTGTAAAAAAAAGTAACTTTCACTAGTTAATTATCATACTTTAATTGTAAATTGAGGTGGTGATTAACTTGGGATAATGCCAACTTATAGATGGGTTGATTTTATTGAAGATAAACAAATGGTAATGAAAAAACTTTTACCATATTTTCCGAAATATAATGAGGAAAGTTTATATAAATATCTTCTTTCCCACGGTTTATCGAGGCTGTCAACTTTGAGTAAAGATGATCTGAAACAACTAGATGAAAAAAGTATATGGAAAAGCCTTTCTGAAGAGTTTGAGAAGTTAAAAAGAGAATTTAAAGGACCTGACCTTCCTATATTTATTTTACCTTGTCATAGAACGGGAAATATGTTTAAAAACACGACTTATCAAAGGGGTGGAATCGCACATAAAAATTGTATTTGTTTATTTTTGTCCCCTTTAGAAGGAATTTTACAACATAAAGCAGTATTATTACATGAGTATCATCATATTGTAAGATTGACAAAGTTATATAAAAACAAAAAGGTCACATTACTTGATGCTATGATTTTAGAAGGTTTAGCCGAAACTGCAGTTTTAGATCTGTATGGAGAAGCGGTTCAGGCACCATGGACAAATCAATATTCTTCCAAGCAATGTGAATTATATTATAAAAAATATTTAATAGATAAACTTGAGATAACAAGTAATGATGATAATTTTTCAAAATACTTGTATGGTGGGAACGGAATTCCAAAATTATTGGGTTACAGTGTTGGATACGACATTGTTAAAAGTTGTACAGAGCAGACAGAATGGTCAACTGATATCCTTTTACGAACGCCAAGTAAAAAGATTAAGGAAAATGCAATACATTATCTTTCGATTTGAATGCAAACAATTCCAGAGCAGATCAGAGCGTATATAATGTATTGCTTAGTATTAATGTATCAGAGAAGCTTTAATCGATGATATTTTAATGATTTATTGACTATTTTTTATTCAGTTTGTTAAACACTTTTTGTAATTCAGTGGAAAATGGAATAAATTAGTGAATCACTGACCATACTGAAAGTTACATACAGTTGTGAAGTGAGGGGTAGTAAATGTTGTATTTACATGATGTATGGGTCAATTGGTTTGAAGGTGAAGAAAATGGTTACAATGTCTGTCATTTTTTTGAATGGAGAAAAGATGATAGTGTTGAATTATTAGACCAAGTTCCAGTCATTAAAGTTACTCCAGAGTTATATCAGTATATTGAAAATGAACTATTAGAGCTTCCTTCCGGTCTATTAACTGAAGTGTTCCAAAAGTCTTATGTAAGAAAGAATCACGAGCGTATTCAGCTAGATTATTGCTTTGTAGTAACTGACGGTAATGGTATTATTGCGGTTGACACAATTGGGTATAATATTCCAATTCGAAAAAGCCGTTTAATACCTAGGCAAGAACAAATGGTGTATGATATGACAGCCGAGATTGAAGAAACTCACTATAATCTTCAAAATTTAGTAAATGATGAAACAAAAGAACATCATATACTGTCACCGTCGCCAATTATTATGAGCGGACTAACAAGAAAAGAAAGACAACTAAAGCAGTTATTATTTATGGCGCTAGATCAACTCCATTCATCAAAAAATCCATCGGAGATTCGCTATTGGTACACTGAGTGGAATCCAAGATCGTATCAACAAATTCAGGATTTGTCATTTGAGGACATTTGGTCCCAATTATATGACGAAATAAAGAGTGGATGGTCAGAGCGACATGAGCAATTATGTGGAAGAATCGTTAAAGGTCAACCTTTCTTTGAAAAACTATGGGAAATGGAACACGAACAAAAAGTAAACTAAAAGAGGTTATTTAAAATCGCCTCAAAACGAAAAGACCTACAAGGTGATAAGAGCCTTGTAGGTTTTTTAATGATTTATTGATATTACGTCCTTTTCCTTACTGTAAAGAAAAAGGTGTCTCAAAAGTTCTTTGACTTTTAAGACACCAATTACTATTTTAATTTTACGTAAGTAAGGATTATTTTTTTCTCTTGCGACCTAATCCCATAGCATTTTCCATTTTTTTAATCATTTTACTCGCTACAGCATTTGCTTTTGCAGCTCCTGCATCTAAAATATCATCTAATTCAGTCGAGGAAATAATTTCTTTATATCGTTCTTGTAATGGACGTAATCCGTTTACTACTACATCTGCAACATCTTGTTTGAATTCTCCATAATTTTTACCAACGTATTTATTTTCCAATTCCTGAATTGTTTCACCCGTAAATGCTGAGTAAATGCTTAATAAATTCGAAATACCAGGTTTATTTTCTTTATCATACTTAACAATGCCTTCAGAGTCAGTTACAGCACTCTTAATTTTCTTTTCAATTACTTTAGGATCATCTAAAACAAAAATTGTAGCTTTTTGATTTTCATCGGATTTACTCATTTTTTTAGTTGGATCGGCTAAACTCATAATTCTAGCAGCGTCTTTACTAATTCTAACTTCAGGGATCGTAAAGATATCATTATATTTCTTATTAAAACGCTCTGCTAAGTCTCGAGTAAGCTCTAAATGTTGCTTTTGGTCATCTCCAACTGGAACTAAATGAGTACCGTATAAAAGTATATCTGCGGCCATTAAAGGTGGGTAAGTTAATAAAGCAGCAGATACACCGTCTTTACCAGATGATTTATCTTTAAACTGTGTCATACGCTCTAATTCGCCGATATATGATATACATTGCATCATCCATCCTGCTTGAGCGTGTGCAGGTACTTCTGATTGGATAAAAATAGTTGATTTTTCTGGGTCTAATCCAGCAGCAACATAGATTGCAGATAGACTTTGAATGTTTTTACGTAAAGCGAGTCTGTCTTGCGGAACTGTTATTGCATGTTGATCAACAATACAGAAATAACAGTTATAATCATTTTGTAATTCAATGAATTGTTTTACCGCACCTAAATAGTTACCTAAAGTAATACCTCCAGATGATGTTGGTTGAATTCCGCTAAAAATAGTTTGCATCTTAAAATCCTCCTAAATAAAGCTAAATAAAATAAAAAAAGCGGCATAATCTCTCTATTACATAGAGACGATTAAACCGCGGTACCACTCTAGTTATTCCAAATATGGAATCACTCATGCATGAAATCATGCTCTCATCTATCGTTTGAGTTACGTCGAAGCCTACTTATACTATCTGTTCGGTTCGAAGCTCAGAAGTCCATTCGACAGGGAGCATGACTTGTTTTCACCATCCACAAGCTCTCTTAACATGCTAAATCTGTGTACTACTCTTCATCACAGCTAATATATACTTTCTATAGATAATATCTTAATTATATTCAACTTTCAAGATGTTGATACATCATTTAGTAAATAATGATAAAACTGAATAAAAAAGAAAGGATAACTAAAGTAATTGAAGCCATAAGTAACGGTTTTGTAATTGAAAATCGATATCTTCTATAGATCATATCCTTTTTAACAGTAAGTGATTCATCGCCAGTCATTTCTGCCATCTGTTGGTCCCTCGTTCCGAATACTTTACGCATTCCAAAGCGAGTGATATTAAAAAATCCACTTTGTACGATTAATAAAAAACCACCAATAACAAATAATGTTAGTCCAATATAGAATATTGTGTTCGTGAAATGAAGGAAAAAGTTTAATGTTCCTTGGGTAAAAGAAAAGATTGCTGCTAGTACTATCGCAGATAATACGACAATAATATAGTGTTTCGACATTTAGTTTGTGATCCTCCTGTTGGAAAGAATTAAATATTGTAGACTTAATAATGCTATACTATAATAATATTGTAAACAGTTTCAACTAATCGTTACAAAATATTTTTAAATTGTTAGCATTTTTAAGATAATTCTCTTTATTTTAACAAATTATTTAATTTTATTTGTCAAAATTGTTGTAAAACTCTCATAAAAATGTATAATAAAATTTGTAGAAAAAAATCGATACTTATCGAAAATTCTACTATAAAAATTCAGAATTGTATATTAACTTTCTGCATTTTAACCTACATTGCATTAGCATCTTAGGGGGTATACATCATGGATTGCGAGATATGTTACGATAAATAAATTTGCTATACTGAAATTGCAATTTGAATTTTTGAATAAGCATTCATTTTTTTACCAAATTTATGAATAAATATCTAAATAAGCTATTTTTTATAAGGATCCCAGTTCAATTTATAAGGGGAAAAATTGTAAAGAATTATCTGTTTAGAATAATAATTTAGAATTTTCCAGTAAAAAAATATTGACCAAAAGCGTCATTGCGAATACGCTTACATTGTTGGAAAAAAAGCTTAAGCAAAAATTTACACCATTTTACAACAAATGAAAAAAAAGGATTAAATGATTAATCCCATGTTTGAGAATAATATGGACAAGAAGTTAAATCGATCGAAAAAATTACAGAATTATAATTGGTACTAAAGAGTATGTGGAATAGATCCAAATAGGGGAAGATCCAAATGCTCTCATTTTTACAAAAGAATTATCAAAAAATAAAAAAAATAAAATATTTTTTAAATTAATAGGGGGGTGCAGTTGTGGGACGTTACGTGCTACAGAGATTTATTTACATGTTTGTCACACTATTTTTGATTTGTACTGTTACATTTTTCTTAATGAAGTTGTTACCAGGTTCTCCATTAAAAAACCCAGAGAAATTAACACCTGAACAAAAACAAATTATTTTTGTTAAATATGGGTTAGATAAGCCAGTTCCTGTACAATATGCAAATTACATGAAGAATCTTGCTAAAGGTGATTTAGGAGATTCATATAAATACGATAATCGTAAAGTAACTGATATGATTTCAACTCGTATTGGTCCATCAGCTCAATTAGGTGCTCAAGCACTATTATTAGGAACATTTATCGGATTAATCTTCGGTATCGTAGCAGCACTAAAAAATAATACAATTTTTGACTATGGTTCTACTGTTCTAGCAGTTCTAGGTATCTCCATCCCGTCATTCGTTTTCGGGGCAATCTTACAGTACTACTTAGCAGTAAAATTACATTGGTTCCCGGTAGCATATTGGGAAAGCTTTAAATACACGATCCTACCGACAATTGCATTGTCAGTATTCGTAACAGCAACTGTAGCTCGTTTCTCAAGAACTGAGTTAATCGAAGTTATGAACTCAGAGTATATAGTAACAGCAAAAGCAAAAGGTATCTCTCAATTAGGCGTAATCATTAAACATGCACTACGAAATGCATTAATCCCAGTAGTTACAATTTTAGGTCCAATGGCTGTAAACTTAATGACTGGTACATTAGTTATTGAAAATATGTTTGCTGTACCTGGACTAGGTTCTCAATTCGTTAACTCAATTGTAACAAATGACTACTCAGTAATTATGGGTACAACAATTTTCTATAGTGCATTATTACTAATCGTAATCTTCTTTGTAGATATTTTATACGGTGTAATTGATCCACGTATCCGTTTAGCAGGAGGTAAATAAATAATGAACAACAACACAGCGCAAAAAATTTCATCTGATTTATTCCAACCTGCAAACGTAGATTTGAATAATGCAGATAAAATCTCAAGACCTTCGGATTCTTTTTGGAAAGATGCAAGAAGACGTTTTAGAAAAAATAAAGGTGCAATGTTAGGATTTATTATCCTTGGTATCTTATTATTCTTTACATTGTTTGGTCCAATGATGAGTGGACACTCATATAAAGACCAAGATTTAAAAAGATCAAAATTACCACCAAAAATTGGTGTATTAGAAAATGTAAAATTCTTACCATTTGACGGAATTGATCAATATGGAAACGATGTATATAAAAACAAAAATATTAAAGAAAATTACTGGTTTGGTACAGATGATTTAGGTCGTGACCTTTTCACAAGAACATGGGCTGGTGCTCGAGTATCAATCTTAATCGGTTTATTAGCAGCAGTAATTGATATGGTAATTGGTGTAGCTTTCGGTGGTATTTCAGGATTCTTTGGTGGCCGGACAGATACAATCATGCAGCGTATTGCTGAAGTTTTAATGGGTGTTCCTTATCTAATCGTAGTAATCCTATTCATTTTAGTATTTAAAAACCCAGGTATTCTTTCGATCGCTTTAGCGATGGTAATCACTGGTTGGGTAGGTATGTCCCGTATCGTACGTGGTCAAATGCTAAAACTAAAAAATCAAGAATTCGTATTAGCATCAAGAACTTTAGGTGCAACAAATACTCAATTAATTGCAAAACACTTAATTCCAAATATTATGGGTCCAATCATCGTAATGATGATGTTCACGATTCCAAGTGCAATCTTCTCTGAAGCATTCTTAAGCTTCATCGGTTTAGGTATTGCACCACCAAAAGCATCATTAGGTTCGTTAGTAAGTGATGGCTTCAAATCATTACAAACTTTCCCACATATGATGATTATTCCAGCGGTTGTAATCAGTTTATTAATCTTAAGTTTCAACTTAATTGCTGACGGATTACGCGACGCTTTAGATCCAAAAATGAGTAAGTAATTTTGAAGGGAGAATGAACTATGAGTAAATTATTAGAAGTAAAAGATCTGTGTGTCTCCTTTTATACTCATGCTGGTGAAGTTCAAGCAGTACGCGGAGTTTCATTTGATCTTAAAAAAGGTGAGACATTAGCAATTGTAGGTGAATCTGGTTCAGGTAAATCAGTAACATCTAAAGCATTAATGGGGTTAATTCCAAACCCACCAGGTAAAATTAAGAGCGGTGAAATCTTATTCGATGGAAAAGATTTAGCTAAATTAAGCGAAAAAGAAATGCAAAATATCCGTGGAAAAGAAATTTCAATGATTTTCCAAGATCCTATGACTTCTTTAAATCCGGTATTAACGATTGGATATCAAATAACAGAAGGTCTAATAAAGCATCAAAAAATGAGTAAAACTGAGGCAAAGAAAATTGCTTTAGAATTAATAAATCTTGTTGGAATTCCAAATGCTGAAGCTCGTTTTAAACAATATCCACACCAATTCTCTGGCGGTATGAGACAACGTGTTGTTATTGCAATGGCGTTAGCATGTAATCCAAAATTATTAATCGCCGATGAGCCAACAACAGCTCTAGACGTTACAATTCAAGCTCAGATTCTTGAGTTAATGAAAGAAATTCAAAGAAAAACTGATTCAGCAATTATCTTTATTACACATGATTTAGGTGTAGTTGCGAATGTTGCAGATAAAGTTGCAGTTATGTATGCAGGGAGAGTAGTTGAAATGGGAACTGTAGACGATATTTTCTACAATCCAAAACATCCTTACACTTGGGGACTTTTAGCTTCAATGCCTGACTTAGATAATGAACAAGGAGCAGAATTAGTAGCAATTCCTGGTACACCACCGGATCTATTAAATCCTCCAAAAGGTGATGCGTTTGCACCACGTAATCCAAATGCTTTAAAAATTGACTATGAAATGGAACCTCCTATGTTTAAAGTGTCTGATACACACTATGCTGCAACATGGCTATTACATGAGGATGCTCCAAAAGTTGAACCACCTGAAGCCGTTAAGAAGCGTATTCAACGAATGAAGGAAGGTGAAGTAAATGTCAAATAAAGTAGCAGAAAAATTAGTTGAAGTTAAAAATTTAAAACAATACTTTAATACAGGTAAAACAACAGTTAAAGCAATCGATGATGTTACATTTGACATTTTCCGTGGAGAAACTTTCGGTTTAGTAGGTGAATCAGGTTCTGGTAAATCTACAACTGGACGTTCAATCATTCGATTATATGATGCGACTGATGGACAAGTAATTTTCGATGGTGAAGATGTACATGGTAAGAAAAGTCGTAAAGAGTTAAAGCAGTTTAACCGTCGTATGCAAATGATTTTCCAAGATCCATACGCTTCATTAAACCCGCGTATGAAAGTTGCGGATATCATTGCAGAAGGTATTGATATTCATGGCTTAGCTCGTAATAAAGAAGAGCGTATGAAAATGGTTTATGACTTACTTGAAACAGTAGGTTTAAATAAAGAACACGCTAACCGTTTCCCACATGAATTCTCAGGTGGACAACGTCAACGTATCGGTATTGCGAGAGCACTTGCTGTACAACCAGAATTTATTATCGCCGATGAGCCAATCTCAGCTCTTGACGTGTCAATTCAAGCTCAGGTTGTAAACTTAATGAGAAAGCTTCAACAGGAAAAAGGTTTAACATATCTATTTATCGCCCATGATTTATCAATGGTTAAGTACATTAGTGACCGTATCGGTGTAATGTACCACGGTAAAATTGTTGAGCTTGCAGATAGTAATGAATTATATGATTACCCAATGCATCCTTACACAAAATCATTATTATCAGCAATTCCGCTTCCGGATCCTGATTATGAGCGCAATCGTAAACGTATCGTTTATGATCCAAAACAACACGATTATTCAAACGAAGAGCCTAAATTACGTGAAGTTCGTCCTGGACATTTCGTACTTTGCTCTGAAGCAGAATTTAAAAATTATCAACAAATGTATAAATAATGAATCAATCCTAGTGAGTTTATCGCTAGGATTTTTTTAATTGGATTAAGTAGATGAGATTAGGTTACTGGGGGGCATGAGTAAGTAGAACAGCGAAAAGGTGAATACGGTTTCTCATGAGAGGTTCATGAGGAAGTAAAACAGCAAAAAGAAGCAAAATGGTTCATCATGAGAGGTTCATGAGGAAGTAAAACAGCGAAAAGAAGGAAAATGGTTCCTCATAAGAGGTTCATGAGGAAGTAAAATAGCAAAAAGAAGGAAAATGGTTCCTCATGAGAGGTTCATGAGGAAGTAAAATCGGAAAAAGAATCAAAATAGTTCCTCATGAGAGGTTTATGAGGAAGTAAAACAGCAAAAAGAAGTAAACTGGATCCTCATGAGAGGTTTATGAGGAAGTAAAATAGCAAAAAGAAGCAAAATGGTTCCTCAAAAGAGGTTCATGAGGAAGTAAAACAGCAAAAAGAAGCAAAATGGTTCCTCATAAGAGGTTCATGAGTAAGTAGAAATACTAAAATAATGTTAAGGGAAAATTAAGGTGGAGGTTTTATGATAAAAGTGCAGATAAGGCTAGGGGTAATAATGGTAGGACAAGCTTAGAAGAAAATTATCCAGAGTGTACAATGATAACCAAATTTTTAATTAAAAGCCCCTGAGTTTAATATTTCAAAGTACTGTACCGTAGGACGAACTAGTGACCTTAGTCATTCTACATTGGTTATACACTAAACCTTATCAAGGCAAAAAAAAAGAAAGGGCCTTTGCCCTTTTTTTAATCGTAAATTTCTTATAAGTCTGTTCTTAATAAGTTTTTTTACGGAACTTGCCTTGGCCACCAACTTGTTTGAAGTTTGCAGACATTCTGTCAGACATATCAACAAATTGACTTTTTTTACTTCTACCAAATATTTTTTCGCCGATCGCGTTTGTAAACACACCATTAAGTGCAGTAATTCCAATTACTAACAATGCAACAATCAATAGATCAGTTATGTAAGCTGCCATAAGATTAGCCTCCTAGGAATGTAAGCGTTACTATTATTGTATTAAAAATTTGGTGAAATAGAAAGGATAAATAAGCTTTTTCCGAATAATTATTTTTGGGCTTTTTATAAAGCAATCTTGATTTTAATAATATAATTTTAGGACTAAAGTTGTGTGTAACGAAAGGTGTACTTGACTACTTTGGGAAATGGTTAGGGAAGGTAAAGGACTGCAAGATCAGCTGAAACTAGAAAGCAGGTTTCATTTACGGATAGTGAGGTTTATAGAGTAAAATGCAGCTGTCATATACGAAAAATGTATCAAAGAAATTAGCCTATATTTTTCTTTTAAATTTACTGAAAATTGTACACCTTTTGTATAGGTTTTTTTAAATTTTTTTACAAATTTGTATATATTTATTTTGCACAATACTGTATAATGTGAACATATGGTGGTAGATTAAACTAATTATAATTAACCAATTCTTATAAATTAATACACATAACTATATTACTTTTATTTAAAAGAGTAGTTAGGGGGAGAGCAAAATGGTAATTTTGTATAATTCACCAAGTTGTACGTCTTGTCGAAAAGCAAAAATGTGGCTAGAAGATAATAATATTCCTTATAAAGAAAGAAATATTTTTTCAGAACCATTATCAATTAATGAGATTAAACAAATTTTACGTATGACTGAAAGTGGTACTGATGAAATTATATCAACAAGATCAAAAATTTTCCAAGAATTAAATGTAGACTTAGAAAGTCTTCCATTACAAGACTTATATGAAATCATTCAGAAATATCCTGGTTTACTTAGAAGACCGATTATTATTGATGAGAAACGTTTACAAGTTGGTTATAATGAAGATGAAATTAGAAGATTTTTACCGCGTTCAGTTCGCACATATCAATTACGTGAAGCGCAACGTCTAGTTAATGAGTAAATCTACGTTTTGAATTGTGAAAAAAATTACAATTCTTGATTAAGATTCTCAATCATATTGAACAAATACTTATTCATATTATATAAAAAGCTGTAAAAAGTTAAATGCATACTTTTTACAGCTTTTTTTTAACAATTAGGATGTTCGCTTACGGTACCGAATATTATTAAAATAGTAACCTATAACAATGGTGAAGATTATACAAGATGAACCGACAATTAATTCCATATCGTTCCGCCCGTTTATATATTGACTGATAAATGGCTCGTCTATTAACATCTTGCTAGCTGTTATTGAAAGAACAGAAGCCCCTACAAAACTCAAAATTGGATATCTTTCTAAAAACCATAAAACGATTTTACTTCCCCAAATAATAATTGGAATTGAGATGGAAAGACCTAAGATGACTAATGATGGCTTTCCGTTTGATGCCCCAGCTATTGCTAATACGTTATCAATCCCCATTACTAAATCAGCAAACACAATTGTACGAATTGCGTGGAAAACTGTGTAGTTCTCCTTTATAGAAGGGTTGTCATCCTCCTGAATAATTAATTTGCAAGCTATGTACAAAAGTAATATTCCGCCAATTAAATGCAAGAATGGGACCTTAAGGACGAAAATTGCACATATTGTTAGGATAATTCGTAAAACAATTGCGGTAATACTACCGAAAATTATCGCTATGTTACGTTGCTTATATGGTAATTTTCTACATGCTAATGCAATGACAATAGCATTATCTCCACCTAAAACAATGTCTATAATTACAATCATTAAAAAGGACCATATATAATGAAGATCTATCATGAATTCACCTCTCTTATTAAAAGCTTTAAATGATTGTCCTATTATTAATAGGTATATGATGATTTTTAAAAAATAGGTGAATTTTATTTCCAAAATTTTAAATTGTATCATAAAATATAATTGTAGTTACTATTCGCATTTAATAAATTTTCATGGTAAGATAGATAAAAATTTACTTATTAAAGCTAAATTTTTAAGAGTATTTTTCTAATTTACTATTTCAGAATTTTATATTTAACATAAAATTTCTTTTACTTTATTTATTCTATTTCGTCTAACGCAATTACTTGTTGTTCATTAAAGGAGGGGGAAAACAAATGGAAATAGAAAGAATTAATGAAAATACGTTTAAGTTCTCCATATCCTACTTAGACATCGAGGAGAGAGGTTTCTCTAAAGATGAAGTATGGTTAGATCGAGAAAGAAGTGAAGAGCTTTTCTGGGAATTAATTGATGAAGCGCATTTGACTGAGGAATTCATTGCTGGTGGCCCCCTATGGATTCAGGTACAGGCACTAGACAAGGGGTTAGAAGTTGTTGTAACAAAAGCTGTGATTTCTAAAGACGGCAAAAAAGTAGAAGTGAATTTAGGTGAAGGAGAAAAGAATTTAGAAATTCCATTTATCTCTGTAGATGATGACGATGATTCAGATGAAGATGATGATGACGATATTTTTGACTCGATGGATGAAGAGGAAACTGAACTGATTCTATCCTTTAAAAATCTTGAAGATATTATTTCATTATCACATGCTGTGAATCAAGAATCATTTGAAACGTCACTTTATTCCTTCCAAGATTATTACTATCTTTATGTTAAATTTGAAGAAGAATTGCTTGATGAAGTTCAAGTCGATTACTTGTCATCAATGTTACTTGAATATGGTCATCGTTCAAAAGTAACTATACACGTTTTAGAAGAATACGGAAAATTGATTTATGAAAAAACAGCATTACCTCATTTTAAATCTATTTTTCCATTATTGTAATAGCCGATGCCTTAGGGATCGGTTTCTTTTCTTTATAAAGGAGAATATTGATGCAATTTCGATTAAAGATTTTAATATTTTTATCAATTGTTGTATGCATTTTATATTTTGCTTCTCCAACTATTAAATTCATTTGGTTAATGAATTTTGCATTTTTTGAAAAATCTACTATTTTTAGATTAATAAGTATAATGTTCTCGATAACGGCTATAGGTGTATCGATTATTATTTTCTTAGAAAATAGAAATCCTGCTAGAACTTTAACATGGATCATTCTTTTAGCTATTTTCCCGTTATTCGGTTTTGTTTTTTATTTAATTTTTGGACAAAATTACAAAAAGAAAATGGTCTATCGAAAAAAGGCAATTAATGATCAAAATGCAAATGGTTTAATTAATGGATCAGAAGATGTAGAAGTGAAAGAATTTATAGCGCAAAATCAAAGATTAGAGTATCTAATAAATATCGCAGCTAAACAGAGTAATACACCAGTCACGATGAATACTTTTACAAAAGTTCTTACAAACGGAAGTGAAACATTTCCAAAAATAATTGAGGAACTAAAAAAAGCAAAGCACCATATTCATATCGAATTCTATATCGTAAGAAATGATGAGATTGGTAATCAATTAAAAGATATTCTAATTGAAAAGGCGCAAAATGGTGTAAAGGTTCGATTTCTCTATGACGCTGTAGGTAGTTGGAAATTATCAAGAAATTTTGTAAAAGACTTACGAAAAGCTGGTGTAGAAATACTACCATTTTCTCCAGTTAAAATTCCAGTTTTAAACGATACGATCAATTACCGAAACCATCGGAAAATTATCGTCATAGATTCGAATGTAGGATTTGTTGGCGGCTTAAATATTGGAGATGAGTATTTAGGGAAAGATCATTATTTTGGAAAGTGGCGAGATACCCATCTATACCTTAATGGGGAAGGTGTACGAACACTACAATTCATATTCTTGCAAGATTGGTATTATATGACGAATGAGTTAATTGATGACAAAGAGTACTTTGACATTAATGCTAGTAGTTATTCTTCCAAAGGAGCAATTCAACTTGTTTCTGGTGGACCAGACCGAAAGCATGAAGTGATAAAAGAGTTATTTTTTGCGATGATTACAAGTGCAAGGAAAAGTATCTACATTGCTTCTCCATATTTTGTTCCTGATGAAGATATTTTAACTGCCCTTAAAGTAGCAGCAAATGGTGGGGTCAAAGTAAAAATTCTAATGCCTGATCGTCCCGATAAGAAAATCGTATTTTATGCCTCGCGTTCATATTTTCCAGAGTTATTAGAAGCAGGGGTCGAAATCTATGAATATAGACAAGGCTTCTTACACAGTAAAATATTGATTGTAGATGATGAAATCGCATCTGTTGGAACGGCAAATATGGATATGAGAAGTTTCCGTTTAAACTTCGAGGTCACTGCATTTTTATATTTAGAGGAAAGTATTAATCACTTAGTTAATGATTTTAATAATGATATCCGTGATTCTGAAGCAATTATTTTTACTGATTTTAAAAAGAGACCTATATACAAAAGGATATTTGAATCATTATCAAGATTAATGGCACCACTTTTGTAATGAGCTATCTTATTGATAGAACATTGATAGAACATTTTTATAATATTTCATATAGTCACCTACCAAATAGAAAGTTTAATTTGGTAGGTTTTTTATTTGAAAAATCGTTTTTAATTTTTTTGAAGGAAAATACGAAAAGGATAGTGAAGTAATTTGGAAAGGAGGTTGTGGTAAATGATCGTGGCATTAAATACTAAAAGGCATACTATTAATTTATTTGAAGTTAAAACGACAGAGGAATTAGTAAGATTAAAGCAAAACGGACCATATTTTTGCCCAATTTGCCAAAAGCAAGTGAGGCTCAAAATTGGAGTAAAGAGGGTAACTCATTTTGCGCATATCGATTTGACTGAATGTGAAAATGAGAAAAAAGAGAGTATTGACCATTATAAAGGGAAGTTTGCTTTGTATCAATTTTTTAAAAAGTTTAATGTAAATGTTGAAGTTGAAAAATTTTTACCTGAATTAAATCAAAGACCTGATTTATTTATAAAATTTAATACTCTTCAAATGTGTGTTGAATATCAATGTTCGCTTATTCCTTTAGAAACAATGATAAATAGGACAAACTCTTTTAAAGATAGTGGAATGAAAGTTTTGTGGATCCTAAATGACAAACTATTAAATCAAAAAAGATGGTCATCTTTCTACATTAATTCGCTTTCTATTTATTCATTTGTTAGAATTAACGTTTTTTCACTTCTCTTCTATAATCCTACATTACAATCTTTTACAGTGCTTTCCTCATTAATAGCATTTTCTCCAGTTCAATATATTGGTCAAAAGGACGTATTTCCAATAAATAATTTCAGTCTTAAGGAATTTTTATCTCCAAAAAGAATTGATAAAAAGGTATTTGTAGCTAAATGGAATCGTTTAAAAAAGGATTATAGACTATATCAACATTTGCATACTAAAGGTAATGTAAAGGTTTTTAAACAGTATTTATACAATGCAAATATTAATTATTTTCCGGCAGTAATTGGAGTTCCTTTAGACATTAACTGCATCATTAAAGAACATTGTATCGTTTGGCAGGGGCAAATCTATTTTAAATTTTTTCATGAAGTGGAAATTGGACAAATGATCTTTATGGATAAAATAAATCAGTCTGTAAAAATGGAAGTGCAGAATGGTACATGGAGAGTTAATCAATTTCAGGATAATGAAATTGATAATTTGGAGAAATGTGTAGAAAAGTATATTGACTTTTTAGTAAAAATTAGAATCGTAAAACCCATTAAAAATGGTAAAATAATGAAGATAGCTAATGCTATTATTCCATCATCATTCCAACAAGCATTGGATGAAGACTGTCTGAGCGCTAATACAGCATTTGATTTGTTGTTTAATGCAAGAACTGATTCAAATGATTATTAATATCAGACACTGGAATGTTATTAATGCTAATAATAATTTTAGGGGGATCAGACATGCTAGAACAAAAAGCTGTTAAAAAATTACCAACTAGAAGTGAAGTTCAAGAAGAATTAACTTGGAAGTTGGAAGATATTTATGAAACAGATGCAAAATGGGAAGCAGAGTATAAAAAAGTACTTGAATTAATCCCATCATTTTCAGAGTTTAAAGGTAAATTAGGTGAGTCATCTCAAACACTTTTAAATGCGTTGAAAAAACAGGATGAAATTTCGTTTTTATTAGGTAAATTGTATACATACTCTCATATGCGTTACGATCAAGATACAACAAATTCTACATATCAAGCTTTAGATGATCGTGCGAAAAATCTATACACTAAGGCTGGAAGTGCAATGTCATACTTCGTGCCTGAATTATTAACAATTTCAGAAGATACATTGAAAAAATTTATTGAAGAAAATAATGAGCTGAAATTGTACGAGCACTCTTTAGAAGAAATTTTAAAGCAAAAACCACATGTTCTTTCAGCAGCTGAAGAGGAAATTATGGCACAAGCTTCTGAAGTGTTATCTTCTTCTAGTAATACGTTTGGAATGTTAAATAATGCGGATTTAAAATTTCCGACGATTGAAGACGAGAATGGTGAAGAAGTAGAAATCACACATGGTCGTTATATTCATTATTTAGAAAGCGCAGATCGACGCGTTCGAAAAGATGCTTTTGAAGCAGTTTATCATACGTATGATTCGTATAAAAACACTTTTGCAAGTACTTTAAGTGGTGCTGTAAAGAAAGATAATTTCAAAGCAAAAGTTAGAAAGTATGATAATGCTCGTCATGCAGCATTAAGTAATAACGAAATTCCTGAAATTGTTTATGATCAATTAGTTTCTACTGTAAATGATAATTTAAATTTATTACATCGTTATATTGCTATTCGTAAAAAAGCGTTAAAACTTGATGAAATTCATATGTATGACTTATTTACTCCATTAGTAGAAGAAGTAAAAATGGAAGTTAAGTATGAAGAAGCAAAAGAAATTTTATTAAAAGCATTAAAACCATTAGGTGAAGAATATGTTGAAATACTAAAAGAGGCATATGAAAGCCGTTGGGTAGATGTTGTAGAAAACAAAGGAAAACGTAGCGGAGCATACTCTTCTGGTGCGTATGGTACGAATCCATATATTCTAATGAACTGGCAGGACAATGTAAATAATTTATTCACATTAGCACATGAATTTGGTCATTCAGTGCATAGTTATCATACTCGTAAAAATCAACCTTATGTTTACGGAGATTACTCAATCTTCGTAGCTGAAGTTGCCTCTACTTGTAATGAAGCGATTTTAAATGATTATTTACTAAAAAATACTGAAGATCCTAAGCAAAGACTTTATTTATTAAATCACTATTTAGAGACTTTTAGAGGAACTGTATTCCGTCAAACGATGTTTGCGGAGTTTGAACATCAGATTCACGTATTAGCTCAAAATGGTGAAGCGTTAACGCCAGATTTATTAACGAAAACATATTACGAGCTTAACAAAAAATATTTTGGTGACGAGATCGTAATCGACGAGTTAATTGGGTTAGAATGGAGTAGAATTCCTCATTTCTATTACAATTACTATGTTTACCAATATGCAACAGGTTTCAGTGCAGCAACAGCACTTTCAAAACAAATACTAGAAGAAGGCGAACCAGCAGTTGAAAGATACTTAGGATTCTTAAAAGCAGGAAGCTCTGATTATCCAATTGAAGTATTGAAAAAAGCTGGCGTTGATATGACCTCTTCACAACCAATCGTAGAAGCATTGAAAGTATTTGAAGAAATGTTAAACGAAATGGAAGAGCTTTTATTTAACGAATAACTTATTTTAACAAACACATGTAGCAATATTGCTATATGTGTTTGTTTTTTTAAATCCTAACTTTTTCTATATCTTTATACCTACTATTTTGTGTCTAAAATGTGAAATATTTCTCAAACGGTTGCCAAACTCTAAAATAAATTGTATTATAAGGGTGTGAATTACTTCACAAACACAAATACCCCTTTGTTGAACGTGAAAATTTCTCCCATCCCCTTGATGTAAAATATTACATCAAAAAAAAGACCTAGCGAAAGCTAGGTCTTTTTTTTATTTCTTAAACAACATATTGATAATAAATTTGATCTTTTTGAACAATTTTCTTAACTTTTCTACGTAGGATTAATTTCTTTAATTCTAACTCCATATATTGAGTAGATTGTTCGTAAATCATACATAATTCTTTAATCGTAACAAATGGTTGGAATTTAATAAATTCAGCTAAATCAGGTAGTTCTCGTTTTTCTAACTTTGTATTCGTCATTAGCTCTAATATTTTTACATAAGTCTGATAGCTTTCAAAACCAGAAACTTTCAAACCTTCTTCTTCAATATTTTCATTAAAAAATACAACACTTGGAATTTCAGTTACATGCATTTCTTTCGTAACTTTAATATCACATTGTAAAGCTTTAATAGAGTGGGTACTGTGTAAATCTTCCATAAACTCTTTTACATCAATATTTATATCTTTAGCACATTCGATAAGAACATCTTGATCTGTAATGTCTAAATCCTTCAAGAAATAATATTCTTGTAACTTCTTTAAGTAGCTAACGCCAGCTACTCTACCTTGAAGCTCAGCTGCCTTTAATGCAATTGCAGAGTAGTATGGGTAGAGTTCTTTATTATCAATCCATAAGTGATCGTCGCAAAGGATATCCGATCTGCTAGCTGTCTTCTCCCATACGAATGCAAGCTGAGAAGGTCGTTTTTCTAATAGTTTTTTAGTTGTGTAATATCGACTAACTGGAATATAAGTAGATGAAAAATATTGGCCATATTCTAAGTGAAACTTTTTTAAAATTGTACTAAAATCCCAACAATTTCTACAAAGTGGATCTATGAATACATACAATTCAATCGATTTTTTTGTACAATTCTGCTCGGGAAGCTTGATTGATTCATTTTTATATTGTTTGTCATTCATATATTTCACCCTTAATGCAATTCATAAGTCCGTACTATAAC
This sequence comes from Bacillus sp. AFS077874, assembly GCF_002566505.1. NCBI lineage: Bacteria > Bacillati > Bacillota > Bacilli > Caryophanales > Bacillaceae > Bacillus > Bacillus sp. AFS077874. The sequence continues at coordinate 210,020 of NZ_NUYF01000014.1, forward strand.
AGACTTGAAAATTAATTTGTAAGATATAACACGTTTATTCTCTAATGGTATTGTAGCAACGGATAGTTAATATTTCAAATATGATGCACTATTTTTCATTAATCTATTAATATTTCCTTAATTCAATTGAGTATTGTGATAAAAAGGGTGGTGTCGCAGGAGTCTGAGTGAATTGTAAAATAAATTTTTGAAATGGACCCGAGGAAAAAGTCTGGTCTGCAAATAAGGAGATAATCTGTGCAAATAAAGTATACTGCAAATAAATTTCCAAAATCGCAAAAAAAAATGTCAGAACTGCAATTAAAGCCTGAGGAATCGCAAATAAGAGAAATTAATACCCATACCGGTTAAGGCATAATGACAAAAAAATTGGACAATAGTAGTTATTTTCAATTGGCAAACTAGGAAAGCAGCTTTAACTTTAATTAATCGGTTAAAAAGTTGAGCGAAATCTGCTATCTTTCAATAAAAAGATTCATAAAATCGGCTACATACTAAAAAACGCCGAAATATACCCTTTAGGTTTCTCCAGCGTTTGAAATTAATACTGCTCATATGTCAGTTAGCTTGATTTCCTTGTTTAACATTAAAAAAGCGTCTAATTTTATTTAATGTTTTACGTTGAGGAATTTGAAGATTCTCTAACAGATTGATAAACTGTTGTTTACCAATGTTTTCGTCCAAAACTTCGAATTCTACCTCATAATCCTCGTGCTTTAAATATGTACTATGATCTAAAACTAAGAGTCCACTTTCATATGGAAATTCTACTCTGTTTGTTGTTAAGTCACCTATTAATACTAGGGCATCTAAGTTTAATTTTACTTCGTTGATATAATCTTTTACTTCTCCATCTGGAATAGCGTATGTTTTTAGCATAGTTGATGCTTCAGTTTCACTAATTTTTTGATTAATTTCTAAATGTCCGACTGTTTGTTTTATTTTTAAAGTTAAAGTATATGAAGTAAGTGACTTTTTTCGGATTCTTAGAGCTCCGCCATGTGCTTTAATTGTAAAATCAGGTGTCTCAAAATAATAATTAGTTTGTGATTGGAAACTTGACTCGTTAACTTGGAAATACGATTTAAGCTTTTCAAATTCCTCTTTTGTTAATAAGTTCTTAAATTCAATTTCAATTTCTTTAGCCATAATTAACTCCTTATTTTTAGTATAATTTTTGTGATTGAATGTGCTAGTCTTCGTCTATTTTCTATTTGATATGTTACAATAGAAATGGTCAAATTTAAATAAAATACATACATTAAAAAGGTTGAGGTTTTAGTGATGAGAAAAATGCTTGAAATAAATGGAATAAATATAAATGAAGATGGTTTAATTCTGTTAATCGACGATACAAAAATGAATTTAGAACAGTGTCATGAAATAGGAACAATGATTGCAGACTCAGACCAAGGTTCACTATTGTATATATTAGAAGAAAATGAAGAATTTGTATATGTTACAGTGCCTTACAAGCATTGGTCGGACTTGAAAAAAGCAAATGATCAAAATTTAAACGTATTTTTAAAGGTCGCTGAAAAGAGTCTTTCACTAAATAATTGGAATGAAGAGTTAACTTATTTAATCCAAAATGTTGAAGGTAATTTTAACTATGGAGAAGAATTTGTTAAGCAAGTTCAAAGTGCATTTTTAGAAGAGAAGTAAGTTGGTGGTGATTGGATGAATGGTCAATGGGAAAGTTTTTTAGCACCTTATGAACAAGCAGTAAGTGAATTGAAAATAAAGTTAAAAGGGATTAGAAAACAGTTTGAAGAAACTAATCAGCATTCCCCAATTGAGTTTGTAACTGGGAGAGTTAAGCCTATTCACAGTATTGTTAATAAGACAATAAGAAAAGGAATTCCTTTAGCAAATTTAGAAACTGAATTACAGGATATTGCCGGTCTTAGAATGATGTGCCAATTTGTAGAGGATATTAAAAATGTAGTGGAGCTTCTTCGTAAACGTAAAGATTTTACAATTGTCGAAGAGCGAGATTATATTACAAATAAAAAGAATAGCGGGTATCGTTCCTATCATGTAGTTGTTGAATATCCAGTTCAAACAATTGAAGGTGAACGAAAAGTTTTAGTTGAAATTCAAATAAGAACTCTTGCGATGAATTTTTGGGCAACAATAGAGCATTCTTTAAATTATAAGTATAAAGGGAAATATCCTGAAAATATTCATGAACGATTACAAAGAGCAGCTGAAGCAGCGTTTCTATTAGATGAAGAAATGTCCCTTATTAGAGGAGAGATTCAAGAGGCGCAAGCAGAGTTTTCGAAAAAAAACGACCAATAAGGAAAGGGCGAGAAAATGAAATTCGTAATTATGTCTAAGGGCGATCAAGAGTCCAATGAACTGACGAAACGAATGAGAGATTATTTAGAGAGTTTTAATTTTAAATTTGATGAAGAAGAGCCTGAAATTGCTATATCTGTAGGTGGTGACGGAACCTTACTTCATGCTTTTCATAATTACACTCATCTTCTCGATAAAGTATCTTTCGTAGGGGTTCATACTGGGCATTTAGGGTTTTATGCTGATTGGGTACCAAGTGAGGTAGAAAAGCTTGTTATTGCAATTGCGAAGACTCCATTTCAAGTAGTTGAATATCCTTTATTGGAAGTAATCATCCGTTATAAGGATGGAAGAAAAGAAATGCAAACATTAGCTTTAAATGAATGTACGATCAAAGGTCTTGAAGGTACATTAGTGATTGATGTTGAAATAAAAGGTCAGCATTTTGAGACATTTAGAGGTGATGGTCTTTGTATTTCTACACCTTCAGGTAGTACAGCTTATAATAAAGCACTTGGTGGAGCAATTATTCATCCATCAATTGAAGCGATTCAAATTGCTGAGATGGCTTCAATTAATAATCGAGTTTTTCGTACGATTGGTTCACCTCTTGTTTTACCTAAACATCATACTTGCTTACTTAAACCTGTAAGAAACGCAAATTTTCAAATTACATTAGATCATAAAACAATCGTACATCAAGATGTTAAATCGATTCAATGTCGAGTAGCTCATGAAAAAGTACGTTTTGCACGTTTTAGACCTTTTCCATTTTGGAAACGTGTTGTTGATTCTTTTGTTAAATAAAATGGTGAAGAATATGAAGCAATTTAGTTTATCATGGGAAGTAAAAAAAGAGCATAATGGAATTTTACTTAGAGAGTTTCTTAAATTAAAGGAGCTCTCTAAACGTGCTCTCACAGATATTAAATTTCAAGGTGGAAAAATTACAGTAAACGGTGAAGAAAAAACTGTCCGCACGATGTTAAAAGAATTAGATCTTGTACAAATCTATTTTCCAATCGAGAAACCAAGTGAGGATCTTATAGCAGAAGATATTCCTTTTGAAATTGTTTATGAAGATGATGCTGTATTAGTCATCAATAAACCTTTTGGAATACCAAGTATACCTTCTAGAGAGCATCCTAATGGTACTCTTGCAAATGGATTATTATTTTATTATCAAACAATCGGGCTCCAATCGACCATCCATATTGTAACTCGATTAGACAAAGACACTTCGGGGTTAATGTTAATTGCTAAAAATCGTTATATTCATTATTTGTTTTCGAAAAATGAATTAAAAAATGTAAAAAGAAAATATTTAGCAATTGTTCATGGGGAAATGAAGAATACAGAAGGTGTAATACGAGCAAAGATTGCTAGGAAAAGTGATAGTATTATCGAGAGAATTGTTTCTGAAGAGGGACAAGAAGCTATCACACATTATAAAGTCCTTTTAGTAAATAAGGACAACTCAGTTGTTGAATTAGAATTAGAAACAGGACGAACACATCAAATCCGGGTTCATATGTCTTCGATTGGACATCCACTAATCGGGGATGACTTATATGGGGGGAATACTGATCGATTAAAAAGGCAGGCGTTGCATAGTTATCAATTGTCATTTGTTCATCCAATTGATTATACGGAAAAAAACTTTGAAATCGCTTTATCTGCTGATTTAGAGAGATTGTTGAAGTCGTAAATGTCAAGTAATAAATTTGTCTAAATTTTGTATAAATTATTGACAATATATGAATAATAGATTATTTTTAGTATGTAGTGTTTCTCCATGGGGATGGAAGAGACTAATATATTAAGCTGATAAGTGAGCGCTTACATTATCAGCAAAAAAGTAGGTTCCGATCAGAAACCTACTTTTTTTTGTATCTTTTTTTCTAAATTCTGCTTTCTGTTTCTTCGTAAAAACTAAATTTTTCTTCAATGTATGGCATGGAAGATTGTACTTGGGTATATTTATGTTCTGGATACGAAAATGCTGTTAGCTTACCACCGAAAACGGCGCCAGTATCAATATTAATTGTATTATTTAATTCTCTTGGTTCCTTTATTGGAGTATGACCATAAACAATTAATGCTTTACCTTTATACTCTTTAGCCCAATCTTTTCTTACAGGCATCCCATTTGGAAGCACTTCTCCATTAATATCTCCATATAAAACGAATGTTTTAACATTATTTGAATGCTTACCGATCATATCCTCACGTATACCAGCATGACTAACAACTAATTTTCCATTGTCTAAAACATTATAAAGTGGGGAGCCTTCATAAAGTTTTTTAAACGATGCCAGGTAATGGCTCCTCTCTTTACCACTAATTGATTCTAATTCAGCAACTGTTGTTTCAAGTCCATGTTGAATTTTTACATTGCGACCAAGAAAATAACGATAAAGTTTATTACAATGATTCCCTGGTGAATAATGTGCTTTCTTATGCTTCATCACAAGTTCATATACTACTTTTATAACTGCAAGTGAATTAGGTCCGCGATCCGTTAAATCACCAACAAAAACTAACTTTCGATTTTCAGGGTGAACAGGAATATGATTCTCCCATGAATAACCAAGTTTTTTAGTTAATTCAACAAATTCATCATAACAACCATGAATATCGCCTATAATATCGTATTTCATCCTATCAATCCTTTTAGTCTGTTATTTCAACTAGTCATAATCGTAGTATGCCCCAAAAAACAGTGTAAAAGTATTTTCCAAAAAGAGTATTGCTAATATAAAAAAAGAAGGGGTAAAGATCTTCATTAGATCTTTACCCCTGTTTTTTGTATTTCTACTCTATCAGTCAAACATATACTTATTAGTTCTTGATCTTACATTAAGGATGAATCCAATTGCTAGAAGATTGGTTGCTAGAGAACTTCCACCGTAACTAACGAATGGTAGAGTAATCCCTGTAATCGGTAATAGACCGATCGTCATACCAATATTTTGGAAAATCTGGAAAGTAAACATTCCGACTACACCAGCACAAAGATAGCTACCAAATTTGTCGTTACTTTCTAAAGCAATATGAATCATTCGATAGATTAATAAGAAGAATAATGAAATGACTACACTTGCTCCTATGAACCCGTATTGTTCGCAGATTACGGTGAAAATAAAATCTGTATGTGGTTCAGGGAAGTATGCTTCACCATTATGGAATCCTTTACCCGTAAGTAAACCAGAACCAGCTGCCATTAATGCTTGAGTAAGCTGATAACCTTGAGAAGGGTATTCATACGGTGCTAACCAACCGTAAAAACGATTTAACTGGTATTCCTCAAGTACGTGCGATGTGAAAAATTCAAAATGATAAAAATATAGATAAACCATGAAAGCACCCAGACCAATCGTTAATATAACTAGTCCAAGAATATAGCGCCAACGAATTCCAGAAATTAAGATCATTGTCGCGATAATTGCACACATAACCATTGTATTTCCTAAATCAGGCTCTTTCGCAATCAGTAGTAGAGGAGGTAATGAAATACCGAATATTTTACCTAAAAGTAAAATATCTTCTCTCTTTCCACGAACAGCGTACATTTCATTATGTCTTGAAATAATCGTTCCTAAAATAATGATCATAAAAATCTTCATTAATTCAGATGGTTGGAAGTTACCAATACCAGGTAATGTGTACCATGCCGTTGCACCTTTGATGGTTTTAGCACCTGGAATATGCAGTTCTAATCCAAGTAGTAGGAGTAGTCCAAAACCATACATATACCAAATAACATTTTTATATCGATCAAAATCAATAATCATAATAAAGGCAATACCAACAAGTCCAATGATATACCATTTAATTTGTTGTCCAGCGAAATTGATGTTTCTTAGATTTGCAGGAAGGCTTGGCATTGCACTAGTAATTGCAAGATAACTTACAGCGGCAATACAAAAAAGGATAAAAAGTAATTTGAAATCAATTTGAAAGGGAGATGTACGGTCTTCCTTCATGTCCTCACCTCTCTATAATAAGTTTTATTAGTATGCTTTTAAATAGGCACTTTTAATGTACGACAATCATCATTATAATTTATTTTTGTCCTTAAAGGAATTCAAAACTATAAACTCTTTTTAAATAAACTATTATATTTATATTTTTCACTTTAAAATATAAATTGGCAGCTAGGAATAGTACTCGACGTGGTAGCCAATTCTAGGAACAAAGTATAAGTGCAACTACGCCTCTGACTTCGCCTAAAAGGCCCGTCAGTCGAAGAGTTTTCTTTATGTGGATATAGCTCTATATAACTTTACTATTTTCAATTCATCGTATTTGTGCTACTATTTTAGTATCTAGTACTAATAACTAATAATAAAGGAGATGAATGATATGATTTCATTGCAAGGAAAAACTTTTGTTGTTATGGGTGTTGCAAACTTCCGTAGTATCGCTTGGGGTATTGCACAATCATTACATAGCGCGGGAGCAAATTTAATTTTTACATACGCAAATGAAAGATTAGAAAAAGGTGTTCGTGAATTAGCTGACTCACTTGAAAATCCAAACAATCTTTTAGTTCAATGTGATGTAACTAGTGATGAAGATTTAGCAAAATGCTTTGCTTCAATTAAAGAGCAAGTAGGCACAATTCATGGTGTAGCACACTGTATCGCTTTTGCTAATAAAGAGGACTTAAAAGGTGATTTTGTAGACACAAGCCGTGATGGATACTTATTATCACAAAACATTAGTGCTTACTCTTTAGTAGGTGTAGCTCGTGAAGCAAAACCATTAATGGTTGAAGGCGGAAGCATTGTTACTCTAACTTACTTAGGTGGAGAGCGTGTAATGCAAAACTACAACCTAATGGGTGTATCTAAAGCAGCTCTAGAAGCTTCTGTACGCTATTTAGCAAACGATTTAGGGAAATACAATATTCGCGTTAACTCAATCTCTGCAGGACCAATCCGTACGCTTTCTGCAAAAGGAGTAGGCGACTTTAATACAATCTTAAAAGAGATCGAAGAAAAAGCACCGTTACGTAGAAACGTAACACAAGAAGAAGTAGGAGATTCTGCTTTATTCTTATTTAGTGAGTTAGCAAGAGGTATTACTGGAGAAAACATTCATGTTGATTCAGGATACCATATAATGGGATAAGAAGAGTAAGAATAATAGAAGTCGAAATGGCTTCTATTTTTTTTTCGTGTTTTTAAGTAAACATACTTTAAATAAGGTTCATGAGTAAGTAAGACAGCTAGCAGACGAAAATAACTTACTCATAAGGGGTGCATGAGTAAGTAAAACAGCGAGAAGCTAAAAAAACCTACTCATAATGGGTTCATGAGTAAGTAAGACAGCCAGAAGATGAAAAAACAACTCACAAAAGGTTCATGAGTAAATACAGAGTAATAAAAAAAAAGTGCCTTCTTATGATAATCATAAATAGGCACTTTTTTATTGTAAATGTGGCATTTTAATTTTATTAATTCTTACGGAATAAAAATTGATTTTAAGTGACGAAGACCTACTAATTTGCTTTCTCCTCTAGATGTAGTCAACTCTATGAAATTTGAGTCAATTGAACTCAACTTACCTATATATTCGTAATTTTCTCCACTGTTCATTACGACTAATTCACCAATCAACTTATTTAATTGAACGTCTAACGTGCGCGCTAGAGGGATATTAGAAGGATTAACAGGTAATAAATTATGACTTAACATATAAGGGGTTTTTTCTGTGAGATACGGGGTTAACCACTTTAAATGCTGGAGAGATATATACATGATTTTATAGATCGGTGAATAGAATACAAAATAATTATTCATGATGGTTGTAATAAAACCATGAAAAGAACGATTATTTGAAAGATTAATTTCAACAAAGATTCCTTTGGCTGCAGTTAATACTTTACGTAAAGATAACTCATCTTTTTCGTGTTCTAATTCTTGGAGGGAAGGAACAACACCAAAGGATTCTTCGAGTATACTTTCACTAAGATTATGAATATGAAGTAGTGGAATATAAAGGAAATTTTCACCATTGAAAACAACTAATAAATCATTTCCAACTTCAATTAAGATTCCATCAACATTACTGTTACCGGATATTTCAATTGTAACTTGTTTGTTGAGAAAATTTTTGAAACTTGCCATGATTTTCTCCTTTCTTAAAAAGATAAATCATTATTATTCAGACATGTTCATTTCTGAAAAAGGATTTTCAATTTTATTAATTTGGGCATATCGATAGGATGATAGTTTGTCTAAATAAAATCAATCATTTCATTTAAAGGTTGGCAAAGTAGATAGTGCCTGTCTTATATGAACGAAAAAAGATTATTAAGTTTGAAAATTTTATAGTTGGATCAGTTAGTTCATAGCAGCATACTTCCAATGATTTATTGATTACCACTCAAAATTAAGTATAGTTTCAAATTACTTATAATGGGTTTACATAATTAGAATGGCATCGAGGGTCAAAGTTTTATAAAAAAAGGGTCGTTTTATATCATAAAACGACCTTTCTAAACATTATTTTCTTCTTCTTAATGTTTGGCTTGTCGTATTACTTCTTTCGTAAACTTCAAATTTTTCTCCAAAACTTACACTTTTTACATGATAAGTAGCAATATACACTAGTTCATCGTTAAAAGAAATTTCTACATAATCATGGTTTGCATCAAGAAGAATGCCTTCAACTTTGTCGTGGCCACCGCGATTAATTTTTACCCATTGTCTAACTTGAGAATTTAATAAGTCTACAAAACTCTCGTTTGGTAATAATTCAATCGTATTGTACATTTCATCATAAGACAATTTACCTTTTGCAAATGAAGTTACGCTTTTAATATGAGTATAAGGGAAGTAAATTACACCTTCAGCCTCTGTAAAAAGAGCAATATGTGTTTCAAATGCACCAATTAATAAACCTTCTTTAGATTCATGACCTCCTCGACCAATTCTAACTCCTTTACCTACGAATACTGAGAATAACTCTTTATTCACTTTTTCATCGCTCCTTGTTTTTTCTGTGCGGTTACAATGTAATTATATGTGCCCTGTCAATTGTTTGTACTAGGATATTTGTCCAATTTATATGAATATGTACAAAATTGGTTAAGTGTTGATAGGCAATTATTTCTTATTTCGTTCGATTTTATAGGTTACTTGTTTGAGAAAAAAGTAACATGATAAATATTGTCCGTTCATATAATTTATGAGAGCACACTTACGAGGGAGGAACAACAATGGCAAGAAAAGAGTCTAAAGAGGGTGTAAAGCCATTATTATATATTGCGCAGCCAGATTTTCAAGAAGCCAAGTTGAACGTACAACACTCATATGTGGTCAAAGTAAATAATCAGGATCAAAAACAAAAGGATAAAGAATATGTAGCTTCTAAATACGTGGAAGTTGAAGAAATAGAGGAATTAGAAGAAATAGAGGAATTAGAAGAAATAGAAGAATTAGAAGATGTTGTGAATTTAGATGAACAAGAAGAACAACAAGAACAACAAGAACAAGAAGAACAAGTCGAAGCAGACAATACTTGGATGAAAAAACCATTTAAAGCAATGACGAATGAAGAAAAAGTATTATTTATGATAAATAAGCCTCATTATATTCCAAAAGTTGAGTGCCGAATTCGAACAGATAAAGATTTATATATTGGCTATATTATGGGTTATAACGAAGGCAAGGTTTCAATTAAAGTTTCCTCAAAAATTAATGACGTCCAATTGGATATTCAAAGTATTGTAAGTATTCAAATGGTAGGAATTTAAGGCGTTAAAAAGGTGGTAGATACATGATCTACCACCCATAGTTTTTTAGTTTACATTAAACTTACAGATTTGTAACGTGTACGTCACGTAAGCATTGGATTGCACAGAAGCAATCTAAGTCAACAGTTACACAAGTGTTTGAAGCAACAAACATGTCGCCGTCTACTAGTTCACAGAAAGTGTTTTGGTTGTTATTTTTGTTGTTGTCTTTGCCGTCACCAGCTTTAACTGGAACTAATGCTCTTAACACTGCACAGCAATCTTCATCTACACTTTCAACACGGAAAACAACTGTATCTTGGCAATTGTTCATTTGACCGTTTTTGTTGTTATTTTGATTGTCATTGCCATCACGATTTTGTGCCATCATTTGCATCATATTATTATGATTAAATGCTGGTACTCTAAACAATTCACCGTTTGCTAAATACAATAGGAAAGGGCGAGTATTTGCAAGTGGTACATTAGGGTTAGCACCTAAAAATGGAACGTCACAACCTGTTGGGCAAGTGTGTGTTGCGCAATCTTGTAGATCATTTATGAATTTTACAACGTCACATACACAGTGGTTTCTTTTTTTGTCGTGGTTGTCTTTGCAACTCATCATTTTCACTCCTTATCACTTTAGATGGATATTACATTACTATGATATTAAGCAGGCGAAAAACGGTTACTGAAGATTATTGCTTTTTTGGATAAATGGGCTTAGAAGCAAGTAGTACATGGAAAGTTATAGGTCTTAGAAGAGCTGAGATCTGTAATAGGGGAAACAGGGAGATTATAAATGAATAGGGGAGGAGTAGGGCTGGAAGGGATTAGAGGAGCATAAATGAAGGGTAAGGAAGTGAGATTTACCCCTTGCATCCATATCCCTTGTCCTGCGTACTTAACATGGATATAAGTTGGTTGTTGCTATTCATCTTAATTTTGGCAAGCTTTCGATTGACTCGTTTAGTTGTTCACGATAAAATAACAGCTTTTCTAAGAAGACCTTTTATTGATGAAATAACGCTTGAAGAGAATGGGATGCCAGTTACTTATACAAAGAGTAAAGGAAGTGGAATCCAATACTTTATTGGTGAGTTATTAAGTTGTACTTGGTGTAGTGGGATTTGGTGTACAGCGTTTTTACTATTAATATATGTGTTCTTTCCACATGTGGGAGAGTTTATCATCATTTTATTAGCGATTGCAGGAGCAGCTGGCGTAATAGAAACGATTGTTAATAGGCTGAATTCGTAATTTTAGGTAGAACGATTAAAAATTCCTTTCATATACTAAAATGAATAGACTTATATAGGAGGGAAGATATGTATAATCAAGGTCAAGGTCAATACACTCCATTTCAATGGCAACAAATGCAACAACAACAGCAGTATCAAATGCAACAACAACAACAACAAATTCAACAACAAATGAATCAAGCGAACTATAACCCATATTACCAAGGCGCACCGGCCGGCTATGTGAAACAATCAGGTTGTGGCTGCAGCGGTAGAACAACTAGACGACGTTAATCCATAAAAATAAAAAAAGGTGAGCATATTTTTGCTCACCTTAATTTTTTGTACAAAATTTAATTTTTAATAGTTGATCAATCTCATTTCTTATTAATAAAACGTCGAATTAATCTTGATGAATTAGCTCTTTTCCCTCTTCTTTTTTGAAGAATCGATAAGTATAATAGTTTTCTAGCTCTTGTACATGCCACATATAGAAGGCGACGTTCTTCTTCTAGTTGATCTAAGTTACCATTTTTCAAAGATTCTAAAGCATAATCATGAGGGAATCCTCCGTCTACAACACCTAGAATATAGACATAATCATACTCTAATCCCTTTGAACGGTGGGCTGTTAAAAGCGAAATATTACCTTGTGATGACTGATTTTTTTTCTGCTTATATTCTTTAAATTTAGCGGAAATATGAAATGCGTGTTCAACAAACTCTCGAATTGATTTGAAATTTTTGCTTACGACCTTTAAATCTCTCAAATCATCAGAAGGTCGTTCGATTTTATTAGACTCATTTCCACGCTTTTTAATATAGTCCATAAATGCTGGACTTTCTTCAATTCGCTCAATTGCTTCTAAAGGAGATGTGTGTTTTAAATAACGTAATATCTTAATCAGGTTTTCGATTTTTTTAATTTGAAATGGTGCTGCACTTTTAATAGTGGTGAATGCTTCTAAGAAAGATAGATTTTGCAAAACACTATTCATTTTTGCATCTTGAAATGCTTGTTGTTTTAGGAAAAAGACAGGTAATATTTCTTTTAATGCTGCTTGGTGGTCCTCATCTCCTATTAATAGTAAGAAAGAAATCATTTTTCGAATAATCGGTCGATCATAAAATGAGTCACCATCTTGATCGATTGTAAAAGGTAAGCTTGTTCCAATTAATCGCTCAAAAACAGCCCTTGATGCAGTATTAGTGCGATATAAAATTGCAAATTGTCCTGGATTTGCTCCGTTATTTATTTTTTCTTTCATATCATTAATAATCATCGTTGCTTCTTCTTCTTCATCGTATGGAAAGAAGAAAGAAGGTACTTGATCGTAGTCATATTGAGCATGCATTGATTTTACAAAACGGTTTTTATTAGGCTTAATGACTTCGTTTGCCAATGATACAATCCCGTGGGTGGAACGATAGTTTTCACTTAAATGATAAATTGTAGATCCTTGGAAATGCTCTTTAAAATCTAAGATAAACCTGGGATCACTTCCTCTAAATGCGTAAATTGACTGGTCATCATCACCAACAGCTGTAATATTTTCTGTATGTTGAAAGAGGATTTTTAGAATATTAAATTGTATTTTATTAATATCTTGAAACTCATCCACTAATAAACATTTAAATCGATTTTGATAATGTAAAAGTAATTCATTATTTTCATTTAACATTTCAAAGCAGCCGAGTAACATATCGTCAAAATCAAATTGCCCATTTTGCTTTTTCAATGATTCATAGCCTTCATAAAGAGAGGCGACCTGTTCTTCCCAAGCATCTTTTGACCTAATCTCATGTGGATAAACACAAGAGTTCTTCCAAAGGCCGATTTGTTGAATAGCTTGGTCGTATGCAAATGACTTTTCATCAATTTCAAGTCGTCGACCAATTTGCTTTAACATGATCTCCTTTTGAAAATCCGATTTAATTAAACGGCTTGAATCCCATTTTGCACGATCAAATCGTAAAAGCATTTTATAGAAAATACTATGAAAGGTACCAATTTCCATCTGTTGGATAGGGTAACCTAGACCTTTCATTCGTTCTTTCATTTCTGCAGATGCTTTCGACGTGAATGTTACGAGCATCATTTCATGAGGAAGTATACCGCTATTCATTAAGTGCATTGCTCGAGTTGTAATGACTCGTGTTTTACCACTGCCGGCTCCAGCAAGTACAAGTAATGGTGAACCGATATGTGTAACAGCGTTCCATTGTTGTGAATCTAATGAAATTTGATTGATCACAAATTCATCCGTCTTTTGTTCATTTTTTTTATATGGTGGGATATTGTAAAAAGGTAGTCTGTTAATAAATTGATTTTCATCTGTTTTTTCGATTGTAGCTGTATTTGAGATCGAACGCTTAGTAGGTAGTTTAATAATGCGATCGTTAGTATTTTCGGTAGTAGAATGATTATTTTCAAATCTAGCAACAATTTCTTGCTCCAACTCTACGGTATGATTCATACATGCTAGATTTTGCTCTTTGTTTATATGATAAAAATGAGGAATATCATAAATAGTTAAAGTGAAACTTAAGTTTTGATGGCAATTAACACATTTAACTTCCCCGCGAATACTGGCTTGATATATTTCCTCATATCTTGATCGAGGGAATTCTGGTAAATAGATTGATTGATTTTGATAGTTTGCAATTTTCATTATTTTCCCCCTTAAAATTAAAGCAGACTCATCTATGTTACCAAAAAGATTTGTGTACGAAAAGTGAATTTTAATGGGAAAAAAGTATCTTTTCATATGGATCGAACTAAATACATTAGTAGGACCGTTGTTTGTTACATAGCCCTGTGTATAGTCTTTTAAATCACCATGAAAAAACTATGATTCAATTGAATCATAGTTTTAAGTGTGTTTAATTTAATTTTAGTTTCATTTCTGCATGTGGAATGCCAGCTTCAAAAAATATTTCGGAAGAGATTTTATAACCTAATTTTTCATAAAAAGGAATGGCAGATTCTTGTGCGTGTAAGATTAATTGATCTAAACCTTTTTCCTTTGCAGTTTTATGAATTAAGTACATAATTTCATTTCCAATTTTTTTTCCTCGATAGCTACTTAACACACAGATTCGCTGAACTTTTCCAGTCGATTCGATTAATCTAAGTCGACCTGCAGCAATCGGTTGGTCTCCATCGTATGAAACAAAATGTATACATTCTTCGTCAAGGCCATCAAACTCTAATTCTCTTGAAATTTGTTGTTCCTCTACAAAAACTTCTACTCGTACTTTTAGAGCGTCTTGTATACTTGCGTCTGTAGCTGCTACTATTGTGCGAATGCTCATTTTTTTGTTCCTAATTTAAATGTTTCATACACTTCCCAAGCACCGTTTTCTAATTGGTAAACTAATTTAAAGTTATCTACTACTTCATTGTAACTAAATTGAATCATGCGTAACTGGCCTAGAATATCAGCAAATTCAGCATCTTGTAATTGCTGACCAATTGTAATATGCGGTACGAATGCATAATCTTTTATTTCTGGGAAAGTGCCAGTGTGCATTTTTTCATGAAGCTCTTTTAATGCTTCAACAGGTGTAACTTTTAAATAAATGACATTATTTACTGGTGCAAAAGAACTTACCTTATTAATTTCCAATTCAAATGGTTCAATTTGACTCGCAATTTCATTTAATTGTGAAATAATATTTGGAAGTTGATCTTCACTTAATTCGAATCCACTTCTTACTGTTACATGAGGAGAGATTAACGTATAAGCTGGATCAAAACGTTTTCTATACTCATTAGCCTTATCTTGAACTAAATTAGATGGGAAAATAACAACGCCACATTTCATAAAAATTACCTCCTGTTTACAATACTGTATATTTTAATTTGAAAAAATTAACGAAAGAAAAATAACTAATTTTAATTATACCAAATTTTTTGAAAATCGCTAAGTTTCACGAATTATTTTGCTAAACTAATTTTTAATACCTCTTCAAGTTGCTTTTCCCAGTTTGTCCAAGTATGGTCCCCTTCATATTCTGCATAATGTAATTCTACAGGGAAGTTAGCTAAAATATCTTTTAATTGTAGTCCACCTTTGACAAAATTAACCCATTGCTTACTTGGTGTAAAAACATTTTCTTCTTGTTTTCCAACAGTTTGAACAATAGAAAGAATTGAATTTAATTTTGTATTCTCTAAAAATTCTATCACATCGTCGTTCACAATTGGGGATTGCATAATGACTTGTCCAAAAGTATTAGGATATGTAAATGCAGCTTGTAATGAAACAGTACCACCTAATGAATCACCGATTAATGTTCTGCTATGGGCTAATCCTAGTAAAGGTAAATGATCATCTAAATATGGAAGTAATTCTTCAGCTAAAAAACGAATATAATTTTTTTGTCCCACTTGAGAAGGGTGATATAGCTTAAAGCGCTCCTCTGGTGAAGAATATGGAATTCCTACAATGATTGTAGGTTGAATTGAACCTTCTTTTGTTAATTTTTCAATTACTCGATGAACTTTTCCTAAATTAAAATAGTCTTGTCCATCTTGAGCAATTAATAAGTGATGTTTTATTAACGGAGTGTACATGCTTGAATAGTATATTGTAAATGTAATTTCTTTTTTAATGTGTTCACTATATAGTGTATGTTCTTCTCTAGTACCATTTGTTTGAATCATAAAATGTCTCCTCTTCTTTTCCCTAGGATGATATAATTAGATGTTACTTCATACAAAAAATTTAGAAAAGTAAAATGTATTAAACGCTTACAAAAATAAGTCTAAAAGAGGTGAAACATGAGTAAAAAACAACCTAATGCAATGATGTCTTTATTAATTTTGTCCATTATTGCAATTTCAACTTCAGCTATATTAGCTAAATGGACGAAAGCTTCCCCATCTGTTTTAAGCATGTATCGCCTCTGGTTTACATGTATATGGATGTTACCATTTGTATTGAAGCGAAAAAATGAGTTAAAAGCTTTAAAAAAATCGCATTATAAATCTTTTGCTTTAGGTGGATTAATGTTAGCTGTCCATTTTATTTTATGGTATAGTTCATTAGTTTTCACTTCAGTGGCGAGCTCAACGATCATATTAGCTCTTCAGCCATTAGTTGCAATGATTCTTGGATTCTTTGTATTTAAAGAGCGAACGTCTATGCAATCTAAAATATGTATGATTATCGCGATCATTGGTGTATGTCTAATAGGATTCGGTGATATCGGATTAAGTATGTCAGCGTTTAAAGGTGATATTCTTTCATTTTTAAGTGTAATTGCTGCAGTACTCTATTTAATGGTTGGACAAACAACTGTAAAAAATACATCTCATTGGGTGTATAGTTTCTGGGTATTCGCATTTTCAGCTGCATTTTTAACAATCTATAATATCGTAACGATGGATAATTTCTTTGATTACCAATCAAAAGATTGGATCATATTTATTGCATCTGCCATTATTCCTTCATTAGCACATATTATAAATAACTATTTATTAAATTACGTAAATGCTACGACAATATCAATGAGTATACTTGGGGAACCGGTTGGTGCATCTATTTTAGCCGTTTTCCTTCTTCACGAAATGTTATCATCATTTCAGCTAATTGGAGGTACGATCGTAATCGTAAGTGTATTCTTGTACTTATATCAACAACAAAAAGAAGTTACATCAATTCAAGTCAAAACGGATAATTCTTCATCAGCTTAGATCAACCAATTAAATTACTAATTACTTAAAAAGGCTTTCAAATCTTTCATACGGTTTGAAAGTTTTTTTGTTTTTTAACTAAAAATAGGTAGAATAGATAATAGTTATTAGAAAAATATTCCATAACTTTTTATCCAGCCGATTAAAGGAGAAAAAAGCTACATATGAAAAAGAAGAAGAAAAAAGCCAAAAATCCTCTCCATTACATATTTATTTCTTATATCATCATTACATTTTTATTTTCATTCTTATACTATCTCCCATTTACGAGAATTTCGAATATAAGTTATATAGATAGTTTATTCGTTTCAACGAGTGCGATCAGTGTGACTGGGTTAACAACAGTAAACTTAGTTGAGACCTTTAATGTGTGGGGAAAAATACTATTAATGATCCAAATGGAAATTGGTGCAATCGGAATTGTTGTATTTATTAGTTATGGTTTTATGATCCTCGGTATTCGGATTACGATTTCAAATTTACTAGTCGTATCGAAGGATCAAAATCAAAGTAGTATTAAATCAATAAAAAGATTAAGTTTATCAGTTTTATATACATCATTATTTTTTCAATTTATCGGTGGACTCTTTTTTTATAGTCAATTTAGAGGGAAATATGACACTGTATTTGAAACTTTATTAGTTACTGCTTTCCATTCAATTGCAAGTTTTACAAACACAGGTTTTGATTTATTTGGAAATAGTTTAATTTCATTTCAAAAAAATAATTTAGTCTTAATAGTAACAGCAGCGTTAATTTTTATAGGTGGATTAGGATATCCGACTATTATGGAGTACATCTATAAATACAACAAGAAAAAATCCTTATTTACAAGGATTAATATGCGCCTGCATTTTTCGTTTATGATTCTTGGAACAATTGTATTTTGGCTTTTAGAAAGAGGCCACGCGTTTAAACATTTAAATTTTTTTGATCAACTAACAAATTCATTTTTTTTATCAGTAACGAGTCGAAATGGTGGATATGCACCTCTTGATATTGCAGAACTAACATTGCCTGCAATCTTAATCCTTTTAGTGCTGATGTATATTGGTGGAGCTTCATCGAGTGCAGCAGGCGGGATTCGTTTAACGACAGTATCGGTCTTAGCTGCAAAAATGTTTTCAGTCATTAAGTCACAGGACGATACAATTATTTTTAGAACAAGCGTAAAGAAAGAGGTTGTTGACCGTGCATTTGTTATTGCGATGAGCTTTATCCTATTAATCACAGCTGCAACGATCATAATTTCGATTTTTGAACCGTTTCAGTTAGATTTAATTTTACTAGAGGCCATATCGGCAATTACAAATACCGGATTATCATTAGGGATTACAACAAATATTCATAGTGTGTCAAAAATAATATTAATTTTACTAATGTTTATTGGTAGAATTGGGATCTTCACGCTGATTTATTTCGTACTACGTGTAGATAATCAAAAATTAAAATATGTTGAAAAAGATTTAGCAGTTGGGTAAGGAGGAGATTACATATGCCAAAGCAATATTTAGTAATTGGTGCTGGACGTTTTGGGCGTGGAATTGTAAAAGAGTTTGATCGATTAGGCCATGAAGTTGTTGTTTGTGATAAAGAAAAGACGACATTAGAGCAATTAGAAGAGTACACAGAATATGCGGTAATTGGCGATTTGCGTGAAGAGTCTATTTTAGAGGACTTAAATGTAAGTCAATTTGATGCAGTATTTGTTGCGATTGGAACGGATTCTTTAGCCTCGATCTTAATTACGAGAAGATTGAAAGAGAGAAAAGTTAAAAGAATTATTTGTAAAGCAAATAATCGTGAAGTTGGTGGGATTTTAGAAAGTATTGGAGCGGATTTAGTTATTTATCCTGAAGAGGAAGCAGGACATAAAGCGGCACGAATGGAAGCGATGAGTGGCATAATCGAATACATTGAAATTACAAAGAACGTTGCAGGCGTTGAAACGGTCATTCCTGAAAAATTGATTGGTAAAACACTAAGAGAAATGAGTTTTTCGATGAAATATGGCATAACTGTTGTCCTAATCATCCGTGACGGTGAGCCGATGGTATCGCAAATTGGAGATGTAGTTTTTCAAAGTGGGGATTTAATTTTTATTGTAGGAGAAAAATCAAAAATAGAATTGTTTAAGAAGAAAGTTGGATAAATATAATAGGGCTCAATTACAACAACCTATTTGGAACGTTTAAACGTTATAGTTGAATATACTAATCCTAAATGACTAATCAAGGATTGGTGTTTTATAATGAGCCAAGTTATGGAAGTTATTGGGGCATGGGTGAATGCAATTGGAACAATCAGTTCAGCAATTAGTAGTACACCCATGAGAGGATTAAAAGGAGAAAACCGAAAAAGATGGGAGGATACAAGTTTTCATCTAGATTTTGGTGGAAATACCTTTCAAGCGATTGGAAATATAATAGAAGCTTTTTTAGGCGAGCCTAGTGTAATAGAAGATGCAGGTGAAATTATCCAGGCCTCAGGTAATGTTACTGTATTATTTAGTTTATTAGCTGCAGAAGCAGAGGAAGAAAAAGTAGAAGAAGAAAAAGATGCAGATCGAGCGATAAAGTTAAATATGACTGGGAATGCCCAACAAGCTTTTGGAGGATTAATCGCAGCCCTTGAAGAAGTAAGTTCAGAGGATTTTGATGTATCTGGTTTTATGGGGAACTTTTTACAAGCGATTGGAAATACATTACAAGTATTAGCTGGTATGGTAGAGCTAGAAATAGAGGATTTAAAAGATTATTTAGAAGAAACCGGTCAAGTAGAACAACCTAGCGATTTATCAGATGGAGTCATATTTGACGTACTTCAAGAATATCATGGCAGTGCGCCTTACTCTGAGACTAGTGAACTATCAGATGGAATTATTTTTGATGAAGTACAAGAATATACTGGAAGATTGCCAGAAGATGGTACGGTAGAACTAACAAATGAAATTGAAGATCATAATGAAAACATCCTATCAACTGAATCTTCTAATGAAGAAATATTGAATGAAATAGAATATCTTTTTGGTAGAATACCAGATTACGAACCGATTGAAACACAAGATGAATCAATTTCTAGCGAACAAGACGTGCCTAGTGATTTGTCAGATGGGGTCATTTTTGATGTACTCCAACAATATGACGAAGAAACTGAAACAAATCCATTAGTGAAGGAATACGAAGAATTAGCATTACTATTAAAATATAGTGGTAGTTGGATTCAAGCTGGTGGTTCAATCGTATCGGTATACTCTGAACAAAAAGAGTTATTTAATAGGAATTCTGAACAAGATGATCAAGATGACAAAGAGAAAAAGACATTAGAAAAGAAGAAAAATTCTAAAAGAAAAAATAGACAGAAAAAATCAGCGGAGAATAATACAGAACAAAATCAGAAGAAAAGCATGTCCTCGGAATATACAGAGATAAAGAAAAAGAGCTAACAAAAATAAGCTATAGTATGGATGTTAGTTCTAGATACATAAAACGTAGAATAAAGCCATTTCCTAAAGGTGCTTAAAATGATGGTGTAGAATATTTATAGAAAGAGTACAAGAGACAATCATTGTGATTACACATTTATAAGAGTAACAAAATACTCAATAGTAAACGATTTAAAAATTTTTGATTACATAATAGGCAAACAGGAAAATATTAATAGTAAAGGGAGTATACCTTCACCATTTTTGGTTAAGGAATATTAATATTTAACTATTGGAGAGATCGCCTATGAAAAGTAAAATGTTTAAAATCGTTAAAAACTATAAAGTTCAGACATTTGTATTTGGTGTGGGTGTTTTACTATTGTTCTTAACAATTGTGGTTGGAAGTATTCTATTAAGCAATATACCAAGAGATAAAGACGTGAGATGGAAAAATTTAATGCATACAATAAATGAGATAGAAGCAAAGTCGAATAGATGAGTATTTTTCAAAAATGGAAAATATAGTCTAGTGGACTTATATTCGAAATTTTTTGTTAAATATTGGTTGAAGAGTATTAGATAAAACAGTATAATAGACTTAATTAGAGAGAATGATTTCTCCACATATATTACGATTCCATAGCTCAGCTGGGAGAGCACTACCTTGACAGGGTAGGGGTCGCTGGTTCAAGTCCAGTTGGGATCATACCTAAACCTCTTGTATATCAAGGGGTTTTTTTGTTTTATAACAGTATTGGATTTATAAGGAAACAGTTTTCATTATTTACTTTAGGTCGAAATTGATAGTTATAAAAAAAAGAATGCATTTAATATAGAACTTAAAAATGAACTAAGCTCAGATCATTTTCATTTTGGGAAACAAGCGATTGCAATAGCCCATAGAGAGGATAATGATGATGTTTTTATTGGTTTAATGATATAAATAAGTATGCGGTAGTTCATTTAACTTAGATACATCAGAACAATACTGTAAAGAAGAGTCAAAGTTTTATCAAACAATAAATTAAGTAATAATACTTTTTAAATGGGTATCCTCTGACAAAATATTAAGGATCATAAAAAGTGAAAAAATCGATGAGTTTACTGAAAAAATGGACTTTTCCAAGCATTATTTAGTTTCGCGGGGAGGTAGAGTTGTATGAACAAGACAGATCGATTGTTAGCTATAGTGCTTGAATTGCAACGCAAAGAGGTTTTACGAGCTGAGGATTTAGCACATACATTTGAGACGAGTGTGAGGACCATCTATCGAGATATTCAGGCTCTTAGTGAAGCAGGTGTACCGGTGATAGGAGCCCCCGGATTGGGATATTCCTTGATGGAGGGATATTTCCTTCCACCGATTAGTTTCACGGTGGAAGAAGCCGTGACATTGATCATAGGAACGGACTTTATCGAACAAAGATTTGATGTTGACTATGGCATTGGGGCTCAAACCTCTCGTGGGAAAATTGAGGCTATCTTACCTGAAAGTGTTCGTAGAGAAACATCTCGGGTGCGTAAGAAGATACGTTTGCTTTCTTCTGGTGAAGATGTTACGTGGGTAAAAGAGAAAGAATACATCGAATCAGCTCGTGGAGCAATATTGGGGGAGCGGAAGATAAGCTTCCATTATTTGAAAAGAATACCCGAAGCGGATGGAAATCGACATAGTTTTCGTGTAGTGGCTCCTTATGGACTTGTGCTTGTTAAAGGATCATGGATACTAATTGCACATTGTGATCTTCGTGAGGAAATTCGTCATTTTCGGTTGTCAAGGATGACCGGGCTTACCATTCTTGAAGACCGATTCAAGGTGCCAACCGAATTTAATTTGAACGATTACAAGCCACCGGATGATCGCAATGTTCATGTTATCATTCAGATCAACCCTGACATAGCAGATAAAGTGAAGGAATCAAACAACTTTTACATGGAAGCAATAGAGGAAAATGAGAATCGTTTGCTTGCGACCTTTCGCGTTCGACAGCCAGACGAACTACTGCATTGGGTACTTGGCTGGGGATCAGATGTCGTTGTGTTGGAACCTGAATCTTTCCGAAATCGGATTCGTGAAGAAGCTGAAAAAATGTTGAAACGCTACTGACATACTGTTGTCAGTAGCGTTTTGTTATAGTCAGATTAAATTAGAATAAAGGAGTTGTTTGAAGGATATGAGTACAATTGAAGCATTTCAGCGGTTTAAAGTCTTAGCGTTTCTTAATCTTGGTGAATTGGATAATTTCAGTATTGAACAGTTGAAGAGGCAGCCAAGTGAGGACGAGTGGTCGATTGGACAAATGTATCAGCATCTGATTAACTCTGCTCTTTATATGCATCTTCGCAATATTGAATATTGCATTATGCAGAGCAAGGATGCTATGGTCTCTCAAATGGAAAAAACAAGGGAAGGTGCAGCGATATTTGAACAAAATGGATTCCCTTCTGTACGTATTAAAGTTCCTCCTTCCCCACAATATACACCTGAGCAACCGGAAAGCAAAGAACAACTGATCCAAGGTTTGAACACCGTAATTCATCGAATGGAAGAAACGGAGCCAAGACTTGAAAAGGCACCTAAACAGAATACTGTTTCGCATCCGAGATTTGGTGCGCTAAATGCGAAAGAGTGGTTTTTACTTATTGAAATGCACTTTCGTCATCATCTTCTTCAGTTGGACCGTTTGAAAAACGATATAGAAAGGAAAGTTTAAAATATGAAGAGGGACCTGACCAGATTATTAGGTGAGCAAAGCCGCTACTGGATTGGTGTTGTATCCGCATCACATGTGAAGTTGGGGGTTTTAGGTGGATTTGCCCAGCTCTGCCATGGCAAATCAGGACCTTTAAAGCGTATGAGTCCTAACGATTGGCTGATATACTACTCTCCACGAACGGATTTGGCAAAGGGTGAGGCGCTCCAAACATTCACTGCCATTGGTAAGGTTGCTGATGAAAGAGTATACGATTATCAGATGTCCGAATCCTTTGTGCCATTCCGCAGAAATATCCGATATATACCATGTCAGGAAGTAAAGATTGCCGATTTATTGGAGAAGCTCAGCTTCACGCGTGGGAATCGAAATTGGGGGTATGCCTTCCGCTATGGTCATTTTGAGATTGGGCGAGAAGATTTCCTGACGATTGCTGGCGCTATGCTGGGAGATGCGGATTAAATTACTAAGTGGACTTGACATATAAAACGATTCAATACCGTTCAAGTAAAAACAGAATTGAACAACTCGAAATTTCAGACAATTCCGTTAGATGCATATAAAATTAATCTATCCTAAAAGCCGTAAATCGATTCTCCTAGCGCAACGAGAGCAACATGTGAATTTGTGCGAGAGGTTTTTTCGAAGAAAGACGAGCAGCTTCTGAAATTGTGCTACCTTTCCCTATTACAGAAATAACAAGGATTCCTTGTGAACCTGTTTGAGATGCAATTGCACTAGGATTTATAATTTGAGCGATCATGATTTACTTTTTTTCTTTGGGTAAATAGTCTAATCCCATTTCGATAACAATCGAAACTGAGTTTAATTCCTTATAGTTCGAACAGCCTTCTCCAATTAATAAATAACAAATAATCAATATATTAAAATTGAGTTTTTTCATTTTTTACCTCATTAATTTCGCTTAGATTCAACTAAATTAAAGACGTCTAATGTCTTTTCTAGTTAATAATATGTTTAATTCTTTTGTTAATTTTTCCAATTCAAAAAAGTATATTCAAAAATTCAAATATGCAAAAATAGTATTGTAAAGATATTTAAATTATGTCAGTATAGGAATGATGATGCTCTAAAAGCAATACTAAAGGAGGGGATAGTTCATGGTCGAACTACCAAATTGTCCAAAATGTAACTCAGGCTATACATATCATGATGGTAATCTATTTGTGTGTCCTGAATGTGGGTATGAATGGACACTGGATATTGAAACTGAAATGGATGATAAGAAAGTTGTAAAAGATGCCAATGGAAATATATTAAATGATGGTGATTCAGTGACTGTCATCAAAGATCTTAAAGTAAAGGGAACTTCTCTTGTTGTTAAAATTGGTACAAAAGTAAAAAGTATCCGTCTTGTTGATGGTGATCATGATATAGATTGCAAAATTGAAGGTTTTGGAGCAATGAAATTAAAATCTGAATTTGTAAAAAAAATATAGATGTTTTTTATATAACCCATCTTCCTTAGTAAAGGACCTTTTTTCGAAGAGGTTCTTTTTTTTCTCTTTTTGTACTATGGAAATTGGGAAATAGTTACAATTTCTAATTATAAGATTTTGTTTGACGAGAAAGAGATCTGTTATTATGATTATATTAAATATTTGTATATTCAAATAATCAAATATACTAGAAGGTGCGATACAGTGAAATGGCGAGGGAGATTTGAAAATTATAATAAAGTATCTTTTAGAAAGGATTTAATTTCAGGAATAGTAGTTGGAATTATTGCAATTCCATTAGGAATGGCTTTTGCGATTAGTTCAGGAGTAAAACCAGAATACGGAATTTATACAACGATTATTGCAGGAGTATTAATTTCAATTTTCGGAGGATCAAAGTTTCAAATAGGGGGACCAACAGGCGCATTTATTCCTATACTTTTATCAATTGTAATTCATTATGGTTATGAAAACTTACTTATTGCAGGTTTTTTAGCTGGTGTTATTCTCACCTTAATGGGGATTTTTAAAATGGGTTTTCTAATACAGTTTATACCTCGTCCTGTTACTATAGGATTTACAGCAGGGATAGCAGTTATTATCTTTACTGGACAAATTGTTAATTTTTTAGGACTTCAAAATATAACTAAACATGAGGATTTCATATCAAATATGAGTGAAATCGGACGGCATATTTCAACGTTAAATTCTTATAGTGTAATAACCTCAATCATATGTTTAATTACAGTTATTACAGTTATTAAATTATTCCCAAAAGTCCCCGGATCATTAATTGGTCTGATTTTTTCTAGTTTAATGGCTTACATCTTTTTTAAAGGGGAAGTTCCAACAATTAAGTCCACATTTAGTGATATTCCGAGTAGTATTCCAGCATTTCAGTTAATAGAGCTGAATTTTGAAAAAATCCGTACACTTATTGGACCAGCCTTTGTTATTGCGATGCTTGGTGGGATCGAATCACTATTATCTGCAGTAGTTGCCGATGGTATGTCAGGTAGCAGAAACAATAGTAATAAAGAGTTAATGGGACAAGGGATTGCTAATATGGTTATTCCATTTTTCGGAGGAATTCCAGCTACTGGAGCAATAGCTAGGACTGCTACAAATATAAAGAGTGGAGCTATTTCACCTATTTCGGGTATTATCCATGGTGTTATTGTCCTAATCATTTTATTATTGTTTGCACCACTAGCATCACAAATTCCTTTAGCCAGTATGGCACCAATTTTAATGCTTGTAGCATGGAACATGAGTGAAAGAAAAGAGTTTATTCATATTTTAAAAACTAAATCCAGTGATTCTATCATTTTAATCTTAACTTTTTTACTGACCATTTTTCTAAATTTAACAACAGCAGTCGAGGTTGGTTTAATAATCGCTGTGATTTTATTTGTTAAAAGAATGTCTGAACTTCTGATCGTTAGAAAGGTATTACCTGACCGTTCCATACAGAATCAAAAATTGATGACATATATGGTTAATGAAAATCATGATTGTCCTCAAATTAGCATACTTACAATTGAAGGGTCAATTTTCTTTGGAACTGCTAATCTATTTGAAAAAACAATTTTAAAGTTATCAGATAACAAACCAAAGTTTTTAATTTTAAGATTTGGAAAGGTGCCGTTTATTGATACAACAGGTGAAGCCAAGTTAGCAAGTATCGTCAAATACCTCCGTGACAATGACAGTCTTGTGTTACTAACTGGTCTTCAATCTCAACCAAAAGACTTATTAATTCGTACCAAATTGTATGATGTTATTGGTAAACAAAATTTTTTCGAGCATTCAGGTGAAGCAATTGCCTACGCACTATTAAATATTAATTATTATAAGTGTTTAGGCTGCAAGCACTATGCGTTTTTAGAGTGTTCAAGCTTATCCAACTCAAATCTATTAGATTTAAAAGATCAAAAAAATGGAGTAGTAAATCAAAATAGTATGGACTCTGTTGAGTAATTATCCTTATAAATTTTATAAAAACATTCTGAATAGGTATAATGATAATAAATATTTTGAATTAGGATATGGATCTTATAGATAGTTTGGAGGAACACAATTGAATTTAGAACTACAACAATTTAAAGCAGATTTTTTTAAAGCACTAGGTCATCCACTACGAATTCGAATTCTTGAAATTCTAAGTGAAGGCGAGAGGAATGTAAATGAAATTCAAAATTTAATCGGAAGTGAAGGGTCAGCTGTATCGCAACAACTTTCAATTTTACGAAATAAAAATATTGTATATGGCACGAAGGAAGGAAATAAAGTTACTTACTCCCTCAGAGATCCGATAATTTCTGAGTTATTAGTAGTTGCACGCCAAATTTTTAATAATCACTTAGTTGATACGATTAGTATGTTAGATAAATTTAAAGAAGAATAATAACGATGAAAAAATTAGTTATTCATAGAAAGAAATATATTTAATTCTAGATAATAATAAAATCATTTTTTTGCATAGACCATAATTAGAATAAACTAATCTTCATTGGTCTTTTATTAATTGATTTTACTGACAAAATATTATGCGGGATTGTTATATAAGGATATAGGAGAAGAAGTAGTAACGACTGAATATGATCATACTACTGCATTAATATGACATGCGAAAGTTAATGAGTTTTAGGAAAATCTGGGTAATATGAGTGTTAACTATTAAAAGATGTTAGATGAATACCATAGTAATGGAGCGGTGGCGCATGCATTTGAAATTAAAATATGAAATACATAAAAGAGCAGCAGAGAGTGTAAAAGATATAGTAAAAGAGATGAACGGATTATCGGAAGAAGGTTTTGTAGATAGGTTCTATCGAGACCCGCATTTTCGTAAAGGTTTTGACACACTAGTAGAATTTTATATACAAGCAAAAAGAGATGTGCATAAAGATGTACAGACGTAATTTTTAGAATTTAATAAGTGTGTCTGAGAAATAAATAACTGGTTCGGTAACCCGGAATCACACGACAATGGTAACAAGGTTATCTATTTTCTTCGAGACCCATTGATTATCAATTTACTTTTTGTTGTTCGATTAATGTTTAAGAATTATTTGTTTGATACGATCTTAATGATTGATAAATTCAAAGTTTTTAAGATTTCAGGTGTTTTCTAAAAGCAAAACACTCTCTTTTAGTAAAAAAAGAAAGGGTCAAAAGTGATGGATACTTATGAAAAGGAACGTCTCATGACAAGAGAAGAACTGATACACTTTGGACATCAGTATTTAAAGGGCGTTGGTATTTCATCCATTTGTAATGTTTGTATTGAAATTGGTGGGTCTTGTTGTAATTATTGCGATGAGTTAGAGGAAGGAAAAGGTTGTAAAAATAGAAATACGAGCTGTACCGCATGGTTATGTGGATTTTTGAAGTTGATTCTTTATAAGGCAGGATTACTCGATGAATGGGAACAATTTTGGGAGCAAATACCAGGTCAAGCATACAGAATGGATTATACACCAGCAATTGTTTCTATCCAAAAAGAAATAGAAATCCCTAGTATTCAATCATTAAGTGAAGCTTTTGCAAAAGACTTAATTGGTTTGAATGCGAAACATAAAAGTTCAGATAATATTATTGAACTAAACGATAAATTAGATCGATATATCACAAGATTCTCGATATATAAAGATGAAGAAATTTTGAAGAAAGCTAAAAATGAATTAGAAGAATTAATAAGTTGTTTTAACTCTTACCAGTTTGCTCTTCAATCTAGTAGAAACGAAAAATAATGCACCCTACCTCACAATAAACCATTACATTTTCAATTACACAAAAATTGCACAGACTTAATAGAAACATTAGAAATATAGGAATAGCAATGAATAAAAATGTAGCGACCGCTTGATTTACTGGACTTAATTGAATTAAAATATTCATTATTACTGTATAAGACTGGTACTCTGTATTTGACAGGGTAGGGGTCGCTGGTTCAAGTCCAGTTGGGATCATACAATAAAAGCTTGTCATATCAGTGTTTTGATGTGTAAGCTTTTTTATTCTGTTCTTTAATATTAAAAAAGTAACATTTAAGAAATTACAGAATTCTAAAGGAATGAGCAACTAATTTTTGAATTAACAAGACCTAGAACAAATTAAATCATTATAATTGTCTAACTAAAAAACAGGCAAGGAACGTTTGTTCTGCCTGCTTTTTGTCTTTATAAAGTGACCTTCTTGTCTTCTGTAATATCCTGAAAAACGATAGCTCCATCGACCATCGTTAAGACAACTCGAACGTTTTGTATTTCTTCAACTGGTATTTCGAAGAGATTTTTGTCTAATACAACAAGATCAGCCAGTTTTCCCACTTCAAGTGTACCCAGTTCCTTTTCTCTAAATGAACCGTAGGCAGGGGTTAACGTATAATCTTTCAAAACTTCAGACAGTGTAAGACGTTCCTGCGGATTCCATCCTTCTGTCGGTGATCCATCATATCCAATTCTTGTTAATGCACGATAAATACCTAGCATCGGATTTAATGGTACTATTGGATAATCGGTACCAAAAGCCAATATTGCTCCTGAATCTTTTAACGTTTTCATCGCAAAAGTAAAGGGCTCACGATAGGGTAGCCAGGTTGTTTCTCTTTCTTGGCAAAAATAAAGCCTTTATCAAGATATGATTTACCATAGTACTCTTTCACTTTCTTCTGCACTTGCATATGCTTTTTGAAAGCCGCAATGACTTCTTTATCTACTACAATGGCTCGTTTGGATTTCCTCGTCTTAGGAAGCACTAATTGATACTCCAGCGTGTTATTCGTCAGGTTGTAATACGTTTTTGTGATGCTGATGGTGTGTCTCAAAGTTGATGTCTTTCCACTTCAGAGCCACCAGTTCACCAGCACGCATCCCTGGATAGGAAAAAGTTAGAAAGATTAGATAATCTAATCTAAACCTTTTTGAGCAGCTGTTTGCAATAGTAAAGCTAGGTCCTCCTTTTCCATATACTTAGGGATCTCCTGTTCCTCCTAATTCCTCAAAGGTTTTTCTGTCTTTCTTCAGGTAAGCAAACTCCGTTGGGTCATTTTTAATCAGCTTCATTTCAATGGCTTTCTTAAAAATCATACTGCCAGTGCGATGTACGCCATCCAGAGTGTTGGCGGCATATCCCTTTTCTTTTAAATCATTTAAAGCATCCTGATACCGTTTTTCTCGAGATGCAAAGGAATTGTGCGATGTGTGCTGCTGTTAATGCATCGGGCAGAGATTCACAAGTTATAATTCAATTTTTCTTTTTCAAAACTACTTTCATTTCTCTCAAATTAATACCATTCGAAGCCCGAACTTGTGTTTACTTCTAAGTTTTACTTAGTCAGAGTGTCTCCCCCCCCTTATTTTTTAAATTTTCACAATTATTCCAAAATTCATATTGTAAATTGGTAAAATAGCACATATAATCAAAAATGAGCATAAAAAACCAAATTCATTCAAAAATGAGCTAAAACGGTCAAATGTCGCATTTCAAATGAATTGGAGGAAAACGTTCTATGTACGGTATAGAAAGAAAGTCGGCAATACTAGAGTTACTAAACAAGAATGCTAGAGTAGATGTACAAGAGTTAAGTCAGCACTTCGACTTGTCTGAATCAACAATCCGTAGGGACTTAAAGGAACTAGAGGAAGCACAATTGTTAAAAAGAACGCATGGTGGGGCTGTCTTGTTCAAAAGTGTGACCTTCGAACCGACTTACATTGAGAAAGAAGTGCAGTTTCAAAAAGAGAAAAGGGCTATTGCAAAGGAAGCGGCTAAACTTATTAAGAACGGTGAAAGTATCTTGCTCGATTCGGGTACGACAACTTATTATCTTGCTCAAGAACTAAGAAACTTTTCGAGCTTACAGGTGGTTACCAATTCAATATTATGTGCCAACGAATTAAAGGATGTATCTGGAATTGAAGTCTTATTATGTGGTGGTTCTCTGCGTTCAGAAACACTAGCCTTGGTGGGTCCTTTTGCTGAAATGAGCTTTAATCAAATTTGTGTAGACAAATCGTTTATTGCTACGAATGGCGTTAATGTAGAAAATGGTTTAACCACCCCAAATTTAATTGAGGCATCAACAAAAAAGAAGATGATTGATTGTGCGGAAAAGGTTATCCTCATTACTGATCATACCAAAATAGGTCAAGTAAGCTTTGCGAAGTTTGCTGATATTCATGAGATAAATTATTTAATAACCGATAGTGCTGCACAAAAGACCGTACTTAACCGCATTGAGGAATTAGGAATTTCTGTTCACATAGTCTGACTTTTCCCCTATAGGTAAAGATCTAATATAAGATAAAAGCAAAAAATGAAGGCGTTTAAATGGAAGCGTTTTAAAAGGTATTCACATCATTTTTAGGAGGTGATGCTTATAGAGTTGTGAAGATAATAGAGGAGATTTTAATCGTTTTAATTAACTTGTTCTTCGGGGGAGAAAAATGAAAGAATAACACAAAAAAAGGTTACGATTCAGGGCAACCACGACCAAATGGAAAAAAGCCCAAAATCATAACCCTGCCTGAGTATATCTAAAATTAATACTAATTTTAGCACTCATTTTTTATATTACGGTATTACAGATTTTTTTACAAGGATTGTGTTTTGCTAGAAGTATCTATTACTTTACAAAACTATATTTAGGAGGAATTACAAACCATGAAAAACTTTAAAATTTTTAACATAGTATTATTAATTTTAACTTTATGCTTTTTAGGTGCATGTAGCAATAATGAAAGCGCTTCTAATACTAGTAAAACAGATGACAAGTCTAATACTGAAAAAAAGCTAAAGATTGGTTTAACAGTACCAAATTTAAGTAATCCATTCTTTGTAGCGATGTCTAAAGGGGCTAAAGAAGTTGCTTCTAAGTATAATGCTGATGTAACGACTGTAAGTGCGGATCAAGATCTTGCTAAACAAACTGCACAAATCGAAGACTTTATCACAAAAAAAGTTGATTTAATATTATTAAGCCCATTTGATTCTGCAGGTATTGCCGGTGCAGTTAGTGAGGCAAAAGCAGCAGGTATTCCGGTTGTTGCACTTGATGGATTTGCAGAAGGTGGTATTGACTCAGTGGTTATGTCTGATAACGTTCAAGCAGGTAAATTAGCTGCGGAGTACCTTGTAAAACAACTTAATGGAAAAGGTAACATTGTTATTATTGATGGACCTCCTGTTTCAGCAGTGACAGACCGAATTAAAGGTTTTAAAGAAGTAATTAAAAAATATCCCGATATCAAGGTTGTTGCTAAACAAAATGGTGAGGGTAATCGTGAAAAGGCTCTTACCGTAATGGAAGGTACACTAACAGCAAACAAGAAAATCGATGCAGTATTTACAATAAATGATGAAGAGGCTGTTGGAGTACAAATTGCTCAAGAACAGGCTAGTAGACAAAATGAATTCTTTGTCGTAAGTGTCGACGGTGCGCCTTCTGCAGTTGACGCGCTGAAAAAGGGCGGAAGCTTTGCTGGTACTTCAGCACAATTCCCGAATCAAATGGTTATTGATGGTGTAGCCTTAGCATTAAAAATTATTGATGGAAAGAAAGTTGACTCAAAAGTTCTTATTCCAACTAAATTTATTACTAAAGATAATGTTAATTCCTATAGTGGCTGGTAATTGATTTTCTCTCTAGTGGAGATAAAATATGGTGCTCTATCAGGAGCACTATATTTATATCCTAGTAAAAGAGGGCTTAAAAAGAGACTAAGGGAGTGGCACTAATGGCAGTATTTCAGGTTCAAGAACAAATAAATCGTCATCTAGCAGAAAGTCAGTTACCCATCCTTAGGATGAAGGCGGTTACGAAGAAATTTTCCGGTGTCAAAGTGTTACAAAACGTTAATATCGAACTCTATAAAGGGGAAGTTCATGCCTTGATGGGGGAGAATGGCGCAGGGAAATCTACTTTAATGAAAATCATGGCTGGAGTGTATCAGCCTGATGGAGGAACGATTGAATATAAAAGTCAAGAAGTACATTGGAATAATCCAATGGAAGCAAGAAATAAAGGGATCAGTGTTATTCACCAAGAAATAAGCCTTTCACCAAATTTGTCCATTGGTGAGAATATTATGATGGGGACAACATTTAAGAAAAATAGGCTGGGCTTAATAAAATGGAGTGATATTTATGAGAATGCTGCACGAGTTTTAAAATCCATAGGATCTTCCTTGGACCCTCGAGCGGATGTTTCCACCTTAAGTGTGGCCCAGCAACAAATGGTAGAAATTGCTCGAGCTTTATCACTTAATTCTGAGATTTTAATTATGGATGAACCGACGGCATCTCTGACAGATAAAGAAATAGAAAAGCTTTTTGGCATCATTGAAGAATTAAGAAGAAAAGGCGTAGCTATTGTATATATCTCTCATCGAATGGATGAGATTTTTAAAATTTCAAATCGCTTTACAGTTCTTAGGGACGGTCATTGGGTTACAAGTGGACCAATTTCGGTTACAAATCCCGAGAATCTAGTAAAACTTATGGTAGGAAGAGAGTTAAATGAGCTATTTGTAAGAGAAAGAGTCGAAAGTATTGATAGGTCTGAACAAAAACCTGTTCTTGAGTTAAAAAATGTCTCTGACAAGAAGTTTGTAAAGGGGATATCGATGAAAATCTACCCTGGAGAAATTGTGGGCTTAGCAGGCCTTGTCGGTGCGGGACGGACTGAGCTGGTAAGAACAATCTTTGGACTTTCCGAACTGTCAGAGGGTCAAATAATTTTAGATGGCCAGGAGGTTCATATAAAAAGTCCTATTGACGCAATAAAACTTGGCATTGCTCATGTTCCTGAAAGCAGGAAGGAACAGGGGTTATTACCAAATTTATCTGTAAAAGAAAATATACTAATGGCACAATTGCCAACCTATCGTAAATTTAAACTATTGCAGTATAAGCAAATGAATCGTGATGCGGATCGATACATTAAAGAACTTGGAGTAAGAACGGCATCAAAGGAACAAAATGTTATGGGCCTTAGCGGAGGAAATCAACAAAAGGTTGTAATTGCTAAATGGTTATCTATAAGTCCTAAAATACTGCTGCTTGACGAACCGACACGTGGTGTAGACATAGGTGCAAAGACTGAGATTCATAAAATCATAACTAAATTAGCAGAGCAAGGGCTTGCTGTATTGATGATTTCTTCTGAATTACCAGAAGTATTAGGAGTTAGTGATCGGATTTTAGTGATTCATGAGGGGAAACTCAGAGCTGAACTATCTCGTGATGAAGCTACACAAGAAAAAATTATGTACTATGCTACAGGAGAGGTTAAACAATGAATACAAACTTACAAACGTCAAGTCCATCCGTAGTTTCATTCAAGGAACGGTCAAAACAGATTTTTAATCAGCTGGGCATGGTAATAATTCTTGCCTTATTAATCATCGTTATGATTATTGTTGCACCGAATTTCACGGACTCAAGTAATATCTTAAACGTACTAAAGCAGAGTTCAATCACTGCTATTCTGGCAGCTGGGATGACTGTAGTTATATTAACAGGAGGAATTGATTTATCGGTAGGCTCAACCCTTGCATTGAGCGGTGTTATATCTGTATTACTATCAAATGCCGGAACTCCTCCAGTTATCGCTATGTTAGTAGGAGTTGCGGTAGGATATGTTGCTGGGGCTATTAATGGATTTTTAACAGCTGTACCTAAGTTGCCTGCCTTTATCGTGACGCTTGGAAGTATGACCTACCTGAGGGGGCTGGCTTATGTTATAACCGGAGGATATCCTGTAGTTTTGGCATCAAAGCAGTTCAAGTTCATTGGTGCAGGTGAAATTCTGGGGATTTCTACTCCTATTTATGTGATGGCAATTGTTTATATCATCATGATAACTGTTTTAAAGAATACAATGTTCGGGAGACATGTTTATGCTATTGGCGGTAATGAAGAAGCTGCACATCTTACAGGGATTAAAGTTAATCGCACCCTGATTAATGTATATTCCATCAGTGGCTTATTGGCCGGTGTTAGTGGCGTTGTGATGGCAGGACGTTTGTTCTCAGGGCAGCCCATGGTAGGAATAGGATTTGAGCTAGATGCGATAGCAGCTGTCGTACTAGGTGGTACTAGTTTTGTAGGGGGACGTGGCCGTATACAAGGAACTATCATTGGAGTTTTGATTGTGGCTGTGTTAACGAATGGAATGACCTTACTTAATGTGGATTATTACTGGCAACAAGTTGTAAAAGGGATAGTTATTGTTATTGCTGTCCTTCTTGATAGATTACGAAGCAGAACTTAAATTAGTTCCTTTCAAATAACAAGCTAGAAGAGTAGTCTTCTGGCATAATAATTTCAAGAATTTAGGAGAGGTTCAAATGTATGATGTAACAGCTCTTGGAGAGTTATTAATTGATTTAACTCCTTATAACTCTTCTCAGCCTGGCAAAGTTGTCTTTGAAAGAAATCCTGGTGGTGCCCCGGCCAATGTATTAGCGGGCTTGACCAAATTAGGCAAGAAGACTTGTTTCATTGGTAAGGTAGGAGATGATCAATTTGGACATTATTTAAAGCAAGTTTTATTAGATACAAACATATGCTGCGAAGGATTATCCTTTACCCGAAAGGCAAATACTACGCTGGCATTTGTTCATTTAGATGAATATGGTGACCGTTCATTCAGCTTTTATCGAAATCCCGGTGCCGATACCAAGTTAACAGAGGATGACATTAATGAAAATATCGTAGCTCAAACCAAAATTTTTCATTTTGGTTCTCTTTCTCTCACTAATGAACCAGCTGCCACTACCACTCTAAAGACCGTCCAATTAGCAAAAGAACAAGGGAAAGTTATTTCCTATGACCCTAATTTAAGGGCTTTGCTTTGGAAAAATTTAGAGCATGCAAAGAAAATGATTAAAGAGGGATTGAAATATGCAAACATCGTAAAGCTTTCGGAGGAAGAGTTGGAATTCATTACTGGAAAGGCAGATTTGGAAAAAGGAACAAGACAACTGGTTGAACAGTATAACACAGAACTTATATTTGTCACTTTAGGAGCAGAAGGCTGTTTTTATCGAAAAGGTGAGAACATAGGGAAATTTAAATCCTTTAAAGTGAATCCAGTTGATACAACAGGTGCGGGAGATGGCTTCTTTAGTGGCGTTTTATATAAATATTTAGAAAAAAATAAACCTATTGCTGATTTAAACATCGATGATATGCAAGAAATTATTATATTTGGAAATGCGGTTGGAGCAATTGTCACAACAAGGAAAGGTGCAATATTAAGCATGCCTTGCATGGAAGAAGTTAAGAAACTAATGGATAATCAAAATTAATAACTATTTATCCTGCTGCCTTTTATTCAACTTTTTGATTGGTTTTGTCGGTGCAAAAACTATTCTGAATTACAGGAAAGAGAGGAAGTCGAAACATTAACAGATGCTTCAAAGTAAATAGTTTTTATCCGTATTGAGAATTTATTTGCTGTTACAGAAAAACTATAGCTAAGATAGTCCATTCTTTGGAAAGAGCTGCTGGTAAACCCACCAACATCTATTTGTATTACCAATTACAGTCCAAACATGTGGATGGTGTTTAAAAGCAATGCAAACAGAATCTGCATCGCTTCCGATATGAGAGACATCAAGCCAATTGCAAATCATTAACTGCTAACCACATGCTAACATTTTGCTAACGAAGTTCAATAAAACGAAGTAAATTAGGGTTAAAGATATTACACTTAATGCCTACAGAATGATGATTCAACAGGACTTTCTTCTACCGGCGTTAAAAATGTTACAGCTTAAAACCATATGGGCGGCATGATGTAAGGCTTTTTTGCATAAATTTTGTGAAATAGTTAAAGCTATTTTTCGTCTAATGTGAGAACTAGTCACGTTAATGAATTATTTCTAAAGAATAGACTACTTCCTAAAAAATAGGAGGTAGTCTTTTTATGCTGTTGAATTTTGGGTATAAAATTTTTTGGATGACAGACGTTTTAACAACACTACGGAGACAAACATTAAAAATTATCAAAGGTTACTTGGTGAATTTGTTAATATTGTATCGAAAATGAGGTTGTAAACGTTGAAGATATTAACTTACACCCAATTGAAACTCTCGGTAATTTCCAAGAATATGATTATATCAATAAGAGTAAAGTAAAAAGAGAAGCATTCTTTACTAAAGATAAAAATTTCTATCTGTATCAGTCTTTTAGAATCTCAAGCCAACTACTGTATTCATACCATTAAATAAGCTAAAAAATCTAATTTCTAACAAGACAATCGAATGACATGACTCTGATAAGTCCTAACCATCAGTTTAACTAGTGGTTATGATTTTTTTATATTTTGGTCTAGACTAAATCTAGCTCAAAGAGAAGACTTTGGTGTTATTGATCTTAAACAAGAACCTTGTGAAAACTTAAGGAATTGAGAAGCGTTCAATCTTAAGTATGTAGAAGCAAGAAGTTGTAGAAAATCATCATATTCGATATTAATATTAACAACAACATCATTGTTATTAATAACATATGTTTTGTTATCTATTTCATCAATGTTGTTTTTATTGTTTGTATCAACGTTTTTATCATTTGAAAAGTTTTATGAAGAGGGAAATGAACCATTTAAAAAGGATTAAGGCAGGAGTTGTTTAAAGAAAAATGATGGAAATTTTAACATAGAGATTTCCAAGTTATTTTTTAATTTTGTGAATAGACCTTGATTTAATTTACTGTTTTTACTACTTATTGCATGTACTACTAAAAAAGTAAAAGTCTATTCCACACATTTTCCTCATACAAAAATACTACATTTTATATTTCCAAATATTTACAAATTTGATAATATATTTATACAAGCTAATTTGAAAAAGTATGGAAATTAATTTAATCACTTATGATTCTTCATTTTTAATATTTTTCAACTAGTTTTCATTACCCATAATATGGGATTATTAAATATATTTATGAGCTTTCAATTATGAAGGTCATTTAACAAAAACAGGGTTTGAATGTAAGAAAAATAAAGAATAAGAATAAGAATAAGACTTAATGTATTTATTAGATTGGAGGGGATGAAAGGATGCTCAAGACAAAAAAGATTGCAGAATTAGGTGATCATATCCTTTTTAAGAATGGAATAAAAGGAATCGTTGAGAAAGTCAATGAAAATACAGTAATTGTAAATATAACTGAAAATAAAACGGATCTGGAGTTTGAAGGAAATAGAACTGTGGTAGCACATAAAAATTATAAAGTTATAGGTGCTTAAGGGAAAGAAAAGTTGTATATACCCGATTTACTATGAAACTTTTAGGTCAATCACTCTACTAATATCTGTAAATGTAAGCGTTTTCTAAATTAATAACTAATGGGTTGGATGGCTCATGTGGCCGAATAAAGTGGAAATCAGGGTGAAAGAGCAGTAAAAAAATCTCTATAAAATTAAATGTGCTTGATAGTTTAAATCACTATCCACTTTTTTAGTTGGAATTCGAAATTTATTTCAATAGAATTGAAATGTCATTTACGATAACATTAATTCTTTAAAATTTTGTTTAGGGAAATGAAGTAGGAAACGTATTGAAATGATTAATCTCTAATTGTGGTTAAGATAGTGATATGTAGCCGTTTATCACAATTCCGTAGCTCAGCTGGGAGAGCACTACCTTGACAGGGTAGGGGTCGCTGGTTCAAGTCCAGTTGGGATCATACAATTAAGGAAGTTCAAACCTAAGTGTATCAAGGGTTTGGGCTTTTTCTTTGTTTTCAGTTATTTCAATTTTTTGTAATGAATATTATTCATCGCACAAAGACTGCACAAAAACTTCACGAACTTTTTAATTAAGTCCAAATTTCTTATCGAATCGATCGGCTGTCTGCTTCTGCATTTCTTCATTTGAATGTGAGTAAATATCAAGTGTTATTCCAACTCTTGAATGACCTTAATCTCTCGCTAACTACTTTAGGATTCTCGCCCATTCGCATAAGAATAGTAGCATGAGTGTGGCGCAAAGTATGAAATGAAATATTAGGCACGTTTGCTTTTCCGATACTCAGCGATAGAAGCAGTATTGACGGTTTTAATTCTTTTTCATTCGCTGTGGTGCAGCGCTTGCGCTGCATGGGTGACTAAATGGCAGTATAGTTGAACAAGAAATTTTTAAAAAATAGCTTTAAAATTAAAAAGTTTCGGACTTTTTTTGTTATTTTCCGACTCATTTTTCTTAGTTATATGAACCAACTTGTCCAATTTACGTAATATAAAATGTATGAAATTTTTTAATAAGAGGTGCAAAAAATGACATCAAGAATAATAGGACAAATCGGACCAACAGGACCAATAGGTCCGAGGGGACCAAGAGGAAAAGAAGGTGAAGAAGGAGAAAGAGGTAAAAGAGGTAAAAGAGGAGCAACTGGATTACAAGGAACTACAGGAGCTACGGGTGCTACTGGAGTAGTTGAAGGTTGTTGATGTGATTGCTGTATTTTTCCTATGCAGAACGTTTTACAGCAACTTATCGGGGAAACTGTGATTCTTGGCACGATTGCAGACACACCAAACGTACCCCCTCTTTTCTTTTTATTCACTATCACTGCTGTGAATGATTTTTTAGTTACTGTTACAGATGGCGTGACAACCTTTGTGGTCAATATTTCTGATGTAACAGGGGTGGGATTTTTACCACCAGGACCTACTATCAACTTGTTGCCACCTGTTGATTCTGGGTGCGAATGTGAATGTCGTGAAAGACCAATTAGAGAATTGCTAGATACACTGATCGGTTCTACAGTGAATCTTTTAGCTGGTAATGGTTCTATTGCAGCAGGTTTTAACGTGGAACAAACAGGTCTTGGCATAGTGTTAGGTACTTTACCAATAAGTCCAACTACAACCGTTAGATTTGCAATTTCAACTTGCAAAATTGTGGCTGTAAATATAAACCCACCTCCTACTGCGACATAGGTTCGTTTTTCTCTGAACAGGCTTTTAAATTGTCTTGAAAAAAAGCGATTCTTCAATTACAAAGATCGCTTTTTTTGCAGGTTGAGGTTAAAGTTTATGATTAAGTTTCGATAAGGTTTTCTTATAGAGCGTTAGTTCAATAAGTATAGTTAAATATCCTTTTTCTCTCTTTCAGAATCAACCTTGAAAAAAGTTCATTAGTGGAATGTTAGAGATACAATTTAATCATATTGAACGAACAAAAGTACGCTTTTTAAAAACGATTGAGTTAAATTCCCCCAAGTTTATGCCCAAACCAAATAACATATATTAACATACTATAGACGCACGATTAATTCTGATGTAATCCGTTCATACATATCAATAGATAAAATACCACAACAACACTCTTTTACAAGGGTTGAATAGGTTAATAAATTACATAGTAAAAGCACTATTATGAGGATAGTTGAAATAATTAATCGTATTGAACGAACAAAAGTACGTTTTTAAGAAAAAAACTAAATTGAGTAGATATTAATTCCCCCAAGTTTAAGAATAATTATCTTTTCGAAATGAGTGTATTTTTTTACTTATTTCACATATTCTATAGAATCCTGTAATACCTGGCGGATCTCGTATTACAGGAAACATCCCTCTTCACCTCTCCGGGTATGTTCAAAGAGGGATGTTTATTATTATATGCAAAACTAGATTACATACGTGACTTAAAGTAATAAAAAAAATATTACTTTTGATAATCGACATGAAGTACGAGCAAAAAAAGGCTTATTTATTGAGGATAAGGGGTTTATTCGATATTGAAGGTCTTTTTTTCATTTTCTAGAAAAGTAGCTATGATACTCTGTCATAACAGAAGAAGTAATGCATATTTTCGGTTTTTGTCTTGTTGAACTAACGCATGCATTAATTTTAGAACCAGAGTTACTTCGGTGACTCTTTTTTGTTTAACTAATGGCAGATTAGTTGAATAAGAACAAAAGAGTTGTAAATGAAATTTAGTATCTGCTAATTGCCCAAAAAGATAACTTATATTATTAGATTTTTAAAGTTTTAATTTAAGTATGAATTGCAGATTAATCCAACTTTATAGTTATATTGCTTATTTTTCTAAGCTATAAGAACCACTTTGTCCTATATTAATAAAATAATGTGAACATATATTATATAGGAGAGGTGCAAAATATGTCACAACAACGAAAGATTCCTAGTATTATATCGCTACCGATATGTCAACGATGTTATTGTAATCCGTGTAAATGTAAATGTCACAAATGTAATAGTAATCCATGTAAATGTAAATGT
>NZ_NUYF01000044.1:0-49720 GCF_002566505.1 Bacillus sp. AFS077874
GAGCATCCTGTAGTGGAAATCAACCTCGTGGGCTCCCTTTACGAAAAATTTTGAAATTTATTGGAAAGATTGTTTTTCAACAGCGTAAAAAGAAGGTACTAATAAAAGTACCTTCTTTTTCATTACATCTGAGCTTCTCTTATTTGTTGCTCAATTTGCATTAAGTCTTCTTCTTGTTTCTTTAAAAACTCATCATCTAAATCAGTAGCAAGACCCTTCATTTTTTCAAGCTGTTCTCTTGCTTGAGAAACTGCAGTTGTTGCATCTGTTAATTGTTGCTCGTCCATGCTCATTGTTGCATAGCCCACAAGCTTTTGAGCAGCTTTAACTTTCATTTCAACATCCTCAAAATTATTAAAGTTTGACATAAACACCCTCCTTATTTCACTTCGTAGTATTCCCAAATAAAATAGGAATCATGAAAAGCGAGAGGATTTTTTTGTTTGAGTATAATGAATAATTCTTATTATGATCTCATCGGAAAAATAAAAAAGGACTGATAAGATCAGTCCTTTATGTAGTCAAGTTTATATTATAG
The DNA here is from genome assembly GCF_002566505.1 of Bacillus sp. AFS077874. Lineage (NCBI taxonomy): Bacteria > Bacillati > Bacillota > Bacilli > Caryophanales > Bacillaceae > Bacillus > Bacillus sp. AFS077874. Next base: position 539 of record NZ_NUYF01000044.1, read on the forward strand.
CTTTACTACGTTAGCAGCTTGAGGTCCACGGTTACCTTCAACAATGTCAAAAGAAACTTCAGCACCTTCTTCTAAAGATTTGAATCCGTCAGTTTGGATTGCTGAGAAATGTACGAATACATCGTCTCCACCTTCAACTTCGATGAATCCGAAACCTTTTTCATTGTTGAACCATTTTACTTTTCCTTGCATTTTTCTTTTCCTCCTAAAACATTGCACATGAAGCGCGAAAGAATTTCCATTTATTAATATTTTTAATAATAAATGTTGAAATTAATATACAACTATTAAGAATATAAGTCAAGTAAGCGCTTAATATCAAAATATACATTCAATTGACTTGAAAATTTCATAAATAAAATAAAAAGTTAAAATGAACTTGTGAAATTATTCACAAGTAGAAAAGTACATGATATACTACAATCATAGAAGTAATTTAAATTACGATTAAGAATCAATCTTGTTTTCACTTTATATAGAGACGGAGAGATGAAAATGATTCATTGTGAATGGATTGAATTTAATATTGAAAATGATTTAATCACAGAGGAAAAATTTGAAGAAATGATGAATGATACATTTCAAGCAATGATGGTTGACGAAAATAACTTTCCTCAATATATATGGACAGCTAACTTTGTTGTCATTGTAACAAAACGAATTAAAATATTAGAAGAGGTTGAATTTATTCAAATACCACGTAATCCAGCGTGTAGTTAAACCGTCTAATTAGGAAGAGAAGTAAAGGCAGTTCAAGAGAATGAATTCTTTTGGTACTGCCTTTTTTTCGTTTCTTACTGCTTTCCCTACCATTACATAAGTTATATAATAACTATATCTAACAAAAAAAGTGATACAAAAATTAGTTTAAAATGTGAGGAAGAAAATGAAATTAATTATTGCCGAAAAGCCTGATCAAGGTTTAAAGCTTGCAGCCCCTTTTAAGTTTCAAAAGAAAAAAGGGTTCTTAGTCATTCAACCTAACGAGTTTTTTCCAAAAGGTGCTTATTTAACTTGGGCTATTGGGCATTTATGTGAGTTATTATCACCTGAAGAATATGATGAAAAATGGAAAAAGTGGTCATTAAATACTTTGCCAATTATACCCAATCGCTTTGGGCATAAAGTATCAAAAGGAAAATGGGATCAATTTTCAATCATTAAGAACTTAGTGCATTTAGATGAGGTTTCTGAAATAATTCTTGCAGGTGACTGTGAACGGGAAGGAGAACATATCGTTCGCCTTATTTTAAATTTAGCTGGAAACAAAAAGCCAATGAGAAGACTTTGGATTTCGTCATTAACAGAAAATGCTGTTAAAAAAGGATTTAGTCAACTATTGGATGAAAGTGAAACTAAAAGTTTATTCTTTGAGGCGTATAGCCGTGCATGTGCTGATTGGTTAGTTGGCATGAATGCATCAAGAGTATATTCATTACACTTACAAAAAAAAGGAATCCAGGATGTATTTTCGTTAGGAAGAGTTCAAACACCTACATTAGCTCTTATTGTCAAAAGAGAACTTGAGATTGAAAGGTTTAATTCTGAACCTTATTGGGAGGTTTTTGCTACTTTTCAGTTTGATAAGCAAAAGTTTTTTGGAAAATGGCATAACGAATCAGAATCTAAAATAATGTCAAAGGAATTAGCTGAAAAAATTGCAGGCTTTTGTGAAAATAAAAATGTAAAAATTACTGATATTGAGCAAGAAAGAAAAGAGTTTCAACCACCTTTTCTATATAATTTATCGGCACTCCAAGCCGATGCAAACAGTAAATATAAATTTTCACCACAAAAAACACTCGAGATTGCACAAAAACTTTATGTTAAAGGGAATATTTCATACCCACGTTCAGACTCAAGTTTTATTACGAAAGAAGAAGCAATGATGCTCCCAGATATATTGAAGAAACTTGAAAATATTGAGCAATTTTCAAAATTCTTTCCACTGCCAAATCAATCTATCTTAAATAATAGTCGCTACGTTAATGAGAAAAAGGTCACTGATCACTATGCAATTATTCCTACTGAGCAAGTACCTAATATCCATAAAATGAATGATGAGGAATTGAAAATATATGAACTAATTGTAAATCGTTTAATTAGTGCACATTATCCTAATTCAATTTTTGATTATACAACAATTCATACGTTAGTAGACGGGCGAGCGACTTTTATTTCAAAAGGGAAAATAATGGTTCAAGAAGGTTGGCGTAAAGTCATATTTGAAAAAACAAAAGAAAAAAATACAGAAGAACAAAATTTACCCGTTGTTGAAACTGGGCAAGAAGGAATTGTAAAAAAGGTAGAGGTAAAAGAAAAGAAAACTCAAGCACCTAAAAGATATACAGAGGGACAATTAATAACATTAATGAAGTCTGCCGGAAAACATATTGATAATCCGGAATTAACGAAAATACTAAATAAAACTGAAGGATTAGGTACTGAGGCAACTAGGGCTGGTATTATTGGTACTTTAAAAAATAGAAAATATATTGAAGTTAAGAAAAATCAAGTTTTTGCTACAGATAAGGGGAAGCTTATAATTTATGCTCTAGGGGAAAATATTTTAACTTCACCTGAAATGACTGCAAAATGGGAACAGAGATTAAGTGAAATTGGAGAAGGAAAAGCAAGTAGTCTTGAGTTCATGGAACAAACCAAAAAATTAACTGAAAAAATAATTCTTGATGCATATGAAAACGAGAAGATATGGAATTTTTCAGAGTTTAAAATTGAAGAGATGCAAAATTCGAAGTTTGGTCCGAAGAAAAAATCAACTAGTGTTGGAAAATGTATTAAATGTGGTGGTAAAATGATCGATAAAGGATCGTTTTATGGGTGCGATCAATTCCAAAAAACAAAATGTGGAGTTACAATTTCAAAAAAAATATTAGGAAAAACAATTACAAAGGCGTTAATGAAGCAGTTATTAAACAATGAGACCACAGAAGTTATTAAAGGATTTTCAAAGGATGGCAAAGAATTTGAGGCTTCTTTAAAATTTAATGAATCAGGGAAGATTATGTTTATCCAAAATTCCATTAAATAAAGTGAGGCATAATGTAATTTAACTAGTCAATTCTATTTTTTATTGCATATACTTATATACAATGATAATAGGAGGATTAGAGTGAAGGAATTCTATAGCAATGAACAAGTTTTTCTAACTGGTGGAATTGTTCCTTCCGTCTATTCATTATGTATAGACTGTAATCGGAAAATTGTACATGTACTTGACTTAGATCGAGTGGGCACTAGGCCGGTATGTGTATCATTTTCTAACAGTTTTGCAGAAAATATTTTTGAACAAATAAGCTTATCAACGTTAGGAAGTTACTTAGAATACCAATACTTAATTTATACTACAGAAGGTATTGTAACAAAATGGAAAAATAACGAACTTGTAGCGTTAACTAATTTAGATGAATGTAAACCGGAATTCATTAGTTTAATGAAAGAAAGAAGAAATACATGGTCTAAATATAAAGCTTTATACAATCGAAAATAAATAAAAAGGATTACTCTTAAATCAAAGAGTAATCCTTTTTCAATTTAAGGACAAAATTTCAGTATCACCAGTCTAACGAGATCTTGTGAACCGGCATATTCCTGTCTTTTCCTGTCTTTATTTGTTAAACTATCAACATATCATAAATTAGAAGGTGACAAAATGATTTGTTTTTTAGAAAATACCTTTCAAATAAAATTAGAAAAAAATGATAAAGGTGATTATCCGATTATTGTGACTGACGAAGGAATATTTAGCGAGATGGATCTGAAAGATAAACCGAGCACTTATGTTAAGTTTATTATAAATGAATACGATGAGTTAACGATTGATTGGTATATCGAAAATGAAAATCGCTTCTCAGTAAAAAGCCTACAAGTTCATCAAATGATCTTAATAAACGATCCTGATGAAAATTCAATTCAATTTGTATTAGAACGTTGGCAAAGTAGGATGTTTAAGATTCAATGGAAGCCAAAGTTACATATTGAATTTGGTTTATATTATGAAGTTTGCGATGATTGTGATTAAGATGATTTTTTAGGTTTTAGTAAGGTTAGGATTACAAGAAAACTAATCCAACCGATCAGTGGATAAAGAAATGTTAATAATGGTCCATAGCCAATAATGCTAATAAACAGGCAGCAAATTAATAATAAGATAACGACTAAATTTGTATTTAATCGGATATATGAATTAATTTGTCTAGACATCCCATATATATTCCCAACTAGTGTGGTGAAAATTTCAGCTAGAATAACCATTAGGAAAAAGTAATAGAAAATTGGATGGATTTTTTTGATTACTTCTACCATTGGAATTTCATATTGTTGAAAATTGGTTACACCTGATACGTTCAGGTGAATTAGTAATAAAATAGTGCCTAAGATTAGACCGCCTAATACACCGCCTTGTACAATAGAAGATTTTTCTTTGCACTCAAAACCAATCGGTACTAAAACAGCCTGAGCTAAAGCCATATTTAAACAAACATAGGTTATTGGTTTTGTAAACACTGTATAGTTAAGCGAATTAATAGAAGGAAGAATATGGTCTAGTGTTATTTCATGCATCGTAAATGGTAAATGTGAGTTGATGAAAACTGCGACGATAAAAGCACACATAATTGGGACTACTGTATTATTTAGACTGAATAAACCACTTGTCCCTTTTCTTAAAACCATAAAAGTCAAAATGATAAAAAATAATGAGCCGATAAATGAATCAAAATGTAAGTAATTTTTAAATACAGATCCAGCACCAGACAACATGACACTAGTAACGCCGATTAAAACAAAGAATAATAGCCCATTAATAATATTTCCTCCGAGTTCTCCAAACAAAAGTACATTAAATTGCTGAGCAGAATTTAATTTATATGTATGAGCAATTGTCATAATTTTAGTTCCAAACCAACAAAATAATATAGTGGCAAAAAGGATCCCCATTGCACCATATACCCCGTTAATTGAAAAGAACTCTACAATTTCTTTACCCGTGGCAAAACCTGCTCCAATCACTGTTCCGACATACGTAAAGGCTATATTTCGAGCTTCTTTACTAAAGTTGAATTTCATAGGAAGTCCTCCTAAATGTAGTACTAAATTGTATGATACATTTTAGGAAAATAGACATGCTCCTTTAGTTAAAAGTTTCAAACAAATCAATTAAATGCATTTATCCAATTCATATAAGAAGGAAGTACAATTAAAATTCATTTTATGCATTTTTTTAATTATGTTAAAGTGAGAAGGTTGGGGGGACGGACATCATGAATATACTTAAATGGAATTTTAATATGAAGATCAGACTTGTGGCTGAGTTTTTCTTTGGATTATTCTTTTGGATGTATTTACCATTTTTAGCAATTTATTTTGCTGAAGAATTAGGTAAAGTGACAGCAGGGATTTTACTTATGTGTTCTCAAGCTGTTGGAGTATTTGCAAATTTAATCGGTGGATATTTGGCTGATACGTATGGCCGAAAACGAATGATGGTCATTTCAGCTTTCATTCAAGCTGGAGGAATGATTTTGCTAACAATTGCAAATTCACCAATTTTAAATTCTCCATGGCTAACTTTTTTAGGATTTGCAATTATTAGTGTCACAGGAATGCTATATAATCCAGCAAGTTCGGCCATGGTAGCAGATACAGTTGAGGATAAAGATGAAAGAAACTTAGTCTTTGCTGTTTTTTATACGATGATAAATATTAATGTAGTGATCGGTCCAATTATTGGTGGTATTTTATTTTTTAAAGCAAGATTTTTATTATTTACTACATCTTCACTAATCTTTTTAATTGTCGCTTTTATGATTCTACTATTAATAAAGGAGTCATTACCAGACTCTGTTAGACAAGAAAAAGAAGCGTCTATTTCAAAAGTTTTAATTAAACAAGTAAAGAATTATCGTGTAATTTTTACTGATAAGGTTTTTTTCTTATTTGTTGCAGCGGGTATATTAATCTCTCAAACTTTTACTCAATTAGACTTATTACTAGCGGTTTATATAAAAGAAAGTATTCCTGTTCAAACATTATTTAGTTTTAGCGATTTTACTTTAAAGACAAATAGTGAAACATTATTTAGCTGGGTCATAGCCGAAAACGGTTTAATCGTAGCATTATTTACAGTTTTAATAACGAAATTTGCCAATAAGTTTAATGAAAGATTTTTATTTTTTGCATCATCAGTTTGTTATGCTTTATCTATGTTATTGTTTGGATTCACGCTATCAGCCTATGTTATTTTTATTGCAATGGCACTCTTTACTTTGGGTGAGATATTAGTTGTAGGAAATCAGAACTCATTTATTGCAAAAATTGCTCCTGAAAATCAACGTGGACAGTATTTTGCAGCAGCAGGCTTAAGATGGTCACTCGGAAGAACTATTGCACCATTAACGATTCCACTAGCTGGGCTAATTGGATATAAATGGACATTTAGCATAATTTCGATTCTAGCCTTAATTGGAGCTTATTTATTTGAATTAATGTTTAAAGAGATCAAGAAAAAACCTGAACCGTTTTCTGATAATATGAAGGTAGGATAAATAGTAGTAAAAGAGGACCCAACAGATTGGGTCCTCTTTTTAACGGTTATTTAATGTTTTATCTAGTGTGTCGATATTTTCTTGCATTAAGTCGAAATAATCTTTATGTTTCTTTAAATCATCTTCTGAAATAGTTGCTAGGTGGTTAAGTCTTAAGATTTCAGCATGGGTTTCATTTTTTACTACTGTTGCTACTTTTGGTGTAGCAAACGTTTCGAACAAAATATATTTAACATGATGTTCTTTAACAAAATCAACAACTTTCTTTAAATCCTTCTGTGATGGCTCTTGAGAAGGGGAAAGTCCTGTGATTGGGATTTGTTCAATTCCGTAATGTTGTTCCAAATATCCATAAGCTGCATGTGAAACGACAATATCCTTACGTGCAGAATGTAAAACTAAATTTCTTAATTCATTATCAAGTTCATCAAATTGATTTTCAATTTTATCATAATTTGCTTCAAAGTACTGTTTGTTTTTTGGCATTAATTTAACTAATTCATCTCTAATATTTTTTGCTTCAATTTTTGCACGAGATGGATCTAACCAAACGTGGGGATCAACGTCATGATGATCTTCATCTTCCTGAATTTCCTCTTCGTTTGACTTTATTAATTCAATATTTTTAGTTGCCTCTAAGATTGCAACATGATTATTTTTAAGTGTATCTTTGATTTTATCTGCAAAAGGTTCCATACCTGCACCATTGTAAACAAATAAATCGGAGTTTGCGATTTCTACAATTTGTTTAGAAGTTGGTTCAAAATCATGAGTATCAACACCAGTAGGGTATATGGAATGTACATCAACGTATTTACCACCAATTTTTTCAGCAAAATCTTGAAGGGGATAAATGGTTGTATAAATCGTTAGTTTATTTTTATTTTTAGTACTTTGCTGATGTGTGTCTTTATTGCAAGCTGACAGAACTGCACTGGTTAATAGCAAAGTCGTTATTGCTAATTTTTTAAATTTCATTTTTTTCTCTCCCTAAAAAATTAATCATTTTAGTATTTTATAATGAGGTTGTTAATAAACGAATAAAGTTAAAAAAATTTAATTAATTCGTAATCATTCCTTTTTATACTTTAAAAAAAATGTAAGATCATTTTTATCAAACAATTAGGTACATAATTTAATAAAATATTCAAAATCGTAATAAATACGATTTAATCCTTTGTCATTATAGAACAGTAATTATTAATGTGCAAGAAAAATGCGATTTAAGTGGATAAATATATAAAAAAAGTATGCTTTGATGAAAAAATACATCAAAACATACTTTTTATTAAGACTTTCGTTTTAAACGGAATTTACGTGGTTTCTTATTTTCATTACTTGATTGTTTCTTTTTACTTTTGAAAAATTGAAAGAAAATAAAGAAGATATAAAGTGGAATTGCTATATAAATAAAGAATGGCCACTGTTCTTTTTTAGCATGCCATACTAGATATAATGCGTATCCTAAAAAAATCGTAATAATTGTAGCATATTTAGGAATCGGAATATCTTTAAAGCTTGGAATTTTTAATCTACTAACCATTAAGAATGCTAATGCAACAAAAACTGTTATGATGACTATTTGCGGTATTCGACTTCCAAATAATGTTAAAAAGGCAACAAGACCACCAGCTGCTGTAATTGGTACTCCAGTAAAATATTTTAGTGATGTTGAAATCGGTGTAACATTAAATCTTGCTAATCTATATGCCCCAAACAGTGGGAATAAACCGGCAATTCCTAGACCAAAGATACCTTCAGTTGAAAATTGTGTACAATATACCAAATAGGAAGGTGCAACTCCAAAAGTAACTATATCAGCTAAAGAGTCTAGTTCTTTTCCTAATTGTGATTGGACTCCTAAAACTCTAGCAACTCGACCGTCCATACTATCGAGCATCATTCCTATTAAAATAAGAATTGCGGCATTTCTAAATTCTCCTTTAGCGGCAAAGCCGATCGATAGAAACCCACAATATAAATTCCCTAGAGTAAATAGGTTTGGAATACTTTTTCTTATCATACATTCACTTCCTAAAATTGATATAAAAATATATATGTTCAAATTCAATAAGATATATTATAACCCAAAATTTAGTAATAATGGAATCTAATAATTAAGTTCATAAAATGTTTCTAGAATCGACATAAAGTCATATAAAATTTGTCGTATTTTGCACCGATAAAATATGTGAATAGTATTACAATCATATTGCACTACACTAAAATTAATAAAAAATATGATATTTGAACTAGGAATTTGGGGGAATTTAATAAAAAACAAATTAAATATTAAAAAAATACTTTTTTTTCTGAAAAATATGTAGTATATTGAAAAAGTAAAAAGTGATTTTTCAGAAAAATAAGTAAATTATAAATGAATAATCACTAATATATGGAGGTGCTCTAATGAAGCGTAGATTAGCAACAACAGTTTCAAGTTTATTGGTACTAAGTACGGTACTAGCGGCTTGTGGCAAAGACACGGAGAAAACAGCAACCAATTCTCAGAAAGATACGAAGCAAACATTAAGATTAACTACAACTACTGAGATTCCTTCTATGGATTCAGCAAAAACTACTGATTCAATGTCATTCGAAGTTTTAAACAACGTAAATGAAGGTTTACTTCGTTTAGGAGAGGGTGACGAAGTAGTAGATGGTGTTGCTAAGAAAGATTCGGTTGAAATTAGTAAAGATGGTTTAACATATACATTCCATTTACGTGATACACAATGGTCAAATGGTGAGCCAGTAACTGCTAATGATTTCGTTTATGGTTGGCAACGTGCTGTAGATCCAAAAACTGCATCTGAATATTCATTTATTTTATACTATGTGAAAAATGCTGAAGCAATTTTCAATGGTAAAATGCCAAAAGACCAATTAGGTGTGAAAGCACTAGATGATAAAACATTACAAGTAACACTAGAACAACCAACTCCTTATTTCTTACAATTAACTACTTTTGGGACATACTTACCTGAAAATCAAAAGTGGGTTGAGTCTAAAGGGGATCAATACGGTTTAGAAGCAAATACTCAATTATACAATGGTCCGTTTACCTTAAGTGACTGGAAGCATGAGCAAAGCTTTACATTAAAGAAGAATCCAAAATATTGGGACAAGGATTCAGTTAAGTTAGATGAAATTAAATACAATGTAGTTAAAGATACTTCTTCTGCAGTTAACTTATATGAAAACGGCGATATTGATAAAGTAATGCTTGATTCTGAGTACGTTGATAAATATAAAAATGACCCTGAATACAAAACTCAATTAGATGCGCGTTTAGTATTCTTCCGTTTCAATGAAAAACTACCAATCTTTAAAAATGCTAAAGCTCGTAAAGCATTTGACTTAGCATATGATAAAGAAGCTATTACATCTTCGATTTTAAATGATGGTTCTAAACCTGCATACTGGTTAGTACCTTCTGAGTGGGTAAAAGGACCAGATTCAAAAGATTTCCGTGATCATAATGGTGACTTTAACAAATATAATGTCGAAGAAGCTAAAAAATTATGGGCAGAAGCTAAAAAAGAACTTGGTAAAGATACATTTGAGCTAAAAATGCTTTCTTATGATGATACAACTCGTAAAAAAGCTGCTGAGTATGTAGCTGGTGAGCTTGAGAAGAATTTACCTGGTTTAAAAATTACAGTTGCTCCACAACCGTTTGAAATTAAACTTGATAACGAGAAAAAATTAGATTATGACTTCTCATTCTCAGGTTGGGGTCCAGACTATCCAGATCCAATGACATTTATTGATATGTTCTTATCGAACAGTCCATTCAATGAAATGGCATACAACAATCCACAATACGATCAGCTTGTAAATGCTGCTAAGAAAGAAGCAGATCCACAAAAACGCTGGGATGATATGGTAGAAGCTGAAAAAGTAATTATGGATGAAGCTGGTATTTCTCCTATTTACCAACGCGGTCGTGCATATTTACAAAAAGATTCTGTTAAAGGTATTATTGCGCACAAATTTGGCGGAGATTTCTCTTACAAATGGGCATCTAACAAAAAATAATAGTATTAAACAAAAAGAGAAGGGATCATCCTTCTCTTTTTTTAGGAAGTTTTTGGTATAAAAAAAGGAATTTTCACTCAGAGTGTTGAAATATAAAATTGCAATAGAGGAAACGGACATTAAATGAACATTTATAATAATGAAATATCATTTTTGGGGATAATCTATTAATGGTTTTAAAATTGATTAGTTTAATTAAGTAATATTCGATATTAATTGACCTACAAAAGGATTAATAAACAACTGACAAATTTGTTTTTTCAACAGCGTGATAGAAAGGGTTTTTTCATTTTTTCTGTATAAGAAAAGTTGTAAAAGTAAATCTTAAAGTGTGTCCAGAGGATTACTTAGCTGGATACTGTTTTATTTTGAGTATGAATAGAGAAAAAATTAAATTTAAAAAAATATACATATTTGTCCAACTTTAAACATTTATTGAAATTGGGGCAATTATTAATAGTTTTGATTTAATATGCAAAAAAATACTTCAAAATGTAGTTTTTAATTACAAAAAAGTAAAGATTTATTTAAATTTATTAATTTTTTTGAAAAAAATGTCGATTTTTTGTTGATATTTTCTAAAAAGTATGTAAAATTAAAAGTAAGTTAAAGGTTATTAACTATTCGGACAAAATAAATTGTTTGAATATTTTAATAGTTTTTAAGTCTAATTGTTTAATTTTGGGGAGGCAATCTAATGAAAAAGAAGGTATCGTATTTTCTATCTTTATCTGTTGCTGTGAGCATGCTTTTAACTGCATGTAACTCAGACAAATCAAATGAAGGTAAAAAAGAAACAGCAAAAGCAAAACCACAAGTATTAAACTTACTAGGCGGAGCTGAACTTCCAAGTTTAGATTCAAGTACTAGTACAGATGCTGAATCTTTCAACGTTTTAGGTAACATTATGGAAGGTTTAAACACGTTAGGTAAAGATGATGCTGTACAACCTGGTATGGCAGAATCTTTTGATAAATCAGCTGATGGTTTAACTTATACATTCCACTTACGTGATGCTAAATGGTCAAATGGTGACCCTGTAACTGCAGGAGACTTCGTTTACGGATGGAAACGTGCTGCAGATCCTAAAAATGCATCTGAGTATGCATTCATGTTGAATGTATTACAAAACGGTGAAGATGTTACTACTGGTAAAAAACCAGTTGATCAATTAGGAGTTAAAGCTGTTGATGATAAAACTTTAGAAGTTAAATTAGCAAAAGCTATTCCATATTTTGATTCTTTAGTAACGTTCCCAACATTTTTCCCTTTAAATCAAAAATTTGTTGAATCTCAAGGTAAAAACTACGGTTTAGAAGCATCTAATTTAATTTTCAATGGTCCATTCGAATTATCAGAGTGGAAACATGATGAAAGCTACAAGTTAGTTAAAAACCCTGACTACTATGATGCTAAAGACGTATCATTAAAAGAAGTTAACTTTAAAATCGTAAAAGACCCACAAACTGGAGTTAACTTATATGAGTCTGGTGATGTTGACCGTGCTGGTTTAACTGCAGAGTTTGTTGACAAATATAAATCTAGCCCTGACTACGGAACAACTAAAGAGCCAACTGTATTCTTCTTACGTGTAAACGAATCGAAAAATCCAGCTCTTAAAAACGTTAACATCCGTAAAGCTTTAAACGAAGCATTTGACCGTGAAGCAATTACTAGCGTAATCTTAAATAACGGTTCAGTACCTTTATACGGTTTAGCTCCAAGTAACTTCTTAGATGCTAATGGTAAAGACTTCCGTGATGCTTCTGGACAACTTGTAAAATACGATCCAGCTGATGCTAAAACATTATGGGAACAAGGATTAAAAGAAATCGGTAAGAAAGATGTTTCAATCGAATTATTAGGTTCAGATACTGAAACTAACAAAAAAATCAGTGAGTACCTACAAGGTGAATTCACTAAAAACTTACCAGGTTTAAAAATTAACATTAAATCAGTTCCATTTGCACAACAATTAGACTTAAACTCTAAGAAAGATTACGACATCTCATTCGGCGGATGGGGTCCAGACTACAAAGACCCAATGACATACTTCGATATGTGGACTAGTAAGAGCCCATTCAACCAAATGGGATTCTCTAACGCAGAGTATGATAAGTTAATCTCTCAAGCAGGTACTGATTTCTTATTAGATCCAACTAAGCGTTCTGATGCATTCTTACAAGCTGAGAAAATTTTAGTTCAAGACAATGCAGCAATTCTTCCAATTTACCAACGTGCTATTGCATACGTTATGAAGCCAAAAGTAACTGGATTAATTGAGCATGCATTCGGACCAGATTACACTTACAAAAACGTTGTAATTAAATAATTAAGAAATGAAAAAAGGCTGTTCTAATGTCAGGTCACTGACTTGGACAGCCTTTTTTTATATGAAATAATACTTTCACTTGAGTATTTCTTTATTTTGACATATTTTATCTTGCTATGTATTATCATTGTAGTACAAGTTGTTATAGAGAGGGGGATCCTATTGACAAATATCATACATCAAATATTAGAATTTTTTGCATCATTAGGATATTTAGGGGTAGCTTTAGGCTTAATGATCGAAGTTATCCCGAGTGAGATTGTTTTAGCATATGCTGGTTATCTTGTAGCCGGAGGGCATATAAATTTTGTAGGTGCTGTAATAGCAGGTGTGATTGGGGGAACTATTGCACAATTATTTTTATATTGGTTAGGTTATTTTGGTGGTCGACCAATCATTGAAAAATATGGTAAATATATTCTAATTAATAAGCATCATCTTGATTTAGCTGAAAAATGGTTTTCAAAATATGGCGTTGGAGTAGTGTTTACGGCTCGTTTTATTCCAGTTGTTAGACATGCCATTTCGATTCCAGCGGGATTAGCAAAGATGCCAATAAGTAAGTTTACACTTTATACAGTTCTTGCAATCATTCCATGGTCTATACTTTTTATCAAAATTGGTGAGAAATTAGGTAAAAATTGGGAAACTGCTAAATCTGTTTTAGCTCCATATACACCAATGTTAATCGTTATAGCGATTGCCCTATTTGTTGTATATTTTTTAATAAAAAAATTAGTGGGAAAAGGTAGAAAATAAAATAAATATGATTTGTTTTACATTATATTACATATAATATGATAAATTTCAATTGGAAGGATGAATTTTATGTATTCTATGTCATATGATGCATTAAAATCAGATTTATCAAATACTCTTTCAAATGTTCAAAATCAATTGAATACGGAAGATTATTCATTACATACAAAAGAGCAATTACAAAGTCAGTTAGAAGTTTATCAATACATTGATGAATTAAGTGATATGCATTATTTTTATAAAAGCGGATACTAAAAAATAGGTCACTATAAGTGGCCTTTTTTCTATATTTGTGAATAGTATAAATGCTCACTAAAATAGCTGCTAAAAGCCTTTGATTATTAGAAAATGGACTTTCTTTTTAATAAAGGTTGAAACATATATAAATGTTTCGTATGCTATTATTGTGTAGTTTTTGTTTTAGAATTAGAGGTGAATTAAGATGCTAAATTTTTATCTTTCAGATGCACAAGGGAAACTAAATCAAGTCGATGTTATTGAGAAAGGTTGTTGGATCAATGCGATCAATCCAACAGAACAAGAAATTCAATATCTAGTTCAAAAATTAGACTTAGATTTAGATTTTATTAAAGACCCACTCGATGATGAAGAACGTTCAAGGATAGAGGTTGAAGGGGAACACACTCTAATTATTGTTGATATTCCAATTGTAGCTCATGATGATAATGGGCACACAATTTTTGATACAATACCAATCGGGATGATTATTTCATCCAGCACTTTTGTCACAATCTGTTTAAGTGAAAATCCAATCTTTGAACGATTTATTTACCAAAAAGTAAAAGGCTTCTTTACGTTTAAAAAGACTAGATTTGCACTTCAACTATTGCATACGACATCATCATATTATTTACGTTATCTTAAACAAATTAATCGTAAAACAAATGAAATTGAAACTGAATTACATCAATCCACAAGAAATCAAGAGTTATTTACAATGCTGAACCTTGAAAAAAGTCTTGTTTATTTTACTACTTCACTTAAATCCAATAAAATCGTCATGCAAAAAATTCTTAAAGGGAATATATTAAAAATGTATGAAGATGATGAAGATTTATTAGAAGATGTAATTATCGAAAATAAACAGGCAATAGAGATGGCAGAAGTTTATAGTAATATCTTAAGTGGAATGATGAATACATTTGCTTCAGTTATCTCAAATAATTTAAATATTGTAATGAAATTTTTAACTTCTATTACAATTATTTTATCAATCCCAACTATGGTTTCTAGTTTTTATGGGATGAACGTTGATCATATTCCATTAGCCAATATACCACATGCGTTTCCAATTGTAATTGGTATATCTGCAATATTATCAACAACAATTGCACTAATATTTTGGAAAAAAAGGTACTTTTAACTCACAAAGCCGCCGGTCATTCGGAGGTTTTGTGAGTTTTCATTTTTAAAAGTACATGGGAGAGAGATTATGAGTACGAATTTTTATCATTCGTTTTTACAAATGAATACGATCTTTATTTCGATTGTAGTAGAAGCATTGCCATTTATTTTAATTGGTGTTTTTATATCGGGGATCATTCAAATATTTATTACGGAAGAAATGTTATATAAGATAATACCAAAAAATAGATATCTAGCAGTATTAGTAGCTATTTTATTGGGATTTATATTCCCAGGTTGTGAGTGCGGAATTGTACCAATTGTAAGTAGGTTGATCAAAAAAGGTGTGCCACACTATGTAGCGGTGGCGTTTATGTTAACAGGGCCAATCATTAACCCAATTGTACTGTTTGCAACATTTATAGCATTTGGTAATAATATTGAAATGGTGATTTATCGTGCTGGAGCTGCTATGATCATTGCTTATATAATTGGAATCGTATTATCACATTTAAAAATTGAGAATCCATTAAAACACGATCTCGTTACAATTCCAGTCGATCATTCAATTCCTGCTAGGAAAAAATTATGGAGTGTTTGTGTACATGCTATAGAAGAATTTTTCTCAATGGGTAAGTTTTTAATTTTAGGTGCATTTATTGCAGCATTCGTACAAACATTTATTCCAACTTCAACGTTAATGCATATAGGTAATGGACAAGTTGCTAGTATTCTAGTAATGATGGCATTAGCCTTTATTTTATCTCTTTGTTCTGAGGCTGATGCATTCGTAGCATCTTCATTCCAAAGTACGTTTTCTTTAAACTCAATCGTTGCGTTTATGGTTATTGGTCCAATGATTGATATAAAAAATACATTAATGTTATTCCAACATTTTAAAGGTCGATATGTATTCATTATTATTGGGTTAGTTATTGTATTAACGTTTTTCACAACATTATTCATTTAAGGGAGAATCAATATGGCAAGAGCATATGTACTATTAGGATTTACCTTCTTTTTAATGCAATTGCATATTAAAGGTACGATCTCAAAATATATAAATATGAAATACTCTTATTTATCTCTGACAGCTGGGATATTATTTGCATTTCTAACTTTAATTCAAGTAATTCATACTTTAAGAACTAGTCATGATGAAGATGAACAGCATAGCCACGATCATGACCACGACCATAGCCATCATCATGATAAAAATTGTGATCATACTTGTGTACATGGACATGTTCATAAAGAAGCAAAAGGGTTTAAAAAGTTTTTAAATGGCTTAGTTTTCATCTTTCCATTGTTTACAGGTATATTTTTACCCGTTGCAACTTTGGACTCTACGATTGTACAAGCTAAAGGGTTTCATTTCCCTGTTTCAGAACCGGGTAACAATGATCCTTTTATGCAAAGGCAGTATTTAAAGCCTGATTTAAGTATCTACTATGGGCAAGAAGGATATCAAAAATTAATTAAACAAGAATCAAAAGAATATATAAATAAGAAAAGCATTGTCCTAAATGATTATGACTTTCTTAAAGGAATGGAAGTTTTATATGATGAGCCTGGAAAATATTTAGGAAAGCAACTAACTTATAAAGGCTTTATTTATCATGAAAAAGGATTAAAAAAGAATCAGGTTTTCTTATTTAGATTTGGAATTATTCACTGTGTTGCCGATTCCGGTGTATACGGAGTGCTAATTGATTTGCCTGATGGACAAACGTTTAAAAATGATCAATGGATTGAAGCTACTGGTAATATACAACAAATGTACTATCAACCATTTAAAGTAAACATTCCTTATTTAGACGTTACTAAAATTAAGGAAATTCAACCACCAAAAGATGAATATGTTTACCGTAATAAGTAAAATGAGCCTAAGAACTTTGTCTACACAATGAAATGAGCCTAATTGGCTCATTTTTTTTTTACTTTTAGGATAAACAACTAAAAAATTCTTATAAAAATGACTATATTTAAAATTTCATTTACCGTAATAAAATTAAAAATAGAAAAATAATATAAAAAACTTGTTCATATCTAGACATGTACACATTCAATATCTAGATTTCTACGTATGTTATAAATGTACAATAAATAATTATAGAGGTGTTCTTAAATGTGGGGATTTTGTGGTTGCAATCGTAGAAGAGAAGAAAGAGAAGAAGTATCTCCAGTAAGAGATATGAGAGAGTTTGTTGAAGTTCGTAGACCATGTAATGACTGTGATTGTCATAGAAGTCATGACAATGACAGAGTTATGAGTGAAAGTATGAATAATATGAATAATGGCCATTCAAACGAAAACAGAAATATGAACGAAAACAGAAACATGAATGAAAACAGAAACATGAACGAAAACAGAAACGAAAACAGAAATATGAATAATAATAGACGTAGTGGATGTAGAAGAAATAGAAATATGAATAATAGTATGGTATCACCAGCAACAAGCTCATTTTGTGATACTCAATTAGAAGCTGCTAGAAATAGTTGCGTTGTAAATCCACTAACTAACTTCAGTCGTTGCAACAATAATAATAATATGTAATTTATTTAAAAAAGAGCTTTTACACTAATTGAATTACGAACTTTTTTATGAGGTGTCTATTAAGGCAGCTCTTTTTTTTATATTTTACTAATCAAAATTCTAATAAAATTCATAAATGTGAGTGGATTAAAATGATGAAGTGTCGAACAATTTTATAGTTGAATCACACTCTTTTATAGTGGTGGAGAAATTAATAAGATAGGATTTAATAATTTTTTCATTCTATTTTATAGGGCTTGTACATACGATTTATTAGAGGTGATTTAATGAGACAATCAATATATATAAAATCTATTAATCTTAAACGTGTAACGGCAAGTGTCTTTGTAGGCATTGTCTTATTATTTTTGTTAGCGAGTTTATTTGTGACATCAATGAAAAATACTAAATCATATTATGTGCATCAATGGTTTGAAAAAATGAGCTATGAAGGATTTATTAAAGCGTTTGAATATGAAAATGGTCATTTTAAGGTAGGTGACGATTCTACTAAAAGTGGACAACCTATCGGTAATATACTTTTTTCATTTATTACAAATATTAGACTGTACGATCCAAAAAGTTTATTAGTGCATGAAATATCTAGTATGACAAAATTTGAAAATAATATCTTAGTTGCTGGAGAAGGTATTGATTTTACGAATCTTCCAATAGAATCAAGCTTAACACTCGACGAAATTAACCAAAATCCAACTGTTAAAGATCCAGTAAATGAACCAATTAAAAATCCAACAAATCCGCCATCACAAACTACAAATGGAAAAGATGTCTTTTTTATTTACCACACACATAGCTGGGAATCATTTTTACCTTTAATCCCAGGTGCAAAGTCGCCAAATCAAGCTTCTTCTCCAAAAGTAAATGTAAGCTTATTAGGTGAACGATTGAAAAAGAATTTAGAAGCAAATGGAATTGGTGCGATAGACGATAAAACAAATATTGGGGCTGAATTAACGAAAAGAAATTGGAATTGGGGAAGTTCATATAAAATGTCTAGATTGGTTGTACAAGATGCGCTTTCTCAAGATCAAGATTTAAATTATCTTATTGATATACATCGTGATGATCAGAGAAAAAATGTGACAACTACTGAGATTAATGGGCAAAAATACGCAAAGCTATACTTTATAGTTGGCGTAGAAAACAAAAATTATAGAAAGAACTTAGCACTAGCAAAAGATTTAAATAGTGAAATTATGAAATTTAACAAAGGTTTAACAAGAGGAATATTTAGTAAAAACTATAAACAAGGGAATGGCGTTTATAACCAAGATTTATCACCGCACTCCATATTAATCGAAGTAGGTGGGGTCGATAATACATTACCTGAACTTTATAGAACGATTGACTTGCTCTCAGATATATTGAGTAAATACTATTGGGATCATCAATAGCGCTGTAAAAAAATAAAAAGAAGACCACGAAAAGAAAAAACTTTTCAAGGTCTTCTTTTTTCCTTTTGCCATAAAATTTCTATTCCTAGTTCATTTAAACTCTCTTTCATAACCATCAGTAAATTGTAAAGAATAGATACTAGATACTAAATATTTTTGTTAAAATCTTAAGATGGAGGATTAGAAATGAAAAGAGGATTTATTATCGTACTATTAATGTGCTTAATTGGGACATCAAAACCGACAAATGCATTGGCGGTACAAAATGAAGTATTAGAAGATGCAGTGTTATCAATTCTTTTTCCTAGTATAAATAACCGTTTATATAAAATGTTCGGTCCAGGAGAACAATATAATTGTGCGACAATAACAAATATAAAAAAGAAATATAATGGTACATACGTATTCGGAGCAACAATTCAATTAATTGCATATAAACAAGATCAACAACCACCTTACACACTTGTTAAATTTAATTTTTCGAATGATGACGGAGAATGGAGTATTCGCTCTGTTACGAAAGAACCAATTCAGACAAAAACTACATCTTTATGTAGGCCACCTGTATAAGATTATTTTGAGGTAGAGTGCGATATTATGGTAAAAAATGTAAATAAATATTAGGTAAAAAGAATTAAATTTATCATTTTTGATGATAAATTTTGTATAAAGTATGATATGATAAAGAAAAAAATTAAAGGTGGGCAATATCGTTGGCGGGAATTGATTCAATAAAGGAGATTATCTATATTTATGGTGATAACCATAATCATTGCTTTATAACATCAGGCATAAATTATAAAGAGTTTGTTCAAGGACTTCCTTTTCCTCTTCAAAACATTCTTTTGCTAAAACACGATATTCAATGGTCCGAATTTAATTTAAATTCTTCTTTTTATTATGTTGAAAGAGAATACATTAATCAATTTATATTAGAACATAGTGAACATGATGACCTATGTTGGATCGATTTTGAAGAATTAGCAGATTTAGATGAGCTAGAGCCTAAAGAAATTGCAGAATTACTGTATCTTGCTCACAAAAAAGAGCCATTACAAAAACCTTTTATACCAAGATTAAACAATTCCTTTGCATACATGAACATCAGTGATGGAATGTATCAAAAGGTTTATTATAAACGAATTAATGACTTTATTTTTATGCTCTGTAATGTCATATCTTATAAAATTACACAACTTCAGAGAAGAAGTTTAAATATATTTAATCGTTCAAAACAAATTAATCCAATCAATATTAAATTAATGTTGACATTATACCCTTTAATGGAGGATGGATTAATAATTGATCTAAGTGAAAGAGTTGAAAATAGAAAAGTAATCGAAATCCCTATTTTCCGAGTTGATTTTTATTCTGGTGTAGATGAAATTTTAGAAAATGTTGAAGAGTATCGAGACCTTACAAATCATATTGCAAATTTAACTTATTCAAAGAAAGATGACGAATGGTCTGTCGTTCAAGTTTAAAGAAATAGATTGTCTTTCGATTTGTGATGTTATTTAAACCAATAGGAAGATGATGAAAATTGAGTAAGTGAATGTTTGTGGGGAATTTAATTGGACCCTTAAGGTTCTTTCAGTGAGTAGATGGTGTACAAAAATTATCTATTTTGAAAGGACCTTAAAGGTCTTTTTTGCTTTTTTTAATCTATTCTTAAAGAATTGCACTTAAGACAATTAATAAGTTATAGAATATTGTGACAATTACCGAAAATAATCCAAATCCAATTGCTGTATATCCTAAAGTGGAATGACCTTTAGTTACAGAGTATATTCCAAGTGCAATTCCAACGATTCCGAATAAAACAGGCATTAAAAATAACGAAAATAGTGAAAAAAATAGAGCTACGTATCCAATTACAATTCCAGAGGCATGAGATTTATCTGAAGTAGTTTCCGAATAAAACACATTCCTTGTGGGATAAAACTCTGCACTATATTCTTCATTTTGATCCTTTGGTAAATTGTGATTACGTTTATGTTCTTTATGCTTTTTATGACGATACATTTAATTACACTCCTTTCTTTTAATGCCTTATCTATAGTATGTAACTTTGAATTCCATTGATAAGTAGAAAGTATTAGTAATTTTGAATGATATGATTAAAGAATTTTGAATTTTTAAAAATGAATTATTTGTAAAATTGTGCTATAATTTTGATAATAATGAAGTGCAATTGGAGATGATTGAATGAGTCAAATTAAGTCAGATTTAGAAATTGCTTTTGAATCAGAAATGAAAAAAATAAACGAAATTGCAGATAATTTAAATCTTTTTGATGAAGAAGTTGAAAACTATGGGCATTATAAAGCTAAATTGTCATTATCAATTTTAGATCGATTAAAAGAAAATGAAGATGGTAAATTAATCTTAGTTACTTCAATAAACCCCACTCCTGCTGGTGAAGGTAAATCAACGGTCACTGTTGGGCTTGCACAAGCTTTCCACAAAATTGGCAAAAATGCAATCGTAGCATTGCGTGAACCGTCATTAGGGCCAACGATGGGAGTAAAAGGCGGTGCAACTGGAGGAGGCTATTCTCAAGTTTTACCAATGGATGATATTAATTTACATTTTAACGGTGATATCCATGCTATTACTACGACGAATAATGCTTTAGCAGCATTTATTGATAATCATATCCATCAAGGAAATGAACTTGAAATTGATGTACGTAGAATTTCTTGGAAGAGAGTAGTCGATTTAAATGACCGTGCTTTAAGAAATGTAGTTGTAGGTTTAGGAGGTCCATCTGGTGGGGTTCCAAGAGAAGATGGGTTTGATATAACGGTTGCTTCAGAAATCATGGCGGTTCTTTGTTTAGCGACATCAATTCAAGACTTAAAAGTAAGACTTAAACGAATTGTTGTTGCCTATACTATACATAAAACGTCAGTAACTGTAGGAGATTTAAAAGTAGAAGGTGCTCTAGCATTATTACTAAAAGACGCAATTAAACCAAATCTTGTTCAAACGATTGAACACACTCCAGCAATTATTCATGGTGGCCCATTTGCTAATATTGCTCACGGTTGTAACAGTGTTATTGCAACTAAAATGGCTATGAAATTAGGGGAATATGTTGTAACGGAAGCTGGTTTTGGTGCAGATTTAGGAGCCGAAAAATTTTTAAATATCAAAACTAGAGCTTTAGGTGTTACACCTGATGCAGTCGTAATAGTTGCAACAATTAGAGCATTAAAAATGCATGGTGGCGTAAATAAAAATGAATTGACTAATGAAAACGCTTTAGCAGTTAAAGATGGAATTCAAAATCTTGAAAAGCATGTGGAAACAGTTCGCAAATTCAATGTACCTGTTGTTGTAGCAATTAATAAATTTATTTCTGACTCAGAAGAAGAAATAAGTGTATTAAAACAATGGGGACAAGATAATGGCATTAAGATCGTCTTAACAGAAGTTTGGGAACATGGTGGTAAAGGTGGCGTAGAGCTAGCTGAATCTCTTGTTAGTATGTTAAAAAATCCTAAAGAAACATTTAATTATTTATATGAATTATCTGATTCAATTGAAAATAAAATAGAAAAAATTGCAAAAGAAGTTTATGGTGCAAACGGAGTGAATATCTCTCCTAAAGCAAAAAAACAAATTTTGGAATTTAATGAGAATGGTTGGGGCAACCTACCAATTTGTATGGCAAAATCTCAATATTCCTTATCAGACCAACCAAGTTTAGTTGGAAGACCTACTGGTTTTAAAGTAGAAATAAGAGAACTTAAAGCATCAATTGGTGCAGGTTTTATTGTTGCACTAACAGGTAACGTAATGACAATGCCAGGTTTACCGAAAAAACCAGCTGCATTAAATATGGACTTAGATGAACTAGGCCGTCCAAAAGGATTGTTTTAATTAACTTAATAATTCATACTGAAAAACATACTCGCATTTGATGCGAGTTTTTTCAGTATGAGTTAGTGTTTTAAAAAAATACATCATAATAGGGGAGATACTCATTTGATCAAATTAGCTAAGTATTTAAAAGCATTTAGTACAAGTATAATTTTAGCTATATTATTCTTATTTGGTCAGGCCATGTGTGATTTGTACTTACCTAACTATATGTCCGAAATTGTGAACAATGGTATTCAACAAAATGGTATTTTGCATGTTGCTCCAGATGCAATTAGTCAAAAAGGTATGAAACTAATGACCACCTTTATGACAGATAAGGAAAAAGAAATTATATTTAAAAATTATGAGTTGAAATCCGCAAATGATAAAAATTCAAAAGGAAAAAAATACATAAGTATCTACAAAAAAGCAGATCAGAGCATTTACGTAAAGAAAAAATTGAATAAGAATGTAGAAAAACAACTTGATCAATCATTTGGTGCTTCCACTTGGACATTATTTAATATAATCCAAGAAGAAGCTAGTGGAAAAGTAAGTCACGCACAAACTAGTAGTACGCCCCGTTCAAATAAGATTAATTTAACAAAACTATATGAGTTGCAACCAATGTTTGATAAACTTCCCAAAAATGCGATACTAAATGCGCATAATAAAGCTATTTCATCGGATAAAACCTTACTAACTCAAAGTGGTATTATGATGACGAAATCATTTTATACTGAACTAGGCGTTAATTTACATAAACTAGGAAGTTTATATATCGTTAAAATAGGATTGATTATGATTGCGATTGCTTTACTTGGAGGAATAGCAACAGTCTTAGTCAGCTTCTTATCCTCAAGAATTGCCTCTGGTGTCGCTAGGAATTTACGTAAAGATGTTTTCAAAAAAATTGAAAGCTTTTCAAACAATGAATTTGATAAATTTTCAACGGCATCTCTGATTACAAGATGTACAAATGATGTAATGCAAATTCAAACTCTTTTAATGATGGGGATCCGAATGCTTTGTTATGCACCAATTATGGGAATTGGCGGAATCATAATGGCAATTAATAAATCCGCTTCGATGAGCTGGATTATTGCATTAGCTGTTATTGTTCTACTTTCTTTAATTATGGTAATCATGACAGTTGCTATTCCAAAGTTTAAATTAATTCAAAAGCTAATAGATAAGTTAAATCTAGTTTCAAGAGAAAATTTAACGGGATTGATGGTAATTAGAGCATTTGGAAATGCTTCACATGAAAAAACGAGATTCCAAGAGGTAAACAGTGAATTAACAAAAACGAATTTGTTTGTAAATCGAATCATGACAATGATGATGCCTTCAATGATGTTGATTATGAATGGTTCATCACTATTAATCATCTGGGTTGGTGCCCACCAAATTGCTAAATCTAATATGCAAGTTGGCGATATGATCGCATTTATGCAATATGCAATGCAAATTATTACAGCATTTTTAATGATTTCAATCATGTTTATCCTTGTCCCTAGAGCGGCTGTTTCTGCTACACGTATTTCAGAAGTATTGTCTACTGATGTATCAATTATCGATCCAGAGCTTAATAAAAACTTTGAAGCAGATAAAAAAGGATTTGTTGAATTTAAAAATGTTTGTTTCCGATATGAAGGTGCTGAAAATGATGTACTAAATAATATTTCATTTGTTGCAAAGCCAGGACAAACAACTGCCATTATTGGTCCAACTGGTTCGGGAAAATCAACAATTGCAAATTTAATTTTACGTTTTTATGATGTTACTAAAGGGGAAGTTTTAGTTGATGGTGTAGACCTAAGGGAAGTAAAGCAAAAGGATTTACGTACTAAAATAGGATATGTACCTCAAAAAGGACTTTTACTAACAGGGACAATTGCCTCTAATTTAAAATACGGAAATAAAAATATTTCTGATGAAGAAATGGAAAGAGTAGCCCAAATCGCTCAGGCTAGTGAATTTATCTCTCAAAAAGAAGGGAAATTTAATGCTGAAATTTCTCAAGGTGGAGATAATGTTTCAGGTGGTCAAAAACAAAGAATTTCGATTGCTCGGGCTTTAGCAAGGAAACCCGAAATTCTTATTTTTGACGATAGTTTCTCTGCGCTTGATTTTAAGACTGATTTTGCGCTAAGAAAAGCGTTAAATGAAGATATAGAATCAACTACGATGATCATTATTGCCCAACGTGTAAATACGATCATGAATGCAGAGCATATTGTTGTATTAGATAATGGTAGGATTGTAGGTCAAGGTACCCATAAAGAACTTCTGAAAAATTGCCCTGAATACTTAGAAATTGCTTCATCGCAGTTATCCAAGGAGGAATTAGCATGAGCAATTCTAATAAAAATACTTTTCAAAATCGGGGCGGTGGTCGCGGGCCCGGTCAAATGTTTGGACGAAATATCCCAATGGAGCCAGGTCAAAAGGCGAAAGATTTTAAAGGTTCGATGGCAAAATTAATGAGTTATTTAGGTGCTCACAAAAAGACAATCGTTATTGTCTTTATACTAGCAATTATTTCAACTGTTTTTACTATACTAGGGCCAAAAATTCTTGGCAAAGCGACAGATGAAATTTTTTCCGGTGTCATGAAACAAATTAGCGGTAGTGGAAAAATTAACTTTGGAAAAATAAGTGTAATTGGTTTATGGTTAATTGGTTTATATTTATTAAGCTCACTTTTTGCATATCTTCAAGGCTATGTAATGAGTGGTGTTACGATGAAGGTAACTTTTAAGCTTCGAAGTGATATAAATGATAAAATTCATAAATTACCTTTAAGCTATTTTGATCAGACTAGTCACGGTGAAGTTCTTTCTAGAATAACGAATGATGTGGATACAATTAATCAAACATTAAACCAAAGTTTAACACAAATCATTACATCGATTACCTCGATTATTGGTATAACAATCATGATGATTTCAATCAGCTGGCAACTCACTTTAGTTGCGCTATGTATATTGCCTCTTTCAATGATATTTGTCATGATGATCGTTAAAAAATCTCAAAAACATTTTATTAACCAGCAAAGATATTTAGGAAAAGTAAATGGACATGTAGAAGAAATGTTAGGAAATCATGTTTTAGTAAAAGCATTTAGTGGTGAAGATGAATCTACGAGAGCTTTTAGTGAATATAATGATGAGTTATATAAATCGGCATGGAGAGCGAATTTTCTATCCGGACTTATGATTCCAATCACTGCTTTTATTGGAAACATTGGCTATGTTGCGATTTGTATATTAGGTGGATATTTTACTGCAAATGGATCAATGACAGTTGGAGGAATTCAAGCTTTCATTCAGTATGTTCGTTC
Organism: Bacillus sp. AFS077874; assembly: GCF_002566505.1. Taxonomy (NCBI): domain Bacteria; kingdom Bacillati; phylum Bacillota; class Bacilli; order Caryophanales; family Bacillaceae; genus Bacillus; species Bacillus sp. AFS077874. Next base: position 26,772 of record NZ_NUYF01000044.1, read on the forward strand.
ATTTACGCAACCAATTTCACAAATTGCTAATATTTCAAATATCCTTCAACAAACAGCAGCAGCTGCAGAAAGAGTATTTGAATTTTTAGAAGAAAAAGAAGAAGTACCTGAAGTAACAAACGCACGATCAATCAAGCATCATGAAGTTACAAGTGATGTTTGTTTTAACCATGTTGCTTTTGGTTATACACCTGAAAAAATGATTATTCATGATTTTAATTTAGTCGTTAAACCTGGCCAAAAAATTGCAATTGTTGGGCCAACGGGAGCTGGTAAATCAACAATTGTAAATTTAATAATGCGGTTTTACGATGTTAATAGTGGGGAAATCACAATCGGTGGACATAACATAAAGAATTTTAAAAGGGATGAACTTAGATCATTATTTGGAATGGTTCTACAAGATACTTGGCTATTTAATGGTACAATTGCAGATAATATCCGTTTTGGAAGACTTAATGCAACGGATGACGAAGTAACAAATGCTTCAATTTCTGCTCAATCTGATCACTTTATTCGAGCATTGCCTGATGGATACAATATGATACTTAACGAAGAAGTAAATAATATATCCCAAGGTCAAAAGCAGCTGATCACGATTGCTCGTGCAATTTTGGCAGAACCTCAAATATTAATTTTAGATGAAGCAACAAGTAGTGTTGATACAAGAACTGAAGCACTCATTCAAAAAGCAATGGACAATTTAATGGTGGGAAGAACAAGTTTTGTGATTGCGCATCGCCTATCGACTATTCGAAATGCAGATTTGATTCTTTGTATGAAGGATGGCGATATTATTGAACAAGGTACGCATGAGGAATTAATGGAAAAAGAAGGTTTCTACGCAAATCTTTATAATAGCCAATTTGAAATAGTAAAATAAGAATTGATCCAATAAAATTGAATCAAAAATGATTTTATCGGATTATTTTTTGTGTTGTTCGTTCATTATGATACATAATAGGAAATAAGCGAACTTAGGAATCTATTGGTTAAAGGAGTGTAGATAATGTTTGATCCGACCGCTTTTGATAATATGAAGGTTGTCATAGAAGGGCTCTTATATGACAAAGATTTAGATGGAGAATATGAAATCACTGATCGAAATGACTTTGTTAATCTTTCCAAAATGGATCGATTATTCTCAATTCGATTTAATAAATTAAATAAGTCGACTAAGACAACAAGTTGCATATTTTCAATGAGCACATCAGCTAGTGATTTATATAATGAATTAATTAATGGAAATACTGAAGTAGGATGTTATATTGAAATTGAATTTTCCTTTCCTAAACCATTAGAAATTGAAATCATTCAAAGAAGTCTGCTTTTATTTCAAAATAAGACAAATGAGCAATTCACTCCATTTTATAACATTAAACACTCTATTTTAGATAAAAATATCATTGAATCGTCAGTAAACATAAAATTTCAAAATAAAATGACCGAAGATGACTTCGATCTAATAGAAGAATTGGTACATATTACAGAAATAATGTTACAATGGTACGATGAGCAAATATTAAAGGAGATTTAAATGGAACATTTTCAATTAGCAGAACAAACAATCTTAAAAATAAAAGCAAATAATATTACGAAATGGACAGCAGTTCAAGAGGAAGCAATCCCAGCGATTTTAGATGGGAACGATGTCATAGCGCAATCTCCGACAGGTACTGGTAAGACTCTTGCATATGTTTTACCTTTAATTAATAAGGTCGATATAATGGAAGAAAATCCTCAAATTATGATCATGGCACCAACTCGTGAACTTGTAATGCAAATTTTTCAGGTTGTTCAAGACTATACACAAAATACAAATATAAAAGTGGCTTCAATTGTTGGTGGAGCTGATATAAAACGTCAGATTGAAAAATTAAAACAAAAGCCTAAAATTATCGTTGGTTCACCGGGGCGAATTTCACAATTAATCAAACAGAAAAAATTAAAAATGCATTGTGTTAAGGCAATTGTTTTTGATGAAGTAGATGAATTATTAAAAACAGATGATCAAAAAGATTTACCGCAAATTGTCAAAGCAACGATGAAAGACCGCCAACTAGTATTTTTATCTGCAACAATTACACCGGGGGCAATGCAATTTGCCAAGGAAACAAGTTCAAATCTAAAAGAAATTTCGATTGAACAAAGCTTGGAAGGAAATATAATTCATGGTTTTATTCCTTGTGAAGAAAGAGAGAAGCTAGAATTACTTAGAAGAATTGCATCTGTTCAAAATATGAAAGCAATCGTATTTAGTAATGATCCATTTAAACTTGAAGGATACGCTTCTAAATTAAATTTTAGAGGAATTAAAACAGCGGTACTGCATTCAAAACTAGGGAAAATGGAAAGAAGTCGAGTTTTAAAAGATCTTCAAATCGGTAAAACTACTTTACTATTTTCAACTGATGTAGCAGCACGAGGAATCGATTTACAAGAGTTACCTTATGTCATAACACTTGATGTACCAGAAAAAGTTGAACAATATACTCATCGAAGTGGCCGTGTAGGAAGAATGGGTAAACAAGGTACTGTCATAAACTTAGTAACACCTCGAGAGAAAAAGAACTTATTTAGCTTAAGAGGAACGCAAAAATTGTTTTTTGAACATTTAACGGTTTCACACGGTGAAATACAAAAAGTCGAAATGAAAGAAAAACAACCGAATGAAAATCAAATAAAAGAAAAAAGAACGAAACCAGTTTCAAATCAATATAAAAAACCTGTTTCAAGTAAAAATAAACCAATGAAAAAAATTAAAAAATAATAAAAACTTCAGCCAAATGGCTGAAGTTTCAGTGTGTAGATAAAGTACTAAAAACTTGACTTTCAGACTGATTGCAAGCGNNGGTAATGAGCACCGCAGACAGGCGAAGCAACGAAGAAAGCGAGAGTTTGTCAACAGTCTGAAACTTCAGCCGAATGGCTGAAGTTTTTTATTTAATTAAACTTGATCCATAGCCAGTACTAATCCCATAGCTGAAACTTCCAAATCTAACTTTATAATCTGGAAAACTGGGTGACTCTCATCTATATTCTTATTTTGTAGATCTTGCTTTACTTCATTATATAATGCTGCTGACAAAATCCTGCTTTTCTCATAAAAAGGTTTTTCCTTATTTTCTTCAATCGTGGAAGCAGTTAGTTTCATAAAACGATCTAAATATAGCTTTAAAGACTCATATACGAAATTTGTATCTCTAGTTAATCCATAATGACCGTAGCAAATAGCATCAGGATGATACTCTTGAATTTTTCCAGATGAACTTAGTGTTGCTTCGTATGAAAATTGATTAGGCGATGTCGATGGTAAAATAAACGTACCTATTTCCTTTTGAAGCTGTGGATAATAAATGCCTAATGTATCTCCTGTATACATAAATTTACTAGAAGAATCGAAAATTGAAATATGATGATTAGCATGACCTGGCGTATGTAAAAATGTTAGTTTACGATTTTTACCAATAATAAGCTCCTCACCATCGGCTACCTGATAAATTTTAGTAGAGTCAATTGGAAGAATTGGATTAAATAATCGATCAAAATCATCACCATAAACTTGTTTTGCACTCGCAATTAATTTTGTAGGATCTTCTAAATGCCTAGCTCCCTTTGGATGGACAAATAGAGTTGCATTAGGACATTTTTCCATTAATAAGCCAGCGCCACCTGAATGATCTAAATGAATATGTGTTACGATAACATTTTTAATTCTGTCTAATGAAATTTGTAACTCTTTTAAACCTTGTAATAAATACTCGTGGGAAGGGCTAGCACTTGTTTCAATGATTGTAATATCTTCATCTAAAATAATATAACTACCCGTTCGTTCCTGAAACGATAAATCATATAAATCAATTAAATAAGTATTAAAGCCTAAATCTTGCATACTCTTACCTCCATTCTTTAGTTAAAAGGTGAAGAAATTAGTTTAATTAAACTATAATTTAAATACTAATAGGTTTGAAGGTTTTTTTCAAAAGATAGTAATTAGAATAGACTTTTTGATGGAAAATAATTACTATTAACATTATAAGGAAGTAGGAGGAATGTGAAATGAGTATTTATGATTTTGAAGTAAAAGATAGCAAGGGCGAAGATGTATCTCTTTCAAAATATAAAGATAAAGTGATAATCGTTGTAAATACTGCAAGTGCATGTGGATATACTCCTCAATATAAAGATTTACAAGCATTATATGAAGAATATAAAGAAGAAGGATTAGTAATTCTTGGTTTTCCATGTAATCAATTTATGAATCAGGAACCAGGTTCAAATGAAGAAATTCAAAGTTTTTGTGAATTGAATTTTGGTGTAACCTTCCCTGTTTTCGGAAAAATTGATGTAAATGGTGAAAAAGCAGATCCACTATTTAAATATTTAAGCTCAGAAGCTCCTGGTATTATGGGGTTGAAATCAATAAAATGGAATTTTACTAAATTTATTATTGATAAAAATGGTAAAGTCATTGAACGATTTGCTCCTCAAACAAATCCTCAAGAGATGAAATCGACCATTGAGAAATTATTGAAAGCTTAAGAATCTTCATTAATGTTGAATGGTTTAAAGACCATTTAAAAACGCTTGTTTTTTATCGCACAATTGAAAGATTTGCTGCACGAAAAGACAAGCGTTTTGATTGGTCTATACTTCTACTTTTTCGAACATCGTCATAGGACATTAAGGACGAGTTTTGTACATTTAATCAGGACAAACCAGATGAAAGATCCAAGATTGGAAATCACCTGCTCGTTTTGCAATTTTTTTATTGGCGCCATTAAATTCGAGTGGTAATGGGATTCCATTTTCCATTAATTCGTTTCCATAAAAAGTGAGATTCGTAGTGTTTAGTAAATATTTCTTATTTGGATTTAAACCTGTCAATTTTAAAGTCTGGAACTTCCTTGGATTTGGGCTTGCTAATATTTTGTACCAACCTATAATGGCTTCATTTTTGTTTTTACTTATTACCATCCAAGCTACTTCGTTTTCCTTAAAAGGATCAAGTAACCGATAAAAATCTCCTTTCATCATTAATGATCGGTGCTGTTTGTAAAATTGTATTTGTGATTTAATATCTGATTTTTCTTTTTCAGTAAGTATTAAAGGATTTAATTCATAACCAAATGTTCCAAAGAAAGCGACATTGGCTCTAATTGATAATGGGGTATTACGAAATGTTTGATGATTAGGTGATGCTGATACATGTGATCCGATGCTAGAAATTGGGTATGGTAGTGAGGTACCGTATTGAATTTTTAATCGTTCAATTGGATCTGTATTATCACTAGCCCATGCTTGGGGTGCATAAAACAATAAACCAGGATCAAATCGACCACCACCGCCAGCACATGATTCAAATAACACATTTGGAAAATCACTTACTAGTCGTTCATATAATTCATACACACCTAAAATATATCGATGAAAAAATTCATCTTGCTGATCATTAGCTAACTTCTTAGAATAAGCCTCAGTTATATTTCGATTCATATCCCATTTTATATAGTCTAAATTTGTATTTTTTATAACATCTGCCATTTTTTTATAAATGTGATCGACAACATCCTTTCTCGAGAAATCTAATACTAATTGATGTCTTCCTAAAGAAACTTGCCGATTAGGTGTATGAATAATCCAATCAGGATGATTTTTAAATAAATTACTATTTTGACTTACCATTTCAGGCTCAAACCAAAGACCAAATTTTAAACCTAACTCTTTAATTTTATAGGCAAAACGATCTATTCCTTTAGGGAATTTTTCAGTATTTGAATACCAATCGCCTAGAGAGCTAGTAGCATTATTTCTTTTACCAAACCATCCATCATCTAATACAAATAGTTCAATCCCAAGCTTTTTTGCTTCTCTTGCGATTTGAAGTAAGGATTCTTCATTAAAGCTGAAATAAGTGGCTTCCCAATTGTTTATTAAGATAGGGCGCTCAGTATTTTTCCACTCACCACGAATTAGGTTGTTTCGATATAAATCGTGATAAGTTTGACTCATTCCGTTCATACCTTGATCAGAATACACCATCACTACTTCAGGGGATTGAAAGTGTTCGTTTTCTGATAATTTCCAAGTAAAACGAAACGGATGTATTCCCATTGTAATTCGAGTCATATCGTAATGATTAACTTCAGCTTGAGCAATAAAATTTGAGCTATAAACTAAATTAAAACCAAATACTTCACCATGATTTTCTGTAGTCTCTTTTCTTCTAAAGGCAAGAAATGGGTTATGTTGATGTGAACTTGAACCTCGTAAACTCGAGATTCCTTGTGTACCCATTACTAACTGACGTTCCTTTATATGTCTCTCTCTAGACCATGCACCACTTAGCTGAATCATCATGAAATCATGGTCAGGAAAATCAATAGATGCACTCATAAAACGTTCTAAATAAAAAGGTTCCGAACCGTGGTTACAAATATAAGCACTTCTAGTAATAACAGATAAATCTTTAAAAATTGTATAGCATAAGACTAATTCAGCATTAAGTGTTGAGTCCTCTAGAACAATCTGAATTGTTTCTGCGTCTTCTTCATTTTCAGTATAAGTGGCAGGTAATCCTTGTAAAATGGGTTTCCCTTTTGTAATTGTATAATCTTTATAGATAAAGTTAGTAATATGGCTACCGTTTAACTGACGAATACTTAATGCCGGTTCACGATAGTCAGAAGTACCATAGACAGGATATTCCTGTCTGATCGTTTCAAGACTAATTGATCGATCAGCATAATAATAAGAAGTATATGTTGTAGTAGAATTGTCATTTTGGATATGAGTGAAATTTGAATGAATGTCAATCGCTTTTCCAAAATACAAAGACCCAAGATGACCATTTTTCATGACATAAAATACATAACTAATTTTTCCGTTTGTTAGATGAAACTTTTTTTGTTCGTCATCCACAAAAATCAACATGATTGCACCTCTAGTACATGATTTAATTACTTCTAAAAACTTTTTATACTATTAAAGAAATTAGCCTAATCAAATTTTTATGCACATTATAAAATTAATATTTTTTACTTATTGAAAATAATAGGGAAAATTCAAATGAAATTTTAGTCAAATTTTCATCTGATTTTCAGAAAAGAATTTTAATATTAATAGATGTGAGAAAGAGATAGGAAATAAAACTAAAAAGATAAAGTGAGGGAAATATTAATCAGTAATCAAAAAACAATATATAAACAAAGTGGTGTAAGAAATATGAAACTATTTAAGAAACTAAGTCAGGAAAATAAACATTTAATGATTGCAACAATCTTAATGATCATTTATGTTTCTCCACTTTTCATATTAGGAGAAAATGCTCATATTAGAGTACATGATAATTTAGATTCAAATATTGCATGGTATAAAACACTTAGAAATTCAGGGCAATTATTTGGTAAATTAAATTCCACAATCCCACAGATCATAAATGGATTGCCAAGAAATGCTTATGGAACGGAATTTAGTGGTATACAGTGGCTAAATAATCTCTTTTCGCCAATGCTAGCTTATTCCATAGGGCAGACAATTACTAGATTTTTCGCGTTTTTTGGGATGTATATCTTGTTAAAAAAGCATTTTATAACATCAAAGGAAAATTACCTTATTAGAGTATGGGTCTCGCTTGCATTTGCACTAACGCCATTTTGGCCGTCTGGAATGCTAAGTACATTGGGGATGCCACTAGCACTTTGGGCGTTTCTAAATATAAGGATTGGGAAATATTCTTGGAAAGAATGGATTACCCTTATTTTATTACCTTTCTATTCTAGTTTTGTATTAGGATTCTTTTTCTTTTTAGTATTTATGGGATTGCTATGGTTAAGAGATGTATTTGTAAAAAAGAAAATCAATCTAGTGTTCTTTTTAAGTATTTTATTAATGACTTTAATGTATTTAGCAATAGAATATCGGTTAGTATTCTCACTAGTCATTCCATCTGAACCAACAAGTAGAAATGAGTTTTTAAGCTCTACATTGGGTTTTTGGCATACGATTCGATTAGTGTTTAAGAATTATTTTTTAGGCCATACCCATGTGCTAACACTTCACACTCTAGTCATTGTGCCTTTATCTTTTATTGTATTCTGGACTTTAAGAAATAAAAAAAGAGGAATTATTGAAAAAAGGTTTCTATACTTATTCATTCTTAATTTTTTATTATCCGTTTGGTACGCCTTTTGGTTTTATAAAGGATGGAAGCCAGTAAAAGAACAATTTCAGCTTTTAAATACGTTTAATTTTGCAAGATTTCATTTTTTAAGACCTTTAATAATCTATCTAATGTTTGCTGTTGGAGCCTATCTTCTTTGGTTAAAGGGAAAAGGTTGGCAAAAGTTTGTGAAAATTTGTTTAGTAGTTCAAGTAATTGTGATGTTTTGTGCTAATGATGAAATTGTGTATCGTGTAGCAGGGAAACCATCATTTAAACAATTTTATGCTGTAAATCAATTTAACGAAATCTCAAAATATATTGGAAAACCTAAAAATAGTTATCGGGTTGCAAGTATAGGCATTCACCCTGCGATTGCTCAGTATAACGGTTTTTACACGCTCGATACGTATAATAATTTTTATTCGTTAAAGTATAAGCACCAATTTAGAAAAATAATAGCACCTGAACTTGAAAAAAGCCCCTTGCTTGAAAATTACTTCGATCATTGGGGGGGGAGATGCTATTTATTTGTAGCTGAATTAGGTAAAAATTATGAATTTAAAAAGGACTCAAACGTAAAAATCCATCATTTACAACTAAATATTAACGAATTTAAAAAGTTAGGTGGGGAATATATTTTTGCGGCTGTCCCAATAGAAAATGCTAATAGTAATGGACTTAGATTGATGAAGACATTTAATGATGATCATTCAGCATGGCGCATCTATCTATACGAAGTAAAATAACCACTTTATAAGGACGTGATTATACATGCTACCTTTATTAACAATTGTTGTACCTTGTTACAATGAACAGGAAGTTTTTGAAGAAACAGCCTATCAACTTACTTACTTAATTGAAGAATTAATTTATGATTCTCTTATTTCAGATGATAGCAAAATTCTATTTGTAGATGATGGAAGTAAGGATCGAACATGGGAACTAATAGAAAAAGAAAGTAACGATAATTTATTTGTGAAAGGATTAAAGCTTGCTAAAAATGTAGGGCATCAAAACGCACTAATTGCTGGGCTTGAAATTGCTAATAAACAATCCGATTGTGTAGTTTCAATCGATGCGGATTTACAAGATGATATAAATGTAATACGTAATTTTGTAGAGAAGTATATAGAAGGTTTTGATATTGTCTATGGTGTACGAGACAGTAGAGAAACAGATACATTTTTTAAGCGTACAACAGCGCTTGGATTTTATCGATTCATGGGGAAAATAGGGATTAATCTAGTTCCTAATCATGCTGATTTCCGATTAATGAGTAAAAGGGCATTAGATGAGTTATTCAAATATAAAGAAACTAATATATTCTTAAGGGGACTAGTACCTCTTGTAGGGTTTCCATCAACTAATGTTTATTACGATCGAAAAGAACGGTTTGCAGGTGAATCAAAATACCCATTAAAAAAGATGCTATCTTTTGCGTTCGATGGGATCACATCATTTAGTATAGCTCCGATTAGATTTGTATCACTGCTTGGGTTTTTATCCATCATATTTAGTTTGATAGCAGGTGGTTATGCAATAGTTCAACATTTATTAGGAAATACGGTTAGTGGATGGCCGTCATTAATGGTCTCAATTTGGTTTGTAGGTGGAGTTCAATTAATGGGAATCGGAATGATCGGTGAGTATATTGGAAAGATTTATCACGAAGTAAAAAATCGACCTAGATACGCTATTGAAACAGATTTATATACAATGAGCGATTCTGAACTAGTAAATAAGGGGCAAAGATGAATAAGACATTTATCCGTTTTATTGCAGTAGGAATTGCAAATACAATTGTAGGATTATCATTCATTTATTTATTACTCCATTTATTTAGTTTGTCTTATTGGATTTCAACATTTATTGGAAATTCTATAGGAGCTTGTGTAAGTTATATTTTAAATCGAAATTTTACATTTAAAAGTCAAGACTCTGTAAAAAAAAGTATTCCATTGTTTATCATAGTCATTTTAACCTGTTATTTTATATCATTTAATCTCGGAGCTAAAATAATTGATTACATTTTAAATTTACAGGATTTTATCACTCTAAATTATAAAAATGACTTAGCTGTTTTAATTAGTTCTGGGTTATATACGATTTTAAATTACTTTGGTCAAAAATTGCTTGTTTTTAAAAATAAAAATATGACAAAAAAACAACTTAAAAACGAAAGAATGTGACCATAATGAATATTTTAGTACTTGGCGGAGCTGGTTATATAGGATCACATGCAGTATACATGCTGATTGAAAATGGCGTAAATGTAATAATTGTTGATAATTTGCAGACAGGAAACAAAGGAGCGATTCATTCAAAAGCCATTTTTTATAATGGGGATATTCGAGATAAGAAATTTTTAAGATCAGTTTTCGAAAATGAAAAGATTGATGGTGTGTTACATTTTGCAGCAAATAGTCTAGTTGGTGAATCAATGGAAAAACCGTTGGAGTATTTTAGCAATAATGTATTTGGCACACAAGTTCTATTAGAAGTGATGAATGAATTTAATGTTAAAAATATCGTATTTTCATCTTCGGCTGCTGTATATGGTGAACCTAAAATAGTACCTATCTCAGAAGACTGCATTCCAAATCCAACGAACACCTATGGTGAAACAAAATTAATGATGGAAAAGATGATGAAATGGAGTAGTTTAGCATATGGTATAAATTATGTTTCACTAAGATACTTTAATGTTGCTGGAGCAAAGCGCTCAGCCGAAATTGGAGAAGACCACTCACCTGAGACGCATTTAATTCCATTGATTTTACAGGTTGCTTTAAATCAAAGGAAAGAGATTTCTATTTTTGGAGATAATTATAATACTCCAGACGGGACGTGTATTAGAGACTATATCCATGTTGAAGATTTAGTGAATGCTCATTTACTAGCACTTAATTACCTTTTTAATGGTGGGAAAAGTGATATTTTTAACCTTGGAAATAATAAGGGATATTCAGTATTACAAATTGTTGAAGCGGTTCGTCGGATAACTAAGCACCCAATACCATATAAAATCAGTTCTAGAAGAGAAGGTGACCCAAGTATTCTAGTTGCTTCTTCAGAGAAAGCTAAAAAAGTTTTAGGATGGACAGTAAAGAATGAAGACATCGATTTGATCATTAAAGATGCTTGGAATTGGCATAAGACCAATCCAAATGGATTTAAGAAAAAATATACTACTCAATATAATTAGATTCTAATTTAATATAAAATCATATTTTTGTAGAATTTTCTACACACTAAAAACCTTCACTCTAAGTGAAGGTTTTTTCGTAAATTTAAATCCCACTTAGCCTATTAATGTTTTTCGGAGATAGAAAAATGATATAATATCACTAGTCGATTTATGGAGGTACGAGTATGAATCAGCAGGAAATCATATTACAAATAGAAAATTATGTTCGAAATCTTCATCAAGGTGATAGTTCTGGGCATGACTGGCATCATATTGACCGTGTTAGAAACTTAGCTGTACATATTGCTAAAAAAGAAAATGCAAATCAATTCATCGTAGAATGTGCTGCATTAGTTCACGATGTAATAGATGATAAATTACATGATGATCTTGAAGCTCAAAAAATACAATTAGAATCAATTCTAAATGAATTATTAAATAGTAATGAAGTCGTAAAAGCAATCTTGTACATCATTGAAAATATCTCCTATAAAGGAGGCAATGGGGTTATTCCAACCTCTTTAGAAGGTAAAATTGTACAAGATGCTGATCGTTTGGATGCAATTGGCGCAATTGGTGTTGCTAGAACGTTTGCGTACGGAGGTAAAAAAGGTCGTAGTATGTTTAACCCAGAGTTTAAAATAAGAGAAAACATGACGATCGAAGAATATAGAAGTGACAAAAGTTCTTCGCTACATCACTTCTATGAAAAAATATTAAAACTAAAAGACTTAATGAATACAAAAACAGCATTAGAAATGGCAGAAGAAAGACATTTATTTGTAGAAAAATTCATCGATGAATTTATGAAAGAGTGGAATTTTAAAATATGAAGATTTTAAGTGTAGAGAATTTAATTAAAACTTATGGGGAAAAAACTTTATTCGATAAAATTTCATTTACCGTAAGCGAAGGACAGAAAATTGGATTATTAGGTATAAATGGAACTGGTAAATCGAGTTTATTAAAAATTATTGCAGGTGTCGAGTCTGCTGATGATGGAAAAATTACGACTCCAAAGGATTATGTAATAAGTTATTTGCCTCAACATGAAGACTTTGATAAAAAACAAACGATTCTTGAAGCAGTATTTGAGAGTGATGACAAAGTAATGGTTTTAGTAAAATCATATGAAAAAACTTTACAAGCACTTGGAGAAGATCCATCTAATCAAGGATTACAAAATGAATTACTAAAATTACAAGCTGATATGGATTCATTAAATGGTTGGGATTTAGAAGCAAATGCAAAGACGATTTTATCGAAATTAGGTTTATCAAATTTAAATTTAGATGTTTCATTTCTTTCAGGTGGTCAGAAGAAAAGAGTAGCCTTAGCAAAAGCATTAATACATCCATGTGATTTATTAATTCTAGATGAGCCTACGAACCATTTGGACTATGAATGTATTGTTTTTTTACAAGAATACATAAAAAGACTACAAAACGCAGTATTATTTGTAACTCATGATCGATATTTTTTAGATGAAGTTACTACAGCACTATTAGAGCTTTCAAATAGTAATATCTATCGTTATGAAGGAAACTATCAGTATTATATTGAGCAAAGAGCTGCTCGAGAAGAGCAAGAGGCAGCTACTAATGAAAAAAGAAACAATTTATTTAGAAGAGAATTAGCTTGGATGCGTAGAGGGGCAAAAGCTCGAACAACTAAGCAAAAAGCTCGAATTCAACGATTTGATGACCTTTCGGGTAAACTCAACAATCAAGAAAAAGTGGAATTAGAGATGAACTTTCAACAAACTCGTTTAGGTAAAAAAGTTGTTGAGTTTATAAATGTTAATAAGTCTTTTGACGAGAAAAAGATATTAGATAATTTTAACTTACTTTTACTTCAAACTGATCGAATTGGAATAATTGGTGAAAACGGTGCGGGTAAGACAACTGTATTGAAAATGCTTGTTGGAGAAGAAAAAGTTGATTCTGGTGAAATTGAAATTGGGCAAACAGTTAAAGTAGCATACTATACTCAAATACAAGAAAATGTGAATCCAACTATGAGAATGATTGATTATATTAAGGAAGAAGCAGAAGTCATTCATACACCAGATGGAAAAACAATTTCAGCTTCACAAATGCTGGAAACATTCTTATTTCCTACTCAATCGCACGGAGTACAATTGGGAAAACTTTCTGGTGGCGAAAAAAGAAGACTATATTTATTAAGACTTTTAATGACTGCCCCGAATTTATTATTACTTGATGAGCCAACAAACGATTTAGATATTGATACTTTAACGGTTTTAGAAGACTATATTGAGAATTTTAGTGGAGTAGTAGTTACCGTATCACATGATCGCTATTTCTTAGATAAAGTTACAAATAAATTATTAATTTTCGAAGGTGAAGGAAAAATTTCATCTACATTAGAAAGCTATACGGATTATTTAGAACGACAATCGAACGAAAAACGTGAAGTTGATGCTGTAAAAGAAACAATTGAAAAACAAGTTTATCAAAAAGAACAAAAGAAAAAGCGATTAACTTATCAAGAACAAAAAGAATGGGATAGTATTGAGTCTGATATCGAAAAACTGGAAAATGAGATTGAGCAACTAAATGAAAAATTACAAGGTGTGGGCTCTAATTTTGATGAAGCTTATAAACTTTCGAAAGATATTGAGGAAAAAGAAGCTCAACTAGAACAGAAAATGGAGCGCTGGTCAGTTTTAAGTGATTTAGTAGAAAGTTTAAAGTAAAGTATTAATTTTGAGTTTTGGATTCTGATGTCATATTACTACTCAAGTTTTTTTATCTCATAATGAGTTTTTAAATATAAAAGTTTATTTAAAATACCATTTTCCTTTTTTTACGAACTTACAATAATTTTGTATTGTAGAAAAAAATAAAGGAGATGGTAATAATGATAAACAATGTTGTATTAGTAGGAAGATTAACGAAAGAGCCAATTTTACAAACTACACCGAATGGAAGGAAAACAACTTTTATTAATATTGCTACGAATGTTTATTCAGATTATCTGAAAAAAACGAGAACGAATTATGTTTCAGTAAAATTATGGGGTCCCATTGCTGAATATGCTACTAAAAAAGCAAAAAAAGGGATGGAGGTTTCTATTGAAGGAGTTATAAAAACTTCAAGTTATGTAAAGGAATCAGAAAAACCTATTTATGTGACGGAAATAATAGTTGAGAAATTTCACCTTTTTACTCGTCGATCTGAAGAGTTAACTCACAACGCAATCGAATCTAGAACAAATGAATTTGAAGAATTCGTTAAGGCGTTACAATAGTGAGTTTTTCCTCTTTTTGATAGAATGGACTAAATAAAAAGAAGAGGAGAATAAGATGAAAATTAAGTCAATCGAACCAACACCAAGTCCTAATACAATGAAAGTGTTATTAGATGAGGAATTGCCATCAGGAAGTAGAAATCATTATTCTATTGATAATATTGACAAGGCACCATTAATAATTCAAGAAATATTAGGAATAGAAGGAATCAAAAGTGTCTATCATGTAGCTGATTTTATTGCTATTGATCGTAAGTCAAATGCAAATTGGCAAACCATTTTGCTTCAAGTCAGAAATGTATTTGGTGAAGAAGTAAATGATGAAGCTACTAATGATACGATAATTGATAATCATTTTGGAGAGGTACAAGTATTTGTTCAAATGTATCATAATATACCTATGCAGTTGAAATTAATTGTAAATGGTGAAGAACAAAGAGCAGCTTTACCTCCATTCTATAAAGAAGCAATTATGAAACTAACAACATCTGCATCAAATGTAGTATTTGAAAGACAGTGGATTGATTATGGAATTCGTTATGGTGAATTAGCAACAATTGAGAAAGAAATTATTGATGAATTAACGGCTACTCACACTGAAAACGACATAAAGAATATCGTCAACGAAGTGATGACGAATGATGAATCTATTACTGAGAAAAAAGAAGTTCCTAAATTTGAACCATTTAGTGCAGATATTTTTGAAGAAACAGATTGGAAAAAAAGATATGCGAGATTTGTAAAAATCGATCCTACCCTTGAAGACCTACCTTTACTAGAAATCGCATTAAAAGATGAACATGTTTCAATAAGAAGATTAGCTACAGCTTATTTAGGTATGTTAAAATCAGAATTAGTGTTACCTTATTTATATGAGGCTTTAAAGGATAAGGCAGTCGGTGTAAGACGAATTGCTGGAGATTGTCTATCAGACTTAGGATTTGAAGAAGCCATGCCAGCTATGATTGAAGCATTAAAAGATCCTAGTAAATTAGTTAGATGGCGTGCAGCAATGTTTCTTTTTGAACTAGGTGATGAAAGTGCAATTCCAGCATTAAAAGCTGCATTAGAAGACCCAGAATTCGAAGTGAAATTACAAGTTCAACTTGCTTTGCATCGAATTGAGAATGGTGAGGAAGCACTTGGTTCAGTTTGGAAACAAATGACTGAGCGTAATAAAATAGAAAATGACAAAGGAGAAACAAACTAATGAATGCATATGATGAGTACATGAAAGGGATCGTAAAGCCAATGAGAGAGGAATTAACTTCAAATGGTTTTACAGAATTAACTACTGGGGAAGAAGTCGAGTCATTTATGAATGAATTAAATGATACTGCTTTTTTTGTAATCAATTCAGTTTGTGGTTGTGCTGCTGGACTTGCTAGACCTTCTGCAGTTCAAGCTGTTATTGAATCAGAGAAAAAACCTGCTAAAGTTATGACAGTGTTTGCTGGACAAGACAAGGAAGCTACTGCTACATTAAGAGAATATTTAGCTGACTTCCCACCATCTTCACCATCAATGGCAGTATTTAAAGGTAAAGAGGTAGTTGGATTTATTCCTCGTGAACAAATCGAAGGCTCAACTCCTGAAGATATTAAAGCAAGAATTCAATCAATATTTGCACAAATGTAAAAAGAGGATTTTTCCTCTTTTCAGTGTATAGACTAAATCCAAATATTTGACTTTCAGACAGTTTGCTAGCGCTTGTCTTTCAAGGCGCGAAGCCTGGTGAGGAGCGGAGTTTACCCTTAAGCGGTAAAGAGCTCCGCACAGGCAGGCCAAGTAGCTAAGAAAGCGAGCGTTTGGCGGGCAGCTGAAAAGAGGATATTTCCTCTTTTTTTCTTAATTAAGGAGACATATGATAATTACAACTTGCTTAAGACCAGATGTTTATTTAGAAAAGGATGCAGAGAAAATTGCTTCAGACCTAAATGGACAGCTAATTCTCCGGAAAGAATTTAGCATTGAAGAAATCTATGATAAATTTAAAAAACCTATACTTGTTTTAGGTAAAAATAGATTAGAATGGTATGAGGATGATCAAGCAATTCCATATTTTTTTCACCCAAACTCCTCAGTTTTTCGAATTAGACGATTGATGAAGGGTGAACATGATCCATTTTGTGACGCTTGTTTATTAACAAAAGGTGATTCTCTACTAGACTGTACACTTGGAATGGCTTCAGATAGTATTGTTGCAAGTTATGTTGTAGGTGACCACGGTAAAGTTTTAGGCTTAGAGAAAAACCAAATTATTGCTTACTTAACTAAGAAAGGTTTAAAAACAAATAAACAGAACATTTTAGATTGGTCGCATATCATTAACAAAATTGAAGTGAAAAATATAGATTATAAAACTTATTTGAAGACACTTCCAGATCAATCTTTTGATATCGTTTATTTTGATCCGATGTTTGAAAAAAATATCGAAGCCTCTTCGGGTATTGCAGCATTGAAAAATTTAGCATCTTATGATGATCTTACAAATGAAGTGATCAACGAAGCTAAGCGCGTTGCCAAAAAAAGAATAGTTTTGAAGGATCATTTTAGAAGTGAAAGATTTAAAAAATATGGATTTAATCAATTAATTCGTAAATCTTCAGAATTTCATTTTGGCTATATTGAAATTAAAGAAGATAATTAAGAATTACAATACATAATTAGGAGGTCAATATGAAGCAATACTTAGATTTATGTAAACACGTATTAGATAATGGCATGACAAAGACAGACCGTACTGGAACAGGAACAATTAGTACATTCGGTTATCAAATGCGATTTAATCTTCAAGATGGCTTTCCTTTAGTAACAACAAAGAAAGTTCATTTAAAATCAATCATTCATGAATTACTATGGTTTTTAAAAGGCGACACTAATATTCATTACTTAAAAGAAAATGGTGTTCGTATTTGGAATGAGTGGGCAGATGAAAATGGTAATTTGGGCCCTGTATATGGTGAACAATGGAGATCATGGAAAGCTGCTGACGGCTCAACAATTGATCAAATTTCTGAAGTGATTAATCAAATAAAAACAAATCCAGATTCTCGAAGAATGATTGTTTCTGCGTGGAATGTTGGAGAACTTGATAAGATGGCATTAGCACCATGTCATTGTTTTTTCCAGTTCTATGTGAATGATGGAAAACTTTCTTGTCAGCTTTATCAGCGTTAATTCTGAGCGCCTTTACAGAGTAATCTGTACCGAAAACCTTGCTAAACGGGGAAACTCTTAAATAAAGACAATCCCGTGCTAAATTTACTCTTTGTAGGTGGTTTTATGAAATATGTCTGAGGTTTTTAAAATTATTAATTGCCATATTTCATAATTACAAAGAATAATAAATGCCTAACGACTATCCAATTATGGAGTAGGGTGCAAGTGATTGGCACCCGAAATGCAAGGGACCTTTATGAGGTCGTGATATAGTCTCATCTGCATGGTGACATGTAGCAGTTCTTTTTAAGAACGGGCCAAGCGTAACGAACTTGGTTGAAGATTTTGTCAGCTGACATTTTTTTAGGAGTTCCATTTAACATCGCATCTTATGCACTATTAACAATGATGATTGCTCAAGTATGTGATTTAGAATTAGGTGATTTTGTACATACATTTGGAGATGCTCATATTTATACAAATCATCTTGATCAAATTAACTTACAACTAACAAGAGAGCCTTATAAATTACCAAAAATGAAGATTAATCCTGAAATCAAAGACATTTTTGAATTTAAATATGAGGATTTTACATTAGAAGATTATGAGTGCCATCCTGCGATCAAAGGGGTAGTAAGTGTATGATTGCTGCATTGGTTGCGATGTCAGAAAACAATGTAATCGGCTTTAATAATAAGATGCCTTGGCATCTTCCACAGGAGCTTGCTTATTTTAAGAAAGTAACTACTGGGTATACAATTATTATGGGAAGAAAAACCTTTGATTCGATTGGTAGACCACTTCCAAACCGAGAAAATATCGTTGTGACAAGACAAAAGGATTTTCAAGCTGAAGGCGTTACAGTTATTAATGACGTTATAAGTTATGTTGAAGAAAATAAAAATAAAGATTTATTTATTATTGGTGGGGCTGAAATTTTTAATTTAACATTCCCTTATTTAGATACACTTTATATTACTGAAATTGAACATAACTTTGAAGGCGACACTTTTTTCCCGAATTTTTCAAAGGAAGAATGGAATGTTAAATCTGTTTCTGATGTACAAGTCGATGAAAAATCAAAAATTAAATTTAGATATTTTGTTTACGAAAAAAAGTATTGACATCTTGAATTAAAGATATTATTATGAGGTTAAGGGATTTGATTATCCCTTGATTTTTAAAAATAAATCTCGAATTAAAGATAAACGAAACTGAGAGGAAGATGTTTAAGATGAAAAAATTACTTTATATTACTGCAAACCCAAATGCAATTGAAAATTCATTTGGTCTATCTGTAGGGGAAGCATTTATTACTGAATACAAAAAAGCAAATCCTGAAAATGAAGTTGTTCATTTTGATTTATTTAAAGAAAATGTTCCTATGTTAGATGGAAATGTATTTGATGCATGGGGCAAATTAGGAAACGGTACTGCTTTTGAAGAATTAAGTGCTGATCAACAAGCTACTTTAGCTGCTATGAATCGTAACTTAGAAATTTTCACACAAGCTGATGAGTATGTATTTGTTACACCATTCTGGAACTTTGGTTTCCCATCAGTTGTAAAAAACTTTATTGATAATATCTCAATTGCTGGTAAAACATTTAAATATACTGAAAATGGTCCAGTTGGTTTACTTGAGAATAAAAAAGCATTACACATCCAAGCAAGCGGTGGCGTATATTCAGAAGGTCCTGCAGCTGGAATTAACTTCTCTAGCCCATACTTAACAAGTATCTTAAACTTTGTAGGTGTTACTGATGTAACTACATTATTCGTAGAAGGTATGGCTGCAATGCCAGATAAAGCACAAGAAATTAAAGCTAATGCAATTGAAAAAGCTAAAGTTCTTGCTGCAGAATTCGGTGGAGCAAAAGTTTCGAACTAAAGATTCACAATATTAAGGAATCGGCCAATAAAAGCCGATTCTTTTTTTTGATTCTCGTTTTATTAAATAATCAGGATGGATAATACTTTTCAAGTGGTTGGGCATTTTGTATAATAATTAACATACTCAACTATCGGAGGATAAATATGTTTCGCACAATATTTGCTGCAACACGCATTGTAGTTGGTGTAATTGAAGCAAAGCTAAAATTATCATCAGTAAAAAAAATACCAAAAGATTTACCTGTACATGAGCAAGACCGTCTAATGCACCAATTTCCTGATTATTTCGGGAAAATGATGATTGGCTGTACTGGTAGTAAAGTAAAGGTTGAAGGGATTGAAAATATTCCTAGAGACGAGGGAGTCCTATTTGTAAGTAATCATCAAAGTAATTTTGATATTCCACTATTATTAGGATATTTAAATAAGCCTATTGGATTCATTGCAAAAGTTGAATTAAAAAAACTGCCGATCGTACCAGACTGGATGGAACAAATGCATAGTGTATTTATGGACAGAAGTGATCGTAGACAATCACTTAAAGCTATAAAAGAAGGCGTTGATAAACTTAAAAATGGCCATTCATTAGTTATTTTTCCAGAAGGTACTCGAAGTAAGGGCAGTCAAATGGGTGAATTTAAATCAGGGAGCCTACATTTAGCAACGAAATCAGGGGTTCCAGTTATTCCTGTAAGAATTGAAGGGACTTATAATATTTTAGAAGCTAATGGTAATCGTATTAAACCAGCAAATGTTACACTTAAAGTATTTCCACCAATTTATCCTGAACAAATAGGAATGACAGATGCCAAAGAATTAACGAACTATATTAAAGAGATGATTGAATAATAAAACTAAAAGCGCTCATTTAAAATGAAGCGCTTTTTTTAAACAACAAATTTAAATATACAAAAATACATAGATGCACTACCTAATAATACAAATAAATGCCAAATTGCATGACTATATGGCCAACGTTTGACTAGAAAGAAAATTGTGCCAATCGAATAAAATAGCCCCCCTAATAATAAGTAGAAAAATCCTATTCCAGATAGTCCTACATAAATAGGCTTAATTGCAAACATCATTAACCAACCCATAATTAAATAAACAATGGTCGAAAATAATTCAAACCTATTAACATATATAAATTTAAAGATTACACCTGAAACTGCCAAGCCCCAAATAATTGTAAATAAGGACCAGCCAATCCTACCCCTTAAAGTTACGAGTAAAAATGGAGTATAAGTTCCAGCGATTAATAAATAAATTGCCGAGTGATCTAAAATTGTAAATAGCCTAATTAGCTTTGGATCTCTAACGCTATGAAGCAATGTTGAGCAAATATAAAGTAGCAACATAGACAAACCAAAGACTGAAAAGGAAATTAAATGCCAGGGTGTCCCTTTATGCATAGCCTTACTTATTAAATAATATAGTGCTGGGATGCTCAGTATTGCACCAATCCCATGAGTAATAGCATTTGCTAATTCTTCTTTCATTGCTCTACTCATAAAAATGCCTCCTATTTTAATTGAATCATTTTTAACTATGAGAGTATTATGAACAAATCTAGAGATTTAATGTTTTCAATATTTTATAGCTGTATGTATATTTTGATCGATCATTTTAAACAGTTGCTAAAAAGCAAAATGAATCATAAAACAGACAGATATGGTAATCTGAATTTAAACAATATGATCCAATCGGAGGTATATATGTTACTCTTAAAAAATGGCGAAATCTTTACCCCAAAGTCAATAGGTAAAAACGATATTTTAATATCGAATGAAAAAATTGAGTATGTTCATGAAGAAATAGTCATTACCTCATCTTCGGTTCCTTTACAAATATTTGATGCATCTGCCTACTATATTGTGCCTGGCTTCATTGATGCTCATGTGCATCTTATTGGTGGCGGAGGTGAAGGTGGCTTTAAAACAAGAACACCAGAATTATTGTTGTCTGATTGTATTAAAGGAGGAATCACCACCGTAGTAGGAGTAATTGGTACAGATGGAACAACAAGAACAATGGCCAGTCTACTTGCAAAATGTAGAGCATTAGAAGAAGAGGGAATTACTTCATTTGTCTATACAGGCTCGTACCAAACACCTGTCAAAACGTTATTTTCTAAGATTGAGGAAGACATCATCCTAATTGATAAGATTATCGGTGTTGGTGAAATAGCAATTTCGGACCATCGGTCATCTCAACCGACAAAGGAAGAATTTGCAAGAATAGCTGCACAAGCTCGAAATGGGGGCTTGCTTTCAGGAAAGTCCGGCGTTGTGAATGTACATATTGGAGATAGTAAAAAAATGTTATCAATGATCGAGGAGATTGTTGAAGAAACCGAATTACCAATTACTCAATTTTACCCAACACATATTAACCGCAATAGCTATTTATTTGAAGCAGGAATTAACTTTGCTAAAAAAGGAGGGTTTGTTGACTTTACAACAAGCTCGATCCCACACTTTTTGAATAATGGTGAAGTCAAATGTAGCGTAGGATTGAAAAGAATGCTCAATTCAGGTGTAAGCATTGAACAAATCACATTTACATCTGATGGACAGGGTAGTCTACCAGATTTTGATGAAAACGGAATACTCCGAGGTATGAAGGTTGGAAGAGTAAGCAGTTTATATAACGAAGTAAAAGACGCAATTATAAATGAAGGCATTAAGATTGAAGATGCAATTAGCGTAATCACTAAAAACCCAGCCAATATATTAAAATTACAAAAAGGACAAATCAAAAATGGATACGATGCAGATTTAGTCTTCCTAAATAAATCCACGCTAGAAATCGAAGCAGTTATTTCTAAAGGAAAAATTATGATGCAAGATAAAGAAGTATTAGTAAAAGGAACATTTGAATGAATATAGTTTATATAGTAGAAATATTAAAGGGTCAATAGGAATGTGAATATTATTGAAATAACACATTATTTGATGAACAATTTATGAATTTAAATGTTAATATGTTTGAACAATTTTTTATTCGAATGGGCTAATTTTTAGAAAATAAATTGATTTTCTAAATTAATGTTCGATATTAATAGACCTACAAACAGACTAATAAACAACTTTTATTTTACTCTAAGAAAAGGCAACTTGATTAGTTTCTTATTGCATACTTTTTTTGATGAATAAGTTGATTGGAACAAAAGGGATGCTCGACTCCTATAGGATAAGCGGGAAGGCTAAAGACCCCGCAGGGTTGCCGAGGAGGCGAAAGAATCTCGCCCCATGGAAAGCGAGCATC
>NZ_NUYF01000045.1:0-29283 GCF_002566505.1 Bacillus sp. AFS077874
GTAAACGCTTCTATTGTCATAAAAAAATTAAATTAGTTTCAAATAGATTAGTATTTTTATGTAGCATTAACTCTTTAACTAATAATACGAAATAAAAAATCTCCTGTAGAAGGAGATTTTTTACGTTCAAGTTGCAAAAAGATTTTTTATTCAACAATTAAAAAGTTGAAACAAGATCATATAATTCTTCTTCAACTAAACCAGCAGCTAATAGTTTGTCAATAATTTTCAATAAAAAAATTATGTGACTCATGTTATACTATTTTTGACATCCTGAACTTTACTTATTACCGAATTTATTTAAACTATTTACTAAAAATCGAATTCAATTAATGTTGCTTTTATAATAACTATCCTTGTACAATTAAATGTTTTTAAAATATAAAAGATAGCATCTGGATCGAGCATATTTATATTTATGAAAATAGAAATGATATGAAAAAATACATTAATTTGATCAATTTTAAACATAATGTTTCGTTTCTCAAAAAATAGTTGAATAAGATATAAATTTAGAAAATTATCCTAGTCGTATCAAAGTATGCTTTAATTCCGAATCCGACAACTAACCTCGTCAGCATATAAAGAAGGGGTTTACTTTAGTGTTTTTTTTGATATGTATTTTTTTAAACTGCAAGTACAGTTTATGTAGTGACGTTCGTTTGGAATTTTAAACTTATGAGGCAAAATGAGGAGGATTTTTTATTAATTTAAACTTAAAAAATATTAAATTCTGTGTGCGAAAAAGTGTAATTCAATAGACGTTCAAAAAGGATCTATTATTAAGATCCTTTTTTTGAAAACTATTAATTATTCTTTATCATCATGAGGATACTTGTGTTCACTGTTAATCAATTTCTTTAAATCTCCACGGTAAAAAACATCTTTAAACTCTTGTGGTCGAAACGGAATGATCGGCGCTAAGTACGGAACACCAACCGAGCGTAAGAGAGCCATATAAAGTATCAACAAGAGGAATCCGATTCCCATCGCTGTTAAACCAAAGAAACTACCTATGATTAAAAATAAGAAGCGTAACGAAAAAGCGGCACTAGCCATCCCACCTGTGACAAACAGAAAATTTGTTAGGAAAGCAATCCCTGTAATAATCAAGCTAAGAGGATGTACTAGTTTGGCATCAACAGCCGTCGTGCTAATCACCATTGTACCTACCAAAGAAACCACAATAATCATATCGGATTGAATCCGGAAGGCCGCTAAGATTAATATACTTATAATGAGTATCATTAGAGTCATTTCTAGAAATAATGGGAGGATGGTATCGGAATGTGTAAAATACGTTTTAGCAAATTTTGCAGGAACCCAATTTTTATGAAATTTAGCGACTGCAACATACATTCCTGGCAAGAAGACGGATAAAAAGTAACTAAAGAATAAGATCAATCGATTAGTGAGCTTACCAGTTTTTGAGTAGTATTCATTCGGTTGCGCCATAAACTGAACGAATAAAGATGGAGCGATGGAAGCTTGTGGTGTACCATCGACTAAAACGGCAATTCGTCCTTCATATAAAGCAGCAGCTACAATATCCGGCATCTCCGTATTGAAAATAAGGGGAAAGATTGTTTTCTTCTTTCCTTCCAAAACATCTTCAACAACTCTCGATTCCAAAACGTAGTCCACATCTAATGTATCGATGCGCTTTCGTATATTTTCTAATGCTTGTTGATCCACTTTATTGTTTAGGTAGACGATTGAAAGATCTGTTTTAGCAAATTTTCCTAGTTGTTTCATTTCCACAACTAAATCAGGTGACTTAATAAAACTCCGAATTAAATTCAAGTTCACTTTTAATTGTTCTGACAGACCAATCATCGGACCAGCTGGTGAACGTTGTCGGCTACTTTGTTCAACCGAACGTTGTTGCCATTGGGTCGTTTCTGCGATAATTCCACTGTCATATCCGTCGACTAAGATCAGTGTTCGACCTCGGACAATTCCGCCCAGTGCATCCTCGAAAGATGAAACGATTTCAACTGAAGAAGCTCGAATATGTCTTGAGGCTAAATTGTCGATAAATGGTCCGGTATCGTTTTTTTTGATATTCTGAAATAAAAATAACGGGGTAATAATAAAGTCCCGAATCACATCAGCATTCACGAGATCATCAAGGTAGAGGAGTGCTACGTCAAATGACTTGGTTTCACCAATACGAATCGTTCGAACAACTAACTCCGTTGTATGATGTAATTGTTCTTTAATTATTTCAACGTTTTTATGAAAACTATTTGTAAAATCAGCCTGTGCATTATTCAAATTCTATTCACCTCTAAGCATTCAATGTTAATAATTACCAATATTTAGTATGTGCTAAGATGATTTAAACATTCACAATTGAGGTAAGGGATTATACTTATGTAAACTAGGGATAAGCAATTTACATATTTCCATTAACAATTGATAGGATTCCATATTGAACTAATATGGAAGAACGATATAAATTTCCATTCAACGTGGAGATCCTGTGGTTCATGGATGGCTAACGCATACGTTAGTTACATTACTCGTGGGAGGCTGTTCTTTCAATTAACTCCTGTTTCACTATTTTGCAGTATATTTACAATAAGAAATGAAATAATTTACTGCAGGGCAAGGAAAGCATGTACAATTTTAAATTTAAAATAATAATAGATTGAAAGTTGGATGTTCAGCTACAGAAGTAGTTAATAGAATTTTCAACGCATGATCTTGCTTCTTATAAAAAACAAGCTCTGTAGTCTTTAAAGAAAGTGTATTTTAAAATAGAAATAAGCAACGACTCAATTAGAGCGCTGCTTATTTTTAATTACTATTGATCAGTTGAAGCAATATTATCCAGACAAATTGTTTGTTTTTCGAAATTATTATTAAATTGTAACAAGAATGAATAATATTGAAAACCTAGTTTTTATTTAAGTGAGATTTTGTTTAAAGGCTTTAATAAATTGTTTACTATGTTCGGATAATTTCTTGCCTCTCAATCGAACTATTCCAACGCAAAAGCGTAATGAACGAGGAAACACAAATGGAATTGTAATAATACTACCATTTTGAATACTGCTTATTTTGTTCAAAAATAAATTCATTGTGATAATAATACCCAATCCCTCTAATAGTGCTTCAGAAATAACATTCACGTTGTTTGTTGTAAATAATATATTCATTTCAGGAACATAGTTAATAAGTTCATTTGCATACCCCGCCAAAATAGGATCCTCCGTAAGAATCAAAGATTGATTAGCAAGGTCCTCAACTTGTACTTTTTCTAAATAGGCAAGTGGAGAATTTTTACTGGCACATATTACTGTGCCACCTTCGAGAATCGTTTCAAACTCCAATTCGGGATTAGAATCCACCATTTCGTCTGTAAATATTGTAATACCGAAATCAATCTTTTCCGTTTTTATGTCGGACAAAATTGAATTAGGTTTTTTTTCAAAAACTTCTACTTGGCTATAGGGATAGTTTTTTTTATATGTAACAAGCGTGCTAGGGATAATTAACATTGCGTTAGGACTGACAGATAATGTTATATTAACTTTTTCTGGATAAAGCTTCTGATATGCAAAAATGGAAATATCGTTGACTTTAAGCATAATTTCCTGCGCTTTACTTGCAATAATTTTTCCTTCTTCTGTAAGCTCAGCACCCAACCTCGAACGTGTAAAAATCTTTATTTGAAGTTCCATTTCTAGATTAGTAATGGCTTTACTAATACCAGAAGGAGAGATATGAAGATTCTCAGCAGCTTTAATTAATGATTTTGTTTTCGCAACCTCAATTAAGTATTCCATTTGTAATAGATTCATTTCGTCACTCCTTTTTTTTGAAAGTGAAAAAAAGTCAATTAAGCCTCACTATTTTATACTTTATATTAACTTAAAGAGAAAGTATATTAATTTCTAAGAAGTATAAGATTTTTCTGAAAATTAAATTCCAAAATGAATTGTTGTAGTTGTAATTTAACTTCGCTAAAGGATGAACTAACTAATATTTTTTGGAGGTGTAATTTATCGTTTAATTAGATTTCTTAAATTAAATCGAATTTCTACATTGCTGTGGAGTGTAGAATATTTCGAATTAAAAGTTTTACATAATGAGATATTGATATCTATCTTTAAAATTATTTGGAAATTTGAATTTATAAAATTAAATGATTAGTTGTATCATATGTATCCCCATAAAGGAAAGGTTGTTGTAATTACTGATTGAGAAACTAAATCTATTGTTTTCGTTTTGCAACTATAAAATTCATAAAGTGAGTGATATGAATGGAACTAGAAAAAATATCTGGGTGCTGTTCACCAAGTAAAGAAAAATCAGCTTTTTCTCAATCATTAGGATTAAATATTGTTAAAAGCTGTAAGGGAATTTTTGACAAAAATGCAATTTACATCCAAGGTGGCGAATTTTTAATGGGAACTGATGATCCAGAAGGGTATATGGCCGATGGTGAAGGACCTATACGAAAAGTAAAAGTGGATCCTTTCTATTTAGATGCTTGTACCGTAACAAATTCTCAGTTTGAGGAATTTGTAACTGATACAGGTTACAAAACTGAGGCAGAGATTTATGGTTGGTCCTTTGTTTTTCATTCGCTAGTGTCAATTAAAACACGAATGGCAGTTACTCAATTTGTTAAACAGACTCCTTGGTGGCTAGCGGTTGATGGAGCGAACTGGAGACATCCTGAAGGACCGGATTCAATACTTGAAAATAGAGTCGATCATCCTGTAGTTCATGTATCTTGGAATGATGCTATAGCATATTGCAACTGGGCCGGGAAAAGACTTCCCACCGAAGCAGAATGGGAATTTGCTGCTCGGGGAGGTTTAGTACAAAAAAAATATGCTTGGGGTGATGAATTACATCCGAATGGTCAACATTATGCAAATATTTGGCAGGGGAAATTCCCAAATGAAAATCACGAATTAGATGGTTATAAAGGAACAGCCCCAGCTCGTTCATTTCCACCTAATAATTATGGCCTATATAATGTTTCTGGAAATGTCTGGGAATGGTGTTCTGATTGGTTCAGTCCAACCTATCATTTATATGACACAAAAGAAAATCCCAAAGGTATACCAAACGGAACATCAAAGGTAATACGAGGAGGCTCTTATCTTTGTCACGAATCTTACTGTAATCGTTATCGAGTAGCTGCCCGTAGTTCCAATACACCTGACAGTTCTACAGGAAATATGGGATTTCGTTGTGCTATGGATGCGAAATTAATCACTCGTAAGGAATTTTAATAGTGTTTTTTGACTTCATTTAATGAGTGTTCAATACAAATGCAATTGAAAGTAATTGACAAGATTTAAGATGCTTAATGAAAGCTAGATTAACAGATTAATTATTTTTACATTTAAAGGAGACCATAAAAAATGAAAAACAATATTGTATACATAGTACTTGATGATATGGGTTTTTCTGACCTTGGATGCTATGGTTCGGAAATTAAGACGCCTAATATTGATCGTTTAGCACAAAATGGATTGAGTTATAATAATTTCCATGTTACGCCTCTTTGTTCTCCGACGAGAGCAAGTTTATTGACTGGACGAAATCATCATTCTGTAGGTATGGGGCTTCTAGCAAATTTCGATTTAGGTCCTGATGTTCCTAACTCACGCGGTAAAATTAGCTCTTCAGCAGGAACAATAGCGGAAATTCTAAAGGAAAATGATTATAGTACCTATGCTGTAGGAAAATGGCATTTAGCACCAATATATGAAGAAACACCGGCTGGTCCTTTTCATAACTGGCCGTTAGGAAAAGGTTTTGAACGGTATTACGGATTTTTAGATGCTTGTGCAGATCAATATACACCTACTTTAGTTTACGATAATCATAATGTGGAGCCTCCAAAAAGGCCCGACTATCATCTTTCTGAGGATCTTGTTGATCATGGAATACAATTTCTTTCTGATCACGCTTCAATTTTCCCAGAAAAACCATTCTTTATGTATCTTGCATTTGGAGCGCAGCATTATCCTCATCAAGTCTCACAAAGTTATATTGATATGTACAAAGGAAAATATTCAAAAGGATGGGATCAAATACGAGAAGAAAGATTGGAACGTCAAAAATTATTAGGAATCGTACCACAAGATACAGTGCTTGCGGAACGTAATCCTGGTGTGAAGGAATGGGATAAACTTAGATCTGAAGAAAAACGTCTCTTCGAAAGATTTCAAGAAACATATGCAGGATTCCTAACTCACACAGATGAACAGATAGGTAGATTCATTGAGTTTCTCGAAACTATTGGACAATTAGACAATACGATGATCGTATTTCTATCTGATAATGGGGCTAGTCAGGAGGGGGAATTTGATGGGTTTTTGGAACCAAATTCTTTTTATAGCGGAATTTCACCGACGGCTGAAAAAATGTTCGATCACATCGATGAAATTGGTGGACCAAATACACAGGCAAACTATCCTCGTGGCTGGGCTCAGGCAAGCAATACACCGTTTAAGTACTATAAACAAACAACATTTGACGGAGGAATTCATGTTCCATTGATTTATCATTTCCCAAATCGAATCAAGGATATTGGAACTGTTCGTAATCAGTTCCATCATGTCATTGATATCACTCCGACAATTTTAGACTTGGCTGGAATAAGTGCACCTAAAGAAATGAAAGGAGTTAAACAAATGCCGTTGCATGGAAAGAGCATGCAGTATACATTTGATGATCAGAAAGTTCAAACGATCCGTGAAACTCAATACTTCCTTATGGCAGCACAGCGAGCGATTTGGCATGACGGCTGGAAGGCGACTTCTTTTCATACGAAAGGAACACCTTTTGAAGATGATCGATGGGAATTGTATAACACGATTGAAGATTTTTCTCAAACAAATAATTTAGCTGAAAAGTTTCCAGAGAAACTGAATGAATTAAAGGAAATCTGGTTTGGCGAAGCTGAAAAATATAATGCACTCCCAATGATTGATAAAACAGTTGAATTATTTTCTTATGTTTTTCCTGATGATAAAGTAAGATATCGAACAGAGTTTACTTACTATCCAAAAATGGGCCATACTCATGCAATGCCATCTATACTTAATCGATCTTATAAAATTACAGTACCGATAGATTGTCCGAGTAAAGACAGTAAGGGTGTATTGATTGCGCACGGAAATCAATACAGCGGATATACAATGTATATTCAAAATAACCGTTTATACTATGAGTATAATAATGTGGAGACTGTCTATATCATTGAATCTAATCAAGAAATACCGGTTGGAAAATCAACCGTACGTTTTGAATTTTCGAAAACAAGTCAATTTCAAGGAAAAGGAAGCCTATTTATCGATGATCACCATGTTGGAGAGGTTGATATGCCAAGGACCTTACCATTTATAATTTCAATGGATGGATTAACTGTTGGAAGAGATGCATATTTACCTGTAAGCAAAAACTATGCAGAAATAGGAGACTTCGCGTTTACAGGGAAAATTCAAAAAATCGACTTTGTTTTGCAAAATGATTAGGTTGAAATAAAAGGAAAAGATAGCTAGTCCATACTTTCTTGACTCAATTGAAATGAAAGATTTAATTGGAATACTAAAATTCTTTATTCAAGTGAAGTTAGAGGAGGATGAAAATGAGAAAAGTTCTTATTTTAGTTGAAACAAAAACTGAGAAATTACTTAAAATTTCCTTAGAAGTTTTAGCAGCCGCAAAAAAGATAAGTGATTGTTGTGAATTGAATGTAATTGGATTCGATCGTAACTTACCTCAATTTGCAAAATTATTAGCAAAGCATGGTGCAAATAAATTGTATTTATTGAAGAATAAAAAGCTAAACATCTATATGGTTAATAACTACACACAAGCTTTTCTACAAGTTTGTGATGCTGTTCAACCAGATATAATTCTTGTTCCTAATACAGTAATAGGGGTAGATTTAGCGTTACAAATCGAAATGAACAAAGAAGTAGAGCTTGTTACAAATGTGACTGATATTAATTTTAGCGAAGGTGATTTATATTTTACTAGATCTACAACTTTATCTCTTCTAAATGAGTTAAAAAAAGTTGAGTGTGGAATTCCATTAGTAGTTGTGCATAAAGATAGTTTTTCTCCTAAAGAAGTAGGAGGAACAGTTGAAATTGTTGATTTTGCCGTCAACATTAAGGATTTACAACTAACAATTTAATATTTTTCTTTATTTTAAGCTAAATATAATTAGAAGTTTTTGTGTATTAAAAAATAGACATCATTTAGAGACATGAAATACTTATTTTGTTAAAAAGAAAGACAACTCTTAGAAGTTTCCAACGAAGAATTCAATGTTTGATAGTTTCTATAATTGGTATACTTCTTGATTTATAGCTAAATATAGCTTGGAATTTTTTTTAGGAGGGGACATTATGGCTAAAGTATTATCAGAAAGTAAGAATTCATCAAGAAGTTTTTTGAATGAGGAGCACCATATTTTTAGACAAGCATTCGTGAAATTTTTAGAAAAAGAAGCAATCCCTTTTGTAGATCTGTGGGAAGAAGATCATCTTGTACCTCTATCATTTTGGAGAAAAGCAGGAGAAAATGGTTTTTTATGTCCTTGGGTAGATGAAAAATACGGTGGCTTGAATGCGGATTTTGGCTACAGTATCGTAATGGCTGAAGAATTGATTAAAATTGGACTTGGGGCTTCAACTGCAATAGGTCTTCATAATGATATTGTTATGCCATATATTCAAAGTTACGGGAATGAAGAGCAGAAGAAACGATGGTTACCAGGTGCTGTTACCGGTGAATACATGTCTTCAGTTGCAATGACAGAGCCAGGTACAGGTTCAGACCTTTCAGGTATTAAGACAACAGCTGTACGAAAAGGTGATCACTTTGTGATTAATGGAGAAAAAACATTCATTTCAAGTGGGATATTAACAAATCTTATTGTTGTAGCAGTTAAGACAGACCCTAAGGCAGTACCTGGTCATAAAGGGATTAGTCTAATTGTTGTAGAGGAAGGTACCCCTGGATTTAAAAGAGGGAAAAAATTAAATAAGGTTGGTTTACATTCTCAAGATACCGCAGAACTTATTTTCGAAGATGCCATAGTTCCAGTAGAAAATCTTCTAGGGGAAGAGAATAAAGGATTTTATTATTTAATGGAAAAACTTCAGCAGGAAAGATTGATGTGCTCGATAACTGCTGTATACAGTGCTAAACGAATTCTAGATATTACGATGGACTATGTAAAAGAACGTAAAGTATTTGGCAAACCAGTTGGATCATTCCAAAATACACAATTTAAACTTGCTGAGCTTGCAACTGAAATTACGATTGGAAAGACT
Organism: Bacillus sp. AFS077874; assembly: GCF_002566505.1. NCBI lineage: Bacteria > Bacillati > Bacillota > Bacilli > Caryophanales > Bacillaceae > Bacillus > Bacillus sp. AFS077874. The sequence continues at coordinate 9,321 of NZ_NUYF01000045.1, forward strand.
TTTCTAGATGATTTAATTGTAAAACATATTGCAAAAGAGAATGTTGTTACTGAAGTATCCATGGCAAAATGGTGGACGACAGCATTAGCAAAGAAAGCAGCTTCTGAATGTCTACAATTGCACGGAGGATATGGTTTTATGGAAGAATATGAGATAGCTAGATGGTATAGAGATGTAGCAGTTTTACCTATATTTGCAGGGACAAATGAAATAATGAAGGTAATTATTGCCGACAACATGGGATTATAAGTTAGAAATTATTTAAAATCTTTTTGAAACTGTTTGAATCAAATTACTACTGTTCATTTTTATTTAACAAATAAAATAAAAGGAGAAGTATAAATGATTATTACAAAAGCGCTAATACGTTCTTCAATCATTTGGCCAAATAAGCTTGCGATTTTAGATGATGATTATCAATTCACGTATAAACAGTTAGCAAATCGGACAGCAAAATTAAAAAGTTGGCTAAAAAAGAACAATGTTAAAAAAGGTGATCGTGTCGGTGTATTAATGCTCAATGATTTCCGATACATAGAGCTATTCTATGCTTGTACTGCGATTGGAGCGATTATTGTTCCATTAAATTATCGTTTATCTCCAGAGGAACTAAAATTTACTTTAAATGATTCAGGAGCTTTACTACTCTTTATTCATAAAGAATTCGAAAAAGTAGTACCTTTTTTACAAATAAATACTCCTTCAATCGAACAATATATTTTGGCAGATGAGGAAATGAAGGATTCAGAATTGCTCTCCTATGAAAATATTATTAAAAATGAACCAGATACGGAACTTGAATATGATGTAACTGATGAGAATAATGTTGCAGGGTTGTTCTATACAGGTGGTACAACAGGCCGTTCAAAGGGGGTTATGCTGACTCATCGTAATATGGTTAGTAATTTTTACCAAACTATTCAGTTTACCGGTTTAGATCATACTTCAACCTATTTACATAGTGCCCCTATGTTTCACTTAGCAGATGCTACCTTTATGATTAATGCAATAATGGTAGGATGCACTCATACTTTTTTAAGAATGTTTACACCTAAATTATTTATAGATAAGGTCCAAAAAAATAACGTGACGGATAGTGTACTTGTGCCAACGATGCTAAATATGGTAGTAAATGATCCTGATTTTAATAGGGAGCATTTAAAATCTTTAAAGAAGATATTATATGGAGCTTCTCCAATGCCATTTGAACTATTGAAAAAAATTCAACACTCCTTTCCAAAATTACAATTTGAACAGGCATATGGAATGACCGAAGCTTCACCATGTTTAACTTATTTAACTGCAGAAGATCATATAACAGATGGTACTGAGCAGAGTGAAAGAAGGCTCAAATCAGCTGGTCGAGTTGTTTTTGGAGTTGATTTACGAGTTGTTGATGAACATGGAGTAGATGTAAAACCAGGTGAAACGGGCGAGATTATCGCTCGTGGTCAAAATATTATGAAGGGTTATTGGAATCTACCAGTTGAAACAACAGAGTCATTAAAAGATGGATGGTACCATTCTGGAGATATGGCAACTATAGATGAAGATAATTATATTTATATCGTCGATCGAAAAAAGGACATGATTATTACTGGCGGAGAAAATGTCTATTCAAATGAAGTAGAAAATGTACTTTATAAACATCAAGATGTAATCGAAGCGTCTGTAATTGGTGTTCCAGATGAGAGATGGGGCGAAGCTGTTTTGGCAGTAGTTGTCAAAGAACCTAAAAGTAGCATTACAGAAAACGAATTAATTCAGTTTACAAAAAACTATTTAGCTAATTATAAAGTACCTAAATCAATATTATTTACTGATGAAATCCCTAAAACAGCGGCTGGAAAAATATTAAAACGTAATTTACGTGAGCAATTTTGGAAAGATACTACGAGACAAGTAAACTAATTGATTAATTGAAAACATAGATGAGGGTTGTTTAAATAGAAAACGTACTGGAAACAAAAACAATTAAAATTGATCGTTAGCTCTATTCTTAAAAATGTTGAACTCTATGGAATGTCAAATACTTTAGGTAGAGAAAAATTAGTTTTGGGGATGAAACATATGAAAAAGAAATTACCAAAATACATTCTTGAACAATTAAGTTTCCCAGTTTTCGTATCACCAATGTTTCTAATATCAAATCCAGAAACAGTTATTGAAAGCTGTAAAGCAGGCGTCATTGGTTCTTTTCCAGCATTAAACGCTCGAACAACAGCTGAATTAGAACAATGGATGAAGCGTATTTAAGTAAGGAATATCAAGAAGCCTTAAGAACGATTCTTCATTTAAATAACAAGAATCCTATTTCTATAGAAGAATTTTGATGTTTAATTAAATAAATATATGACAAATACAATTGTATTGATGTAAGAACACATTTACCACATAAAAGTTGAAATAGATTTTTAATAATTATTTTTTAGGAGGAAAATCATGAGTAAATTTTTAGAAAACCAAGTTGCAATTATTACAGGTTCAGGTCGAGGAATTGGACGAGAAGTAGCGTTACTATTTGCTGAACAAGGAGCAAAAGTAGTCGTTTCAGATAAGGATCTAACTCCAGCTGAAGAAGTTGCAGCAATTATTCGTGAAAATGGAGGAGAAGCAGCTGTCTATTGTGGTGATATTACAGCGAAAGAATTTGCAACGAATATTGTTGCTGCTGCTATTAATAATTTTGGTAAATTGGATATATTAGTGAACAATGCTGGATATACATCAGATGGATTAATTCATAAAATGACTGACGATCAATTCCAAGCGATGCTGGATATTCATTTGGTTGCACCATTTCGTCTAATTCGCGCAGCAGCACCATATATGAGAGACGTGGCTAAAAAGGAAATGGAACAAGGTATCATTAATCATCGAAAGATTGTTAATGTATCTTCAGTTGCATCAACTGGAAATGTAGGACAAGCAAATTATTCATCAGCAAAGGCAGGAATTATTGGTCTAACAAAAACTGTTGCAAAAGAATGGGGACAATTTAATATTAATGCGAACTCAGTTGCTTATGGATTCATTGATACACGCCTTACTCGTCCAAAAGAAGAAGGGGAAGTTGTTGATGGAGTAACAGTCGGTATTCCAGATAAAGTGCGTAATATGTTTATACAAACAATTCCTCAAAAACGTATTGGATCAGCTCGCGAAGCTGCAGAAGCTATTTTTTACCTTGCATCACCACTATCAAACTATGTAAATGGTCAACTCGTTCATGTTAACGGTGGATTATATACTTGATTTTAGTTAATTGTTATTCAAGCTAATAGATTAGTAGTAATTAGTTTATGTTTATTTGACTGAATATTTCTAATTAACAGTAAATTTTAAAGGTACACAATTTGTGTCTTTCATTAATGAATTGAATGTCAAATGACTAAAAAGGGGGATATACATTGAGTAAGAACGTAAAAGTAATCGGCGTAGATATGGTCAAATTTGTTAAGCCTGGAAAACAAGAGCCTTATGAATTGATGGCTTCAAAGGCAATTAGTGGAGCAATAAAGGATGCAGGAATTGATTTTAAAGAAATTAAACAGGCATTTGCAAGTTATGTTTATGGAGATAGTACATCTGGTCAAGCTGCTCTTTATAAAGTAGGTATGACTGGTATTCCAGTCATTAATGTAAATAATAACTGCTCGTCTGGATCGACAGCATTATTTTTAGCTCGTCAAGCAGTTGCTTCTGGAGTAGTGGACTGTGCACTTGCTTTTGGTTTTGAAGAAATGAAGCCAGGCGCATTAGGAAATGTATGGGGAGACCGTACAAATCCGTTACAAACATTTTTGGAACGTTTAGATGAATTAGAACCTGGTGCGGTTGGAAATACTGGTCCAGCAAGAATTTTTGGTGCAGCTGGAACAGCATATGTGCAAAAATATGGAGCAAATCCAGATATTTTTGCAAAAGTTGCTGTTAAGACTAGAAATCATGCAATTAATAATCCGTATTCAATGTTTCATACACCTTTAACGGTTGAAGAAGTAATGAACTCACCAGTGATTCATCCACCTTATTTAACAAGATTTATGGCCTGTCCTCCATCTTGTGGAGCAGCCGCAGTTATCGTTTGTAGTGAAGAATTTGCTAGAAAGCAAGGGAAACAAGATGCAGTTGAAATCGTCGCTCAAGCAATGGCTACTGACACATTAAAATCATTTGAGGATGAACTTCAAATCGTTGGAGCTGATATGACACGTAGAGCTGCTAACGAGGTATATGAAAAATCAGGAATTGGACCTGGGGATGTCGATGTAGTTGAATTACACGATTGTTTTACTCCAAACGAAGTCATTACTTATGAAGGTTTAAAGCTTTGTGGTGAAGGGGAAGCAGAAACGTTTATCAATAACGGTGATAATACGTATGGTGGTAAATATGTCGTAAATCCATCAGGAGGATTAATGTCAAAAGGCCATCCACTTGGAGCAACAGGTTTGGCACAAAGTACGGAGTTAGTATGGCAATTACGTGGTCAAGCAGATAAGAGGCAAGTCGATAATGCTAGAGTCGCATTGCAACATAACCTAGGGCTTGGGGGAGCTGTAGTCGTAACAATGTATAAGAAAGCATAAAACAAAATAAAGTAATTGTAATTTGAAGAAGATTTTATAAAATGAGGTGATTATTTTGACAAAGGTTAAAGAATTAGTAGGAATGGATTTAAGTACATTTAGCTTCGGGGTGGAGAAAGGAAAGATCCTTGAATTGGTCAATGCGATTGGGGATGATAATCCAATTTTCCGAAGTTTAGATGTGGCACAAAATGCTGGATATGACGGGATTCCTGTACCGCTTACATATTTACAGGTAATCGAATCATTTGGGAATGAAGCTGGATTTGAAGAACAAATTGCTAAATTAAAATTTAATCCAGTAAAAATTTTACATGGTGAACAAGAATATGAATATTTTGGTGAAATATATGCGGGAGACCAACTAACAGTTACAGGTAAAGTTGTTCATGCAGAAACAAAAATTGGAACTTCAGGTGGAATGGATTTTGTAACGATGGAAAACCAATTTAAAAATCAAAGAGGAGAGCTAGTTGCCATTTCAAGGGCTAAATTAGTTCATCGACATTAAATACAAAGGAGGTAAAGAAAATGTTTTTTGAAGATCTATATGAAGGATACACTTTTGAAACGGTAAATAAAGCTCCGATTTCACGTGTTCAATTAGTAAAGTTTGCAGGAGCTTCAGGGGACTTTAACCCACTTCATACTGTTGAAGAAGTAGGAAAGCAAGCAGGAACTGGAATTATTGCCCACGGTATGTTAGTCATGGGTATGACTTCACAAGGAATAACAACTTGGATTCCAAGAAAATATGTGAATAAAGTGTCTGTTCGTTTTCGGAAAATGACATTTCCTGGTGAAGAAATTCAAGTGTTTGGAAAAATCATTGAAAAAAAAGAGAATAATAGGGTAATAGGAGAAGTACTTGCGACGAATTCAGTAGGCGAGGTAAAAGTTTCTGGTATTTTTGAAGCAACGCTCCCTTCTAGAGATTAGTAGCAAGATTTAATAAAATACTGATTGTATTGTCAATCAGTATTTTTTACATAGTAAACACTCATTTTTAGCAAATGTGTAAGAAAAGGAGACTACATATGAGCCTATTAAATGGATTAAAAATATTGGATTTTTCCACTTTACTTCCCGGACCATATGCGACGATGATGCTGGCTGACCTTGGCGCAGAGGTTTTACGTGTGGAATCACCTACGAGGCCAGATTTAGTACGTGAAGGGTTTCCTCGAGACGGTAATGATTCGGTGGCACATGGCTATTTAAATCGCTCTAAGAAGTCAGTTGCTTTGGATTTGAAAAAGGAAGAATCCATTGAAACCGTAAAAAAATTAATAGAAGAATATGACATAGTTATGGAGCAATTCCGTCCAGGTGTAATGGAGCGACTAGGTTTGGGATATGAAGAATTAAAGAGGATTAATCCCAAATTAATATACTGTTCTATTACCGGATTTGGACAAACAGGTCCTTATCGAAATCGTGCTGGGCACGATAATAATTATTTATCAATTTCCGGGATTGCAAGCTATTCTGGTCGTCGAAATATAGGACCAACACCTGCAGGGGTACAAATAGCAGATGTTGCTGGAGGTTCATTACACAGTACTATAGGTATATTATCTGCTGTTATTTATCGAAATCGAACTGGTGAAGGACAATGGCTAGATATTAGTATGACAGATTGCAGTTTTGCATTAAATGCGTTAGCTGGGGCTGATTGTTTAATGGGTGGAATTAATCCTAAATTTGAAAGTACGATGCTGAATGGTGGAGTATTTTATGATTACTATGAGACGAAGGATGGACGTTACTTTTCTGTGGGTAGTATAGAACCTCAATTTAGAAAGCTCCTTTGTCAAGGAATTGAAAGAGAAGATTTAATCGGACTTAGCTTTAGTTTTAAATCAGAGGATATCATTGCGTTTAAGGAAGAAGTAAGGGCTGCCTTTCTCACAAAAACTTTTAACCAGTGGAAGGCAATTTTTGAAGATTTAGATGCCTGTGTTGAACCAGTTCTTTCAGTTAAAGAAGCAAGTGAACATCTACAGATTACTGATCGTAAAATGATCGTAGATGTTCCAAGACTAAATGGGGGGTATCAGAAACAGATTGCTTGCCCAATAAAGTCATCTGTTTTTACACCTATTTATAAGCATGTTGGAGTTCCGCTAGGTGTTCATACAAAGGAAACAATTAATAATCTAAATCTAGTAAAATAGAAAATTATTCTCGGAAAAAATAAACTGTCCATTTTTCACTCAACATGTGTAAATAAATGGACAGTTCTTTTTAAACTAACCAACTTCTTACCATGTTGTGAACATACAAAATCTTAATAACATATAGCGACAATTTAAAACTTTATTTCAGTATTACAAAAGTTTTCGGGCTAACCAAAAATATTACAAGAAAGCGTCTGGCCTATCACTAGAAAAAATGTGAATAGTGGGGTGATCTAATGATATTGAGAAGAGTGATTGAAATGGTAAAAAATCAGAACATCAACATACTATATTCAGGTGAGAATATTAAAGATTTTATTGATTTTGCATTAGAAGATCCAAATTTGAAAATGCACGATGATGACTTTGAAAAAAATGAAATTGTTTAATCTTGTTCTCAGCATTACTTTCTATTTAAAACGATAAAACCAAATCTATACTGGAGTGCATTCAGATATGAAGATATTAGAAATTAGAGAAATTTTGAGATTAATTGATCAATCTACACTAAATGAACTTGAGATAAAAAATAAGGATCACAGAATTTTAATAAAAAAAGATTCAATGTCAAATTTACATAGTGAACCAGTGGAAAGACTTCCAATACAAACTGACCCCACTAGTTCATTACCCAATGTATTCGTAACAGAAGATGTGGAAAGTACAGAGCTACATATTATCCAATCGCAATTTATTGGTACATTTCAACCGAATGTTAAAGTTGGTGATCTAGTAAATGAAAATAAATTGATAGCCCAATGTAGAGTTGGTGGACTGAATATATCTCATGATATCTATTCAGATATTAATGGTGAAATTGTTGAAGTACTTTATGATATTGGGGATCTAATTGATTATGGACAACCTCTATTTAAGATTTCTGGCAAAAAGGGGGATATGTAATGTTTAAAAAAATATTGATTGCTAATCGAGGAGAAATAGCTGTACGAGTAATCAGAGCCTGTAAAGAGATGGGGATTGCAACTGTTGCTGTATTTTCTGATGCTGACCGTGAAGCTTTACATGTTCATTTCGCCGATGAAGCCTACTGTATAGGCCCAACTGCATCTAGTGAGAGCTACTTAAATATAACAAATATATTAAGTATCGCATTACTAACAAATGCAGATGCCATTCACCCTGGATACGGCTTTTTGGCTGAGAATGCAAATTTTGCGGAAATATGCTCCGCATGTAATCTAACGTTTATTGGACCTAATCCAGAAGCAATCAATAAAATGGGGGCTAAATCCGTAGCTCGAGATACGATGAAGGACGCTAGTGTACCAACTGTTCCTGGATCAGATGGAGTTATATATGATATTGAAGAAGCCCATAAAATTGCAAGTGGAATTGGTTTTCCGGTCATTGTAAAAGCAAGTGCTGGAGGCGGTGGCAAAGGAATGAGAGTCGTTGAAGATAGTAGTCATTTAAGCAAAGCGATCCAACAAGCTCAAAATGAGGCTGAAACTTCATTTGGAAACTCTGATGTATATATCGAAAAATATATTGAAGAACCACGTCATGTGGAAATCCAGATAATTGGGGATAAGATGGGAAAAGTCGTTTATTTAGGAGAACGAGATTGTTCGATTCAAAGGCGTCATCAAAAATTAGTAGAAGAAGCGCCTTCACCTGCATTAAAAGAAGACCTGCGTCAAGAAATGGGAAATGCAGCTATTACTGCAGCAAAAGCGGTTCGATACCATGGGGTAGGAACAGTAGAGTTTTTATTAGATAAACACGGTCAATTCTTTTTTATGGAAATGAATACTCGCATTCAGGTAGAACATCCTGTCACAGAAATGATTACAGGTATCGATCTAATAAAGGAACAAATTATGGTAGCAGCAGGATATCCTTTATCATTTGATCAAAGTGATGTAACGATCAATGGCTGGTCAATTGAATGCCGAATTAATGCCGAAAATCCTTCAAAGAATTTCATGCCTTCAGCAGGGAAAATTGAAATGTATCTTCCACCGGGAGGTTACGGCGTAAGGGTAGACAGTGCAGTATATCCTGGTTATGAAATTTCTCCATTTTATGATTCAATGGTTGCGAAAATTATTGTATGGGGAAAAGATCGAGATGAAGCAATTCAACGAATGAAAAGAGCATTAGATGAGATGGTTATAACAGGTGTGCATACTACGGTACCTTTCCATCAAAGATTATTTGAGAATGAATTATTTGTAAATGGCGAATTTAACACAAAATTCCTTGAAACGAATCCAGAATTATTATCAAAATAAATCCGAAAATCAGTAGAAGAGGAGTGAGAGAGAAATATGTATAAAATTCATGAAATTAGAGAAATCATCAAGCTTGTTGATGAATCATCAATCCAACATATAGAAATAGAGAATGGTGAATCTAAGGTATCTATAAAAAGAAATAATAGCTTAATTCTAGGGAATGATCGTAGTCTATCATCTCAATCTATCAATTCAAAAATAGAAGTACTACCTGAAAGAGAAGGAAGTAATGACCACAAACCAACTATACAATTTCATAAAGGTGAAGTTGAAAGTGTTGAAAAAAAGGTTTTGCCAAACGAAGTATCTTCAGAAAACCATACGAAAATCATTTCTCCGATGGTAGGGACGTTTTATTCAGCACCAGCTGAAGGTGAACCATCATATGTTCATAAAGGTGATCAAGTTGATGAATCAACTGTTGTTTGTATATTAGAGGCAATGAAATTGTTTAATGAAATCGAAGCAGAAATAAAAGGTGAAATTGTAGAAATACTTGTTAAAAATGGTCAATTAGTTGAATTTGGGCAACCCCTCTTTTTAGTGAAACAAACTTCATAGTTGAAGCTAAAAAGGAGAAATTGGAAGGGGTGTAAATTAAAGTGTCAGATAATAAAAAATATTATAACACCGAGTTGTTTAGTGACTTTCCAAAACCGACAACACAAAAGTGGAGAGATGTTGTGGAAAATTCATTAAAAGGAGCAACGATTCAAGAAAAACTTGTCACAAAAACATATGAAGAAATATCTTTACAGCCAATGTATCAAAAAGAGGATATCGAAAATTATCCATATTTAGACGCATTGCCAGGTGAATATCCATATATACGAGGAATAAGTAAATTAGGTTATCTTGAAGAGCCATGGGGAATTTGTCAGGAATTAGATTGTTCTACTCCTGAAGAATTTAATCGAGTTGCCAGACATGATTTAGATAAAGGTCAAACGATTTTAAAAATTGTTCTTGATGAAACAAATTTGTCAAATAATTATGAGAACGAAATACAAAGAGGGTTATCTATTGAAACCGTAAAAGATTTTGAGCAGGCGTTTAAAAATATAAATTTAGAAGAAATTCCATTTCATATCGAAACTGTATATGGTGGACAAGCTTTATTTTCTACTTTTATTACTTTTTTGAAACAACAAAATTATGATTTGAAAAAGGTTAAAGGTTTTCTCGGTATGGATCCATTAGGACAGTTAGTTAAAGAAGGAACTTTACCTTATTCATTAAACGAAGCTTATGACATGATGACAGAAATGACCAACTGGTCGGTAAAAAATGCACAAAATGTAGAAAGTATAATTGTTCAAGCGAACTCATATCACGATGCAGGTGGAAATGCAGTACATGAATTAGCTTTTGCCATCTCAACTGGATTAGACTATTTACGAGAATTGGACAAGCGCCGAGTTGCGGTTGATAATGCTGCACAACATATTAGCTTTTCTTTTTCGATTGGATCTAATTTCTTTATGGAAATTGCTAAGTTAAGAGCAGCTCGATTGTTATGGTCAAAAGTTATTAAAGAACTAGGTGGAAATGAAACTTCACAAAAAATAAAAATTCATACTCGAACTTCTTCATGGAATAAAACGATTTATGATCCATATGTAAACATTCTTCGAGGGACTGTAGAAGCTTTTGCTGGGGTGATAGGGGGAACTGATAGTCTTCATGTGTCACCTTTCGATGAAGCAATCAAACCTTCAGATGAGTTTTCACGACGAATTGCAAGAAATACTCAATTAATACTTGATCAGGAATCCAATTTATCTAAAGTATCTGATCCTGCTGGTGGGTCTTGGTATATCGAAAAACTTACCTATACTTTAGCTGAAAAAGCTTGGGAACTTTTCCAAAAAGTTGAAGAAGTAGGTGGCCAGTTTAAAGCACTTCAATCTGGTTTTCCACAGGAAATGGTTCATCAAACGGCAAAAGAAAGAGCAACAAATATTAAATATAGAAAAGATAAATTTATTGGGACAAATATCTTCCCAAACTTAAAAGAGGCTCCCTTAAACGCAAAAACCTCTAATAATAATCGAATAGCTGCTCTAAAATCGAAAAAAGTTGAATCAAAATCAACTGCTGAACATTTCACTAAGGATTTACACGAATTTTCTAAGATATGTTCAATTGAAAATGCAATTAACGCGCTTAATAATGGAGCCACAATAGTTGATTTGATAGATGCAATGAATTATTCAAATATGACAAGCCCAGTAATCCTACCTTTACATATTCACCGTGGGGCTGAACCGTTTGAATCTCTTCGCCAAAATTCAGAGAGATATAAAAATAAAAATGGTGATTATCCGGAGGTGTTCGTCGCTAATTTCGGACCAATTGCAACTTATAAAGCTCGAGCGGATTTTGTTACAGATTTTTTTGAAGTTGGAGGATTTAAAGTTACACGAAATAAAGGCTTTAACTCGATGGAAGAAATAGTTCATGCCTTTAAACAATCTGAATCTACTATTGTAGTAATTTGTTCAGGTGATGATCAATATCCAGAAATCGTACCTGAATTAACAAAACAGTTTAAAGAGTATGAATCAAAAACAAAGGTCTTATTGGCAGTAAAACCAACGATTGAAGAAATGAGTTTATACAAACAATTTGGAGTAGATGAATTTATCCATCTTCATGTTAACAATTATGAAAAATTAAAAAATCTTCAAGATTGGGGGATTTAGAAAATGAGTAAAGTGATCGATTTTACGAAAATACCTTTCCAAAATTCAGCACAAAATTCATTTCCCCCAAAACAAGTAGATTATGAGATTGAGAATTGGAAGACATTAGAGCAATTAGATGTGAAGCAACTTTACAATTCAAATGACATTCAAAATGTGGAACATATGGGATATGTTTCAGGAATTGCTCCTTTTTTAAGAGGACCTTACCCTACGATGTATATTAATATACCGTGGACAATTCGTCAGTATGCAGGGTTTTCAACAGCTGAAGAAAGTAATGCTTTTTATAAAAGGAATTTAGCAACAGGTCAAAAAGGGTTATCAATCGCTTTTGATTTAGCCACCCATCGTGGGTATGATTCAGATCATCCTCGAGTTGAAGGGGATGTTGGAAAAGCAGGTGTAGCAATAGATTCAGTATTGGATATGAAAATATTATTTGATGGAATTCCATTAGATAAAATGTCCGTTTCAATGACAATGAACGGAGCAGTTCTTCCAGTATTAGCATTTTATATCGTCGCAGCTGAAGAGCAAGGCGTACATCAATCACAATTAACCGGCACAATTCAAAACGATATTCTTAAAGAATATATGGTGAGAAACACATATATTTATCCGCCTGAAGCATCAGTGAGGATTATAGCAGACATCTTTTCTTATACATCAGAATTTATGCCGAAATTTAACAGTATTAGTATTTCTGGCTATCATATGCAGGAAGCTGGGGCAACAGCTGATATTGAACTTGGCTATACACTTGCTAATGGATTGGAATATGTAAGAACAGGTTTAAAAGCTGGAATTGATATTGATTCGTTTGCTCCGCGGTTATCGTTCTTCTGGGGTATTGGCATGAATTATTTTATGGAAATCGCCAAAATGAGAGCAGCAAGACTCTTATGGGCTAAATTAATTAAAACATTTGATCCAAAGAAAGAAAAATCAATGGCCCTACGTACACACTCCCAAACATCAGGATGGAGCTTAACCGAACAAGATCCGTTTAACAATGTCACGAGGACATGTATTGAAGCGATGGCAGCAGTATTAGGTCATACACAGTCTTTGCATACAAATGCATTAGACGAAGCGATTGCACTTCCAACTGACTTTTCAGCAAGAATTGCACGTAATACACAGTTATATTTACAAGAAGAAACCGGAATATGTAATGTAGTTGACCCTTGGGGCGGTTCATATTACGTTGAGTCACTAACAAATGAACTAGTCCATAAAGCTTGGGAGCATATACAGGAAGTCGAATCATTAGGTGGAATGGCAAAGGCAATCGAAACTGGTTTACCAAAAATGCGAATTGAAGAGGCGGCTGCTAGAAGACAAGCTCACATTGACTCAGGTAAAGAAACAATTATCGGTGTGAATAAATATCGTCTTGAAAAAGAGGATCCACTAGATGTTCTTGAAGTAGATAATACTTCAGTTCGTGAAGCTCAAATCGTACGCTTACGTGAGCTTCGTTCAAATAGAGATGAAACAAAAGTACAAGCTGCTTTATCAGCAATAACAGAATCAGCAAAATCAGGAGAAGGTAATTTGTTAGCACTTGCAATTGAAGCAGCTAGAGTAAGAGCAACTTTAGGGGAAATTTCTGATGCATATGAAAAAGTAGTCGGAAGGCATAAAGCAGTTATTCATTCCATTTTAGGTGTGTATAGTGCGGAATACGGAGAAAAAGTTGAAATCGATGTAGTTCGAAAAATGGCCGATGATTTTGAAGCCGGGGAAGGACGACGTCCAAGGATAATGATCGCTAAATTGGGTCAAGATGGTCATGATCGTGGTGCAAAGGTAATTTCTACAGCATTTGCCGATTTAGGATTTGACGTTGACATCGGGCCATTATTCCAAACACCTGAGGAAACTGCACTTCAAGCTGTAGAAAACGATGTACATGTTATCGGAATGAGTTCTTTAGCTGGGGGACATAAAACGCTGCTTCCTCAGCTAATGGAAGAACTTAAAAAATTAGGTCGAGATGATATTGTCATAATTGCTGGCGGCGTTATTCCAGCACAAGATTATGAGTTTTTGTTAAATAACGGAGCTGCAGCCATTTTTGGACCAGGTACAGTCATCCCAGTCGCAGCACAAAAAGTTATTGAAGAGATTAATCGAAGGCATGTGGATGCGAATTACAGCTAGTCATCATCTAATATTTCAAGAAAAGGAGCTGAGTAGTTAGTGACGACTGCATACGAGAAAATAAATGATTTGATGGATCGGAAGCGAAAAATTGAACTTGGCGGGGGAGATGAACGAATTAACTCTCAACATAACCGAGGTAAATTAACTGCTAGAGAGAGAATAAATTTACTTTTAGATGAGGATACATTTGTTGAATTAAATCCATTTATTAAACATCGAGCAACAAACTTTGGTATGGACAAAGTTGAAAGTCCTGGTGAAGGGGTTGTGACGGGTTACGGGAAAATCCATGGACGGCTTATCTATGTTTTTGCGCAGGACTTTACAGTTTTTGGAGGAGCATTAGGCGAAATGCACGCTATTAAAATAGCAAAGATTATGGATTTAGCTGCAAAAGTCGGTGCTCCAATTATCGGGTTAAATGATTCAGGAGGAGCTAGAATACAAGAAGGTGTCGTATCGTTAGACGGTTATGGACATATTTTTTATCGAAATTCTATTTATTCTGGAGTAATCCCACAAATATCAGTCATCATGGGACCATGTGCGGGCGGTGCAGTTTATTCTCCTGCGATTACTGATTTTGTATTTATGGTCGAAAAAACAAGTCAAATGTTTATAACTGGACCTAAAGTGATCGAAACAATAACAGGGGAAAAAATTTCGACTGAAAATCTTGGAGGTGCGACAGTTCATTCAGCCATTAGTGGTTGTGCACATTTTACTGATGAATCAGAGCCAGAAATACTTGAACAAGTACGAAGATTAATTAGTTTCTTACCTCAAAATAGTAATGAAAAACCAGATAGCGTGCCTTTTTTTGGACAGGATGATTGGCGTGAAGATTTAATAGATTTAGTGCCACTTCAAGCAACGAAAGTTTATGATGTTCGTAAAGTTTTAAAGCAAGTGCTTGATCATGGCGATTTTATGGAAGTACAATCAAATTTCGCAAAAAATATCGTAATTGGTTTTGGGCGAATTGCTGGAAATAGTGTAGGAGTAATCGCGAATCAACCAAAGGTTATGGCAGGAGGTCTTGATATTAACTCTTCTGATAAGCTATCAAGATTCATTCGATTCTGTGATTCTTTTAATATACCTCTCATTACATTTGAAGATGTTACGGGATTTTTTCCTGGAGTTAATCAAGAACACGGTGGAATCATTCGTCATGGAGCTAAAATTTTATATGCTTATTCGGAAGCTACTGTACCAAAAATAACAGTTATTCTTCGAAAAGCTTATGGAGGAGCATATGTAGCGATGAATTCGAAGTCGATTGGTGCAGACGTTGTATACGCTTGGCCAAATGCAGAGATTGCTGTAATGGGACCAGAGGGTGCAGCTAATATTATATTTGCGAAAGAAATTAATCAAAGTAGTGATCCAACCTCTACAAGATCGGAGAAGATTTCAGAATATCGTGATATGTTTGCGAATCCTTATGTTGCTGCTTCACATGGTATGGTTGATGACATTATTGATCCTAGAGATACACGGAAAGTCCTTAAACAATCTTTAGAAATGCTTAGTACAAAAGATGAAATAAGACCAAAGAAAAAGCACGGAAATATGCCTTTATAAGAGTTATAGATTAAAAGAAATAAAAATTTATAGGAGAAAATACGATGAATGTACAAACAAAAGGCTTTAAGGTACTTGCTCGTAAGCATGGTTTTAGATGGATTTGATCCTTATCCAAATATTGTAATTCGGTACAAAAAAGGATTGTGAGGTGTCTTTTCCAAGGGTAAGTTTGCTGAATTTTTATCGTAATGAAGAGATAGATTTGATGAGAGGCAGGAGTTTGGATGAAAAGTTGGGCGAAATGGATTATTTTATTTTCACTTTTTATTATGGCTATTATTAATTTTGCTGATAAATCAATTGTAGGTTTAGCTGGAATAAATATTACCAAGGATTTGAACTTAACCTCCACCGAGTTTGGTATTGTAGGTAGCAGTTTCTTTTGGTTATTTTCAATATTTGGAATAATAGGTGGTTCTTTATCGGATCGTTTTGGTACTGGAAAATCACTGGCTATTATGGCAATTGTTTGGACAGTCGCGCAATCTATGGCTTTGTTTGCATCAAGTCTACCTCTTCTTATATTGAGTAGAGTTTTATTAGGTGCAGGAGAAAGCGCATTTCTTGCAACCGCAATTAGTCATATAAGTAAATGGTTTAAACCAGAATCACGTGGATTTGCAATATCAATCATTAATTTTGGAAATGTTGTTGGGATAGCTGTTACAGCTCCTATAATCGTTTTACTAATATCAAATTTTGGTTGGAGACAAGCATTTTTTATTACTGGTATTTTTAGCTTTGTCTGGTTCATCTGTTGGCTTTGGTTAGGAAGAATGAAACCAACTGTTTCGTTTGAAGAAGAAGTTAGTGAGATGGAAAACAAAAGAGGGAATAATCGGAAAGATATTTGGAAAGCTTTACGATCTCCTATTTTTATTTTTACAACTTTAATTGCATTTATTGCCTATTCGTTCATTGTCTTTGGACTTACTTTTAATCCTTCGTATCTAATAAAAGTAAAGGGGGTATCTGAACAACAGTCAGCAACAGTTATTGCTATTTCTGGATTAATAGGAGCAATCTTATCAATCGTACTATCCATCATTTCAGATCGACTATACAAAAAAACACAAAGTTTATGGAAGGCGCGGACCCTATTTACCGCTATTTGTGTTTTACTAGCAGGGGTTTTGTACTCACTGTATCCACTTTTGAACGGGGTGGGTTCAATAATCATTGTACTTTCATTAGTAAATACACTTGTGGTGACTGTAAACACACTTAACCCGGCTGTAGTAGTTAGTTTACTTCCAAATCGAAGGGGTGTTATGACAGGAACTTATTTTGGAATAATGACTTCATCAGGTATAATTACTCCAATTATTTTCGGAAAACTTATTCAAGATTCTAGTACAAATCTAGCAGGTGGATATAACATAGCAATTTATGGGATTGCAATTGCACTGGTAATTACTGCGATGTTAATATTCCTTTTCGGACGTCGAAATCAACAAGTTTCAACAGACAATAGTAATAAACTAGTGAAGTTTTAATGAAAAGAAAAGAAGAATCCATGGTATCTCTAAAAGTGATTACAATGAGTTGTTTATACTAGTTTACTATTTTAATTTGTTAGGGGTATGAAAGGTTACTTTGATGAAAGATTTAAATACAGAGGTATGAGTATGAATAATGCGTTAGAAAAGCAGAAAGAAACAATTGATTCTAAATATATACAACAGCATTTAGCGAATGAAAGGACGTATCTTGCTTGGGTAAGAACAAGTATAACAATTATGGGAGTAGGCTTTTTAATCACTAATCTTCATTTTACTACACTAGCTTCTAATGCAAAATTTGGAGATACATTATCAAAGATAATAGGATTATCTTCAATTATTGTTGGAATTTTTGCTTTAATCATTTCAACAATCAGTTATTTTATCAAGGGAAATGATATTAATAATCGAACGTTTAAATACTCAAGGATATTGGTTGTTTATTTATCGGTGGCCTCAATTCTTATCTTTCTTATTTTTGGTGCTTACTATCTAGATGTTTGGGGATTGTTTTAAACTTCTAAATCTTTATGAAGGCTTTGAATCAAATTGTGTTGAAAACATAGTGTCTTAAATATTTCAATGCGATAAAAGGAGAGTTATAATTTGGAACAATTAGTAGGAAATCCATTGGATATTTCATTACGATATGCTTCAATCGTTTCATCACAGCAAGCTTATTTTCAAACTGGTAAGACAAGATCTTATGAATTTCGAATGACGCAATTAAATAAACTATACAAAGTAATATCTGAAAATGAAAAACTTATTTTAGAAGCAGTTAAAAAGGATTTAAATAAGAGCGTATTTGAAGGCTATTTCGGGGATATTGCATTAATACTTAGCGAAATCTCTTTTGTTAAGAAGCATTTAAAAAAGTGGATGAAGCCTTCAAGTGTTCGAACGCCAATAACTCACTTTGGAAGTAAAGGTAAAATTTATCATGAAGCTTATGGTGTAAACTTAATCATTTCACCGTGGAATTATCCATTCCAATTAACTTTTATACCACTTATTGGTGCAATAGCTGGAGGGAACACAGCAGTTGTAAAGCCTTCAGAACTTACACCAAATTCGTCTGCTCTTATTTCAAGATTAATAAGAGAGACATTTTCTAGTCATTATATTACTTGCATAGAAGGTGGAGTTGAAGTAAGTACAGCTCTTTTAAATGAGAGATTTGACCACATATTCTTTACAGGTAGTGTTCAGGTTGGAAGAATTGTTATGCAATCTGCAAGTAAACATTTAACGCCTGCGACTCTTGAACTTGGTGGAAAGAGCCCAACCATTGTCGATTCAAGTGCGAACATTAAGAGTGCTGCACGTAGGATTGCTTGGGGGAAATTTTTAAACGCCGGTCAGACATGTATTGCGCCTGATTATATCTTCGTGCACAAAACAATTGAAGAAAAATTTCTTGAAGCCTTAAAAGAAGAGATTGAAAGATTATACACAGAAAACCCGCTAACTTATAGTGAATATACACATGTAGTTAATAATCGCCATTTCGCAAGATTGAAAAAAATGTTAGAAGGCCCTACAGTCTACCATGGAGGAAAAACAGATGAAAATACATTAGCCTTTGAACCTACCATCCTGACAAATGTATCATTCGATCATCCTGTAATGAATGAAGAAATTTTCGGCCCTATTTTACCAGTATTATCGTTTGAATCAATCCGTGAAGTAATAAGTGAAATTAACAATAAACCTAAACCATTAGCACTTTATCTTTTTACCGAAAATAGTTCGGTAAAAGAGCTAATTATAAATAGTGTCTCATTTGGTGGGGGATGTATAAATGATACGTTAATTCATATTACTTCACCTTATTTGCCATTCGGAGGAGTTGGACATAGTGGACATGGATCATACCATGGAATCCATTCATTTAAATGTTTCACACATGACAAAAGTGTTCTAGACCAAACAACTAAATTTGACTTAAGTGTTAGATATCATATTACTAAAGGAGCACTAAAAGTTATTCGAAAACTATTTAAATAGAAAAAAAGCCGTTAGTATAAGATTATTATTCAAATATTAGTAGTGATTATTTGAGCAAAAAAGCCAATAAGAAAATATAAAAAGCATGAATTATAATAATTTCCATGCTTTTTTATATTTTCTTATTAAAAAAAGCACCCTACCTCTTTATTAACCAATTACTAATTCATTGCACAGAAATTGCACAGACTTACTAGAATCAATGTAATTAACATACAATAATTGCATAAAATTACATTTGCCCCTTGATTTAATGGACTTAATTGACCTAAAATATTCAGTAATACTGAATAATCCGCGCATCCTGTAATTGACAGGGTAGGGGTCGCTGGTTCAAGTCCAGTTGGGATCATACAAATGAGAAGGCTCAAACCTAAGTGTAACGAGGGTTTGGGCTTTTTCTTTGTTTTCAGTTACTTCCATTTTTTGTAATGAATATTATGCAGGTCCAGCGGGAGCAACAGGCCAAGCGGGAGCAACCGGCCCAGCAGGAGCAACAGGTCCAGCAGGAGCGACAGGCCCAGTAGGAGCAACAGGTCCAGCAGGAGCAACAGGAGGTGGCTTATCAGAATTCGCATACATCTTCAATCTAACACCTCAGACGGTTGCAGTAGAGGCAGATGTCATTTTTGATTCAAATGGAATAATGACAAGTGGAATTACACATACCCCTAGTACGTCTCAAATTGCAATTATTACTCCGGGGATTTACGAAGTTACTTTCTCCGTGTCAGGTACAGAATCGAACCAATTTGCACTATTTGTAAATGGCTTGCCGGTTGCAGGTACAATCTATGGTTCAGGTGCTGGTACTCAGCAAAACAACGGGCAAGCTATAATAGCTTTTGCAGCTGCTGATGTGCTTACTCTTAGAAATCATTCTTCTGCTGCAGCTGTTGGACTTGCAACTGTAATTGGAGGAACCCAAGCGAACGTAAACGCTTCTATTGTCAT
>NZ_NUYF01000046.1:0-4683 GCF_002566505.1 Bacillus sp. AFS077874
ATCAAACTTGTTAGTTAAGTCCTCGACCGATTAGTATCAGTCAGCTCCACGTGTCACCACGCTTCCACCTCTGACCTATCAACCTGATCGTCTCTCAGGGGTCTTACTAGCTTAACGCTATGGGAAATCTCATCTTGAGGGGGGCTTCATGCTTAGATGCTTTCAGCACTTATCCCTTCCACACATAGCTACCCAGCCATGCTCTTGGCAGAACAACTGGTACACCAGCGGTGTGTCCATCCCGGTCCTCTCGTACTAAGGACAGCTCCTCTCAAATTTCCTGCGCCCACGACGGATAGGGACCGAACTGTCTCACGACGTTCTGAACCCAGCTCGCGTACCGCTTTAATGGGCGAACAGCCCAACCCTTGGGACCGACTACAGCCCCAGGATGCGATGAGCCGACATCGAGGTGCCAAACCTCCCCGTCGATGTGGACTCTTGGGGGAGATAAGCCTGTTATCCCCGGGGTAGCTTTTATCCGTTGAGCGATGGCCCTTCCATGCGGAACCACCGGATCACTAAGCCCGACTTTCGTCCCTGCTCGACTTGTAGGTCTCGCAGTCAAGCTCCCTTATGCCTTTACACTCTTCGAATGATTTCCAACCATTCTGAGGGAACCTTTGGGCGCCTCCGTTACTCTTTAGGAGGCGACCGCCCCAGTCAAACTGCCCACCTGACACTGTCTCCGAGCCGGATCACGGCTCTAGGTTAGAATTTCAATACAGCCAGGGTAGTATCCCACCGACGCCTCCACCGAAGCTAGCGCTCCGGCTTCTCAGGCTCCTACCTATCCTGTACAAGCTGTACCAAAATTCAATATCAAGCTGCAGTAAAGCTCCACGGGGTCTTTCCGTCCTGTCGCGGGTAACCTGCATCTTCACAGGTACTATAATTTCACCGAGTCTATGGTTGAGACAGTGCCCAAATCGTTACGCCTTTCGTGCGGGTCGGAACTTACCCGACAAGGAATTTCGCTACCTTAGGACCGTTATAGTTACGGCCGCCGTTTACTGGGGCTTCAATTCAGAGCTTCTCCCGTAAGGGATAACCCCTCCTCTTAACCTTCCAGCACCGGGCAGGCGTCAGCCCCTATACTTCGCCTTGCGGCTTCGCAGAGACCTGTGTTTTTGCTAAACAGTCGCTTGGGCCTTTTCACTGCGGCTCTCCCGGGCATACACCCAAAAGAGCACCCCTTCTCCCGAAGTTACGGGGTCATTTTGCCGAGTTCCTTAACCATAGTTCTCTCGCTCACCTTAGGATTCTCTCCTCGCCTACCTGTGTCGGTTTGCGGTACAGGCACCTATTTCCTCGCTAGAAGCTTTTCTTGGCAGCGTAGAATCAGGAACTTCGGTACTATATTTCCCTCGCCATCACAACTCAGCCTTATGATGTGCGGATTTGCCTACACATCAGCCTAATTGCTTGGACGCGCATATCCAGCAGCGCGCTTACCCTATCTTTCTGCGTCCCTCCATTGCTCAAACGGAAATGAGGTGGTACAGGAATATCAACCTGTTGTCCATCGCCTACGCCTGTCGGCCTCGGCTTAGGTCCTGACTAACCCTGGGAGGACGAGCCTTCCCCAGGAAACCTTAGGCATACGGTGGACGGGATTCTCACCCGTCTTTCGCTACTCATACCGGCATTCTCACTTCTAAGCGCTCCACCAGTCCTTACGATCTAGCTTCAACGCCCTTAGAACGCTCCCCTACCACTGATACCATACGGTATCAATCCGCAGCTTCGGTGATACGTTTAGCCCCGTTACATTTTCGGCGCAGAGTCACTCGACCAGTGAGCTATTACGCACTCTTTAAATGGTGGCTGCTTCTAAGCCAACATCCTGGTTGTCTAAGCAACTCCACATCCTTTTCCACTTAACGTATACTTTGGGACCTTAGCTGGCGGTCTGGGCTGTTTCCCTCTTGACCACGGATCTTATCACTCGTAGTCTGACTCCTATGGATAAGTCATTGGCATTCGGAGTTTGACTGAATTCGGTAACCCGTTGGGGGCCCCTAGTCCAATCAGTGCTCTACCTCCAAGACTCTAACACATAAGGCTAGCCCTAAAGCTATTTCGGGGAGAACCAGCTATCTCCGAGTTCGATTGGAATTTCTCCGCTACCCACACCTCATCCCCGCACTTTTCAACGTGCGTGGGTTCGGACCTCCATTCAGTGTTACCTGAACTTCATCCTGGACATGGGTAGATCACTCGGTTTCGGGTCTACGACCACGTACTATATCGCCCTATTCAGACTCGCTTTCGCTGCGGCTCCGTCTCTTCAACTTAACCTTGCACGGGATCGTAACTCGCCGGTTCATTCTACAAAAGGCACGCCATCACTCGTTAACGAGCTCTGACTATTTGTAAGCACACGGTTTCAGGTTCTCTTTCACTCCCCTTCCGGGGTGCTTTTCACCTTTCCCTCACGGTACTGGTTCACTATCGGTCACTAGGTAGTATTTAGCCTTGGGAGATGGTCCTCCCAGATTCCGACGGAATTTCACGTGTTCCGCCGTACTCAGGATCCACTCAAGAGGGAACGAGGTTTCAACTACAGGGTTTTTACCTTCTTTGACGGACCTTTCCAGGTCGCTTCATTTACCCCGTTCCTTTGTAACTCCGTATAGAGTGTCCTACAACCCCAAGAGGCAAGCCTCTTGGTTTGGGCTATCTTCCGTTTCGCTCGCCGCTACTCAGGAAATCGCTATTGCTTTCTATTCCTCCAGGTACTTAGATGTTTCAGTTCCCTGGGTCTGTCCTCAGTACCCTATGTATTCAGGTAAAGATACTACTCCATTACGAGTAGTGGGTTTCCCCATTCGGAAATCTCCGGATCAAAGCTTACTTACAGCTCCCCGAAGCATATCGGTGTTAGTCCCGTCCTTCATCGACTCCTAGTGCCAAGGCATCCACCGTGCGCCCTTTCTAACTTAACTAATTTTAAAACTAATTGAATTAAACTTACGCAGTTTAATGAATGACATTATCTAGTTTTCAAGGTACAAANNTTTCATACATGAACCATCGGTTCATGATGTCTCCATAGAAAGGAGGTGATCCAGCCGCACCTTCCGATACGGCTACCTTGTTACGACTTCACCCCAATCATCTGTCCCACCTTAGGCGGCTGGCCCCTAAAAGGTTACCCCACCGACTTCGGGTGTTACAAACTCTCGTGGTGTGACGGGCGGTGTGTACAAGGCCCGGGAACGTATTCACCGCGGCATGCTGATCCGCGATTACTAGTGATTCCGGCTTCATGTAGGCGAGTTGCAGCCTACAATCCGAACTGAGAATAGTTTTATGGGATTAGCTCCACCTCGCGGTCTTGCAACCCTTTGTACTATCCATTGTAGCACGTGTGTAGCCCAGGTCATAAGGGGCATGATGATTTGACGTCATCCCCACCTTCCTCCGGTTTGTCACCGGCAGTCACCTTAGAGTGCCCAACTAAATGCTGGCAACTAAGATCAAGGGTTGCGCTCGTTGCGGGACTTAACCCAACATCTCACGACACGAGCTGACGACAACCATGCACCACCTGTCACTCTGTCCCCGAAGGGAAAGCCCTATCTCTAGGGTTGTCAGAGGATGTCAAGACCTGGTAAGGTTCTTCGCGTTGCTTCGAATTAAACCACATGCTCCACCACTTGTGCGGGCCCCCGTCAATTCCTTTGAGTTTCAGTCTTGCGACCGTACTCCCCAGGCGGAGTGCTTAATGCGTTAACTTCAGCACTAAAGGGCGGAAACCCTCTAACACTTAGCACTCATCGTTTACAGCGTGGACTACCAGGGTATCTAATCCTGTTTGCTCCCCACGCTTTCGCGCCTCAGCGTCAGTTACAGACCAGAAAGTCGCCTTCGCCACTGGTGTTCCTCCAAATCTCTACGCATTTCACCGCTACACTTGGAATTCCACTTTCCTCTTCTGCACTCAAGTTTCCCAGTTTCCAATGACCCTCCCCGGTTGAGCCGGGGGCTTTCACATCAGACTTAAGAAACCGCCTGCGCGCGCTTTACGCCCAATAATTCCGGACAACGCTTGCCACCTACGTATTACCGCGGCTGCTGGCACGTAGTTAGCCGTGGCTTTCTGGTTAGGTACCGTCAAGGTGCCAGCTTATTCAACTAGCACTTATTCTTCCCTAACAACAGAGCTTTACGACCCGAAGGCCTTCATCGCTCACGCGGCGTTGCTCCGTCAGACTTTCGTCCATTGCGGAAGATTCCCTACTGCTGCCTCCCGTAGGAGTCTGGGCCGTGTCTCAGTCCCAGTGTGGCCGATCACCCTCTCAGGTCGGCTACGCATCGTCGCCTTGGTGAGCCGTTACCTCACCAACTAGCTAATGCGCCGCGGGCCCATCTGTAAGTGATAGCCGAGGCCATCTTTCAATAAAGGAACAGGAGTTCCTTTATGTCATCCGGTATTAGCTCCGGTTTCCCGAAGTTATCCCAGTCTTACAGGTAGGTTGCCCACGTGTTACTCACCCGTCCGCCGCTAACTAACGGGAGCAAGCTCCCATTAGTCCGCTCGACTTGCATGTATTAGGCACGCCGCCAGCGTTCGTCCTGAGCCAGGATCAAACTCTCCATAAAAGTTAAGTTTAAATCTTGTATTGCTCAAAAAACTAATAATTGACGTTTACTTCATGTTTTGTTTAGTTTTCAAAG